>CAYWLC010000151.1:0-6907 GCA_964458895.1 uncultured Luteolibacter sp. | reverse complement strand
TGAGAACAAGCGTCAGTCGAAAATGCTGCTCCAGGTCCATGACGAACTTGTCTTCGACCTCGCTCTATCAGAAAAGGAGGTGCTCGTCCCGCAGATCCTCGACATCATGCGCGGCGCCCTGCCCCTTCCGCACGGCGTGCCCGTCGAAGTCGAACACGGCACCGGCAACCATTGGCTGGCCGCGCACTGAGCGGATGGGACGTCCCGTCCTATCATTTTATATGGACGAGACGTCCATTCCCCTTATCTTTTTCCCATGAATGGCGAAACCTCAGGACCTCCGAAAAAAAGATCCATGCTAATCAGGGTGCTTGTGATACTGGCGCTCCTTGGGCTTGTATTTGGCGGCCTGTGGTGGTGGCACAATCGACCGATCCGCCCCGTGGAACTCAGTGCGAATGAAATGGCTGTCGTCGAGGCCAAGGTGGAAGCCATCCAAAAACCCGCCGAGCCGAAATATGAAAAGGGTTCCAAGGAAATCATTCTCACCGAACGCGAACTCAACGGCCTGCTCAATCACAATACCACCCTCGGAAAAACCCTGAGTTTCGAACTCGCCACCAACGCCATCCACGCGCGGGTCGAAGCCGATCTCGATCCCGATCTCCCGCTGGTCGGCGGCAAACACCTGAAAGCCCGCGCCCGATTCCTCGTGAGCAAGCAACCCGGCATGGCGGCCTTTGTCCTCGACGACGTAACGATCTGGGGGATTTCCCTGCCCAACGACTGGCTTGGCGGCATCAAGGGCCACGATCTGTTAGGAGACATGCTTGGCGGAAATGAGGGCAAAATCGCCGGTATCGAGGACTTCAAGGTGGAACCCGGACGCCTGGTCATTCATCTGGCAGACTGATATTTCCGGCAGTGCGGGCATTTCGCCCTGGAAAGAGAATTGGAACCACAGATGGACGCAGATAGACACAGATTTTCAAGAAGTTATAGAAATCAGAGCGCACACCCAACAGATGAGACGAGGAATCTGCGGAAACCCTTAATTATCAGCGTTCATCCGCGTCCATCTGCGGTTCTATTTTCATCTTTAAGCACCGCTTCCGTCTTTGACGTCGGAGCCCGGGCCTGCCAGACTCGCCCCGGATGTCTCCTCTCGAAGCCCTGGTTGCCCTGAACATGCTGCCCAAAATCGGCCCCGTACGGGTGCGCCGGTTGTTAGAAGCGTTCGGCGGGCCGGCGGCCATCCTAGCGGCTTCCGCAGCTCAGTTGAAGCGTGTGGACGGCATCGGCGAGGAAACCGCGGGCATCCTCCGCGCATGGCAGGACCACGCCGATCCCGCTGCGGAGATCCGCGAGGCTGCGGAGCGCGGCATCGCCATCGTCCCTCAGGATGACGAAAGCTACCCCGCGCCCTTGCGCGATGCCTATGATCCTCCGTTGTTGCTCTACGTGTGGGGGAAAATCGAGGCGCGCGACCGTCATGCCATCGGCGTTGTCGGTTCGCGGCGGGCCACTCATTACGGTATGCAGTCCGCCAAGAAGTTTTCCTATCAACTCGCGCAGGCGGGGTTCACCATCATATCGGGCCTTGCCCGCGGCATCGACACCGCGGCGCATGAGGCGGCCGTTGCCGCTAACGGGCGCACCATCGCCGTGATCGGCTCCGGCCTCGGCAAACTCTATCCGCCGGAAAACATGGCTCTCGCGGAAAAAATCGCCGAAGGATCCGGCGCGGTCGTCTCGGAATTCCCGCTGGCCACCGCACCGGACAAGCAGACATTCCCCATGCGCAACCGCATCGTGGCGGCATGGTCGCGCGCACTGTTAGTCGTGGAGTGCCCGGCATGGTCGGGCTCCCTCATCACCGCCAACCTCGCCTCGGAATATGGCAAACCGGTCTTCGCCGTGCCAGGCCCCATCGACAAACCCACCTCGGCGGGCTGCAACCAGCTCATCCGCGACGGCGCAACCCTCGTCGCCGACGCCAGCCACATCCTCGATGATCTCGGGGAACTGCCCTTCGCCCGCAAAGCGGCGGCTGCCGACGATCTAACATCCATGCCCGAGCTGCCAGAGGAAGAGGCCGCGGTCTTCGCCGTCCTCACCAGCGAGGAACTGCCCGTGGACCGCATCATCGAACGCAGCGGCCTGCCCGCCCACGTGGTCACAGCCACCCTGATGAAACTCGAGATGCGCCGCCTCGTCCGCGCTTTCCCGGGCTTCCGTTTCGCACGGAGGTGATGCATTGCTTCAGTCATCCCGTCCGCTTCCTTCGCGCCTTGCGTCTTCGCGCGAGACCATCTTCCTGTTGCCTGCGGATAGAAGGAGTTTACCGCCAAGTCGCAAAGGTCGCAAAGGAGCGCAGAGGAAGAGTGATTTTGGTTTAGAGGCTGTCTGAAAAAAAGGCAGGGACCTACCTCCGGGCGGTCCGGCGATTGGGAGGTGAATGAATCCGCACATGAAAAGTTTGGAATACCGACCACGTTAGATCATTCACTTTCCATTCTCGCGGACCGCCCGGAGGTCGGTCCCTACCTGTGCGCAATATTCAGACAGCCTCTTAAAATTTAGTGCTTCCCATCTCCCGCTCTCACAAACACCTGCGCGCTGCGCGACGGGCTGTAGATCTTCATCATGCCATGCTCGTCCACCGGATAACGGACCGCGGGGTCGATCCGCCCCTGGCCGCCGAATTCCGGGGCATCAGTATCTAACAACAAATCGCGCGGGGTCTGGTCCGGCATGCGGATCGGATAACCGAACAGCGAGTTGCCGACAGAGAAATTGAACACAAAGATATAATTCCCGCGTTCGGCGACAAGGATCTTCGGACCGTGGTCGATATAGAGCACCTGCGCCGGCGGCGTGGCCAGCAGCTTGCTGTTGCGGGTGAAGTCCATCAGGCTGCGGTCGAAATCGGCGAGAAGATGGTATTTCAATTCCGGGTTGTCCACCAGCGACCACTGGCGGCGGCAATAGTGGAACGACCAGCCATTGCCCTCGCGCGGGAAATCCAGCCATTCCGGGTGGCCGAATTCATTGCCCATGAAATTGAGCCATCCCTCGCCGCCTAACACCAGCGTGACCAGGCGGATCATCTTGTGCAGCGCGATGCCGCGTTCGATGACCGGATGCGCGTCATCCTTGGCCATGTGCCAGTACATTTCCTGATCCATCAGCCAGAACGCCAGCGTCTTGTCGCCCACCAGCGCCTGGTCATGGCTCTCGGCGTAGGCAATGGTGGCCTCGCCATGACGGCGGTTTGCCAGAACCCCCCATAACTCGTCCAGATTCCAATCCTCGTCGCGGCTGTGCTTGAGCAGCTTGATCCAGTAATCCGGTATGCCCATCGCCAGGCGGTGGGTGAAGCCGACGCCGCCATCCTCGATGGGGCGGCAGAGTCCCGGCATGCCGGACATGTCCTCGGCGATCGCGATGGCTCCGGGTTTCACCTCCTGCACGAGTTTCGCGGCGAGTTGCAGATAGAGGATCGCGTCGTTGTCAGCGTCTTCGCCGAAGTAATCGTCATAACTTCCGAACGCCCGGTTGCCACGCGAATGATAGAGCATCGAGGTGACCCCGTCGAAACGGAATCCGTCGAAGCGGAAATCCTCCAGCCAGTAACGCACATTGGAGAGCAGGAACTGGCGGACTTCCGGACGCCCATAGTCGAAACATTTCGAGTCCCACAACGCATGCTCGCCCCGCTCGCCATGGTGGAAATACTGGTGTCCCGAACCGTCAAAATCGTTGAGTCCCTCGGCCGTGTTCTTGACCGCGTGGGAATGCACGATGTCTAACAGAACAGCGAGTCCCATGCCGTGGGCGGTGTCGATGAGATATTTCAAATCCTCGGGTGTGCCGAAGCGCGAGCAAGGTGCGAAGAACGACGAGATGTGATAGCCGAAGGACCCGTAATAAGGATGTTCCTGCACGGCCATGAGCTGCACCGTGTTGTAGCCCGCATGTTTCACCCGCGGCAGCACCTGGTCCGCGAATTCCCGATAGGTGTGAACCCGCGGCTCCTCCCCCGCCATGCCGACGTGGGATTCATAGATCAAGGGCGCACCGAGGGTCGCCGGATCAAACGTGTTTTTCCAAACATAGGGCACGGGAGGATTCCAAATCTGGCCGCTGTAATCGTGCGTCACCGGGTCCTGCACCGCCCGGCGGATGCACGCCGGAATGCGGTCGCGCCGGGATCCATCCGCACCCACCACATGGAGTTTCACCAGTTGGCCGTGGGCCAGCGTGTCCGCAGGAAGCTTGATCTGCCAAACCCCGGCCGGGAATTTCTCCAATGGATGAGACTCGCGGTTCCAGCCGTTGAAATCGCCTGTCAGAAAGAGCGCCTGCGCGGCGGGCGCCCATTCGCGCACGGCCCATTCCTGGGTGGATTCCAGAAAGTGAATACCCGCATAACGATGCCCGCCGGCATAGGCGGCCAGCGTGCGCGACTGCCGGATGATCGCTCCCAACTCGGCGGTGAACCGCTCCATCCGTCGCTCAATAGCTCCCTGTTGCGGCTCCAGCCACGGATCGTCCGCCACGAGTTTCGGTTTCTCCTTCATTGCTTGCAGATGATTGACAATCCCCTCCCGCTCGGAAAGTCAAATCCGTAACATCTGGGGTCGCTGGTCCTCCAGCGCGTGCGAATATGGACGTTGCCATCTTCAGCTTTGATTTGTTATATTCACCCCATGACCCTGACCAAACCATCTGTCTGTTTCCTGGCAGTCCTCACACTGTTGGGTGTCCTCTCCAGCTCCCTGCTTGCCGAGGATCAGACGGGCGTCGAGAAGACGAAGGTTCCCGTCAAAGCCGCCGTGGTGGACGCCAAACTGTGGAATAATGAGCCGGTGGGCAACATCGAGGTGGTCTATGCCGACGGCACCCGGGACTGCTGGACCACAAAAGGTTCGTGCGGGCAGCCGCACGTGGCGGCAGACGGGACGGTGGGCTGGACCGTCTTCGAAGCGGAGCGCCCGGCACAGACCGCTTCCTACACCGTGCGCCCGAATGGCACTTTGGTGATCTGCCGCCGGGGTAAGGTTCTCTGCCGTGTGCATTCCGCTTTGGGATATATCGAGGAGTGGGACTTCTCCAAGGATGGCAAGCACTTCGTGGTGAAGAGCCGCGCACTCCACGGACCAGCGAAAGTGGAACTCATGGAGACGGAGACCGGCAAGGTGGTGAGGGAGATCAAAGCCTCGGATGACAAGCTCCCGGAGTGGGCCGCGCCCTACCATGAGTGAACGGTTGACCACGAACTCATAGAAAGAGATGATCCAACGCGTCCGCGCCCAGCCATTCCAGCAGCTCTGTTGGCCAGCGGTCTAACAGAAGCTTAAGCCCCCAGCACGGCGCGGTGGATGCGGCCCGGGGGTTTTTTCAAGAAACGCCGCGCCAGGACCTCGAACTCGTCCGAGATGTCTGTTAGATGCACTTCCAGTTTGCCCTCGTTGTCGTTAGGTGCTAACAGATCCAGCCGGGTGAGTTCCTTTTGCAGGTGTTCCGCGCAGGTTGTGGCGGAGTCCACCAGGCGCAGCTCCGGCGGCAACAACTGGCGCAACACGGGGATCAGCAGCGGATAATGCGTGCAGGCCAGCATCAGGGTGTCGATGCCTTTTTCAACCAGCGGCTCCAAATAGGTCTTGAGCACGATGGCTGTGGCGGGATGGTCGATCCAGTCCTCCTCCACCAAGGGCACGAGCAGCGGGGCGGCTTGGCCATGGATGATCAAACCCGTGCGCCGCAGGGCCAGCGCGTGCTGATAGGCATGGGAGCGGATGGTGCCACGGGTGGCGATGATGCCGATGCGCTCGGCGTTGGGATTGGCGAGAGCGGCATCCACGCCGGCCTCGATGACGCCGAGGATGGGCAGGCGGTATTGTTCGCGCAAACTCGGCAAGGCGTGTGCCGTGGCCGTGTTGCAGGCCACCACGATGGCCTTCACCCCGCGGGCGATCAAAAAGCGCGCGTCCTCATCGGCAAATTGCCGGATGGTTCCGGGGCTTTTCGATCCGTAGGGCAAGCGGGCGGTGTCGCCGAGATAAAGAATGTCCTCGCAGGGCAGGAGTTCCTGCACCGCACGCACGACGGTCAAGCCGCCGACACCCGAGTCGAAAAATCCAAGAGGCGCTGAATTCACTGGCGGGATTGTGCCCGCCGGGCGGCTCCCGGCAAGCGGGAAGGCAAAACCGCCGTGTTTCCGACCGAATGGCGGAATATGCGCAAACAATCTCAATTTATGACGTGAATAGTGCGAGACTCCGGGAATATTCAGCCCCGAGGAAAGGTTCCGTTTCAAGAAACCGTTCCGACACCCCAACCCGATATCCAAACCATCATGCACTCACGCCGCAATTTCCTCTTCAAACTCGCCGTCTCGGCCGGAACACCCGCACTTCTGTGCAGCCGCGCTCTTGCCCAAACGCCGCCTCCGCCGGTGAAACTCGAAGAGTCCGATCCGGTCGCCACCGCACTTGGCTACAAGGAAGACACCACCAAGGTGGACAAGGCCAAGTATCCGAATCACACGCCAGAGCAGAAATGCTCCGCCTGCGCTCTCTTCACCGGTAAGGCCGGCGAAGCGAACGGCCCCTGCTCCGCATTCGGCAACAAGATCGTATTGGCTGGGGGATGGTGTTCCGCATTCGCGAAAAAGCCCGAGCCACCGAAGCCATAAACGGTGCCACTTTCCGGCCCCCGCGCGTCCCGCAAGACGCCGGGGGCTTTTTTGTGATTTCCGCTTTCCCGTGCGGAGTCACCGGCTTAGCGTCCCGCCGACATGAGTAGTTGCGGCCCGAAAATGAACATGGATCCGGCATTACACCGGACACAGAAGCCATCCTGGATCAAGGTCCGGCTGCCTAACAACCCGGAATTCTGGTCCACCAAGTCGCTCATCACCGATCTCAAACTGGTAACCGTCTGCGAGGAAGCCCAGTGCCCG
>CAYWLC010000150.1:0-6953 GCA_964458895.1 uncultured Luteolibacter sp. | reverse complement strand
GCCGCTTCAAGAGCGTGCTGGTGGAGGAGGGCGTGGCGGCGCGCGCGATGGCGGCATACATCGACCTCAACCCCGTTAGAGCGGGCATGGTGCAGGACCCGGCGCTCTACCGCTGGAGCAGCTACGGCGAGGCGATGGGCGGGGCCAAAGGGACGGGAGCCAAGGCGCGGGCGGGACTGGTGCGGGCGTTGGGGGCTCACAAGGGCTGGGCTGCCGATGCGCGGCACTGGGCTGGTGGGGTGTCGCGGGAATACCGGATGCTTTTGTTAGATGAGGGATTGGAAAAGACGCGCGAGGAGGTGGCGGCGGATGGGGAGGTGGTCGAGAAGGTCGTGCGCAAGGGCATGGGGAGAGCGGTCGTGGAGAAGGAGCTGACCGGGTTGGAGCGCGGGCGGGATGTGGCGCTGGCGCGTATTGTTAGATACCGGGTTCGGTATTTTTCCGACGGGGTTGCGCTGGGCAGCCGGAACTTTGTGGACGGGGTCTTCAGCGCGTGCCGGGAGCGCTTCGGGCCGAGGAGGACAAGCGGGGCGCGGGCGCTGCGGGGCCGCGCGGCGGCGGCGAAAGGCGTGTTGTGGAGTGTTAGAGACCTGCGCAGGGACGTTTGAGGGGCCGGCTCAATATGATGAGAAGAGGACAGACCCATTATCGGGTGCGCATGAAAGATGGCATGCAAAATTTCAATTCGCCTTTGATCGGTGGCAGCGGTGTGGCAGAGAAGAGCCGGATAGTGGAATTCCACGCGGATTTGAGCCCTGTCCACTTTTGATGGATAAGGGCGGATTGTTCAAATTGAATTGAACATTCGAAATCCCCGGCTACAATCCTGCTGCATGGATCACGCACCGGACGGTTTGTCGCACGAACTCGACCCCTTGGAACGCCAAGTGGTGGACGTTTTCGTGGATGGGGTGCGGGTCTTGGGTTTGCCCCGCTCGATTGGTGAAATTTATGGGCTGCTCTTTGTTTCCCGAGAGCCTCGATCCCTGGATGACTTGGTCCGCATGCTTAAAATCAGCAAGGGTTCGGCCAGTCAGGGGTTGCGCATGCTCAAGAGTCTGGGTGCGGTCCGCGAGGCGGAGGGCAATGGCGGCACCGAACGACGAACCTACTACGAACCGGCGGTGGAACTCAAACGACTCGTCGGCGGTTTCATCCGCGAACAAGTCCGCCCGCACCTCGAGAGCGGGAAAGTCAAAATCAACCGCCTCGCGGCCACCGCCCACAAGGTGGGAGATCCCGAACAGCGGGAATTCCTGTGCGAACGCGTGGAGCGCCTCGACAAATGGATGCGCAGCGGCGGCAAAGTTCTTCCACTCCTCCAGAAAATCCTCGGCCAATGAGCGACCCCACCACCAGTTGCCCGGAGTGGTTTTGTGTGCGGGCGCAAACAAAACGCGAGCACATCGCCGCAGGCCACCTGCGCGAACTCGAAGCCGTGGAGGTCTTCTGTCCGCGCCTGCGTTATCGCAAGGCCACCCGCCGCGGCAAAATCTGGTGGGTGGAACCCTTGTTTCCAGGATACCTTCTGGCAAAATTCAACTTGGCCACCATGGAGCGCGCCGTGACCTTCTGCCAAGGGGTGCGCGGCTTGGTGCGCTTCGGTTCGGAAATCCCCTCCGTTCCCGAATCCTTTGTGCTAGCCCTCCGCCACGAGGTCCTCACCCGCTCGGATCACGACGAGGAAACCTTTTCCGTGTCGCCGGTGATCCAAATCGGCGACGAAGTGGAAGTCGCCCACGGCCCACTCCAAGGCATGCGCGGCACCATCGTCGCCGTCGCCCCGGCCGCGGAACGTGTCAAGATTCTGTTAGATTTCCTCGGCCAGCCCCAGGCGGTGGACGTGGACTTGTTTTCCCTCCTCCTGCCGAGGAGGCCCACCCCATGACTCATTCCAGTTTCCCGACATGATCCCCACGTCCATCCATTTTGCTTTCACTTGAAGTTCCACCACACCGAGTCGTCCTTGCTGCGGAGCCGCCGCAATCATGACAACTCCCCCCATTCCATCCACTCCAAACCCAGGTTTCCTTCCCACGCGGATGGATCGACCAAGGACGGCAGTGTGGCCTTGGATGAACCTCTGACATGTCCGGACCATCCACCGATTTCCTGATCATCGGCGCCGGGTTTTCCGGCCTCGTGCTCGCGGAACGCCTAGCCTCGGCCGGTTGGAAATGCGTGGTCGTGGACCGGCGCGATCACCTCGGCGGCAACGCCCATGACCGCACGGACGCGGCGGGTGTGCTGATCCACCCCTATGGCCCGCACTATTTCCGCACGAATTCGCCCCTCGTGGTGGATTATCTATCACGATTCACCGCATGGCACGAAGTCTCCTACACCATCAAAAGCCACACCCGCGGGCGCTTCTGGAGTTTCCCCGTCAATCTGAACACCTTCGAGGAATATCTCGGCAGGGACTCATCACCGGAGGAATTCTCCGCATGGCTGGAAAACACGCGCATCCCCGTTGAAAACCCGCGGAATTCCGAGGATGTCATCATTTCCCAGGTCGGCCGCGAACTCTATCAATTGTTCTTCGAGGGCTACACCCTCAAACAATGGCAGCGCCACCCGCGCGATCTCGACGCCTCCGTCTGCGGCCGCATCCCTATCCGCACCAACCGCGACAACCGCTATCTATCTGAAAATTTCCAGGCGCTACCGGCCAAGGGCTACACCGCGCTCTTCGAACGTTTGTTAGACTCCGCACCCGGCATCGAACTCCACCTCGGCGTGGATCTCCATGAAGCCAGAACCCGCTGGAAATTCACTCACCTCGTCTTCACCGGCGCCATTGATGAATACTTCGGTCACCGGTTCGGCCCCCTGCCCTACCGCTCGCTGCGCTTCGAACCCGAGTCGTTCACCCGGGAACAACTCATCCCATACGAGACCGTTTCCGGCAAACCCGGCTTCTGGCAACCCGCGCTGCAGGTGAATTATCCGGATGCCGACACCCCCTTCACCCGCATCGTCGAAATCAAACACGCCACCGGCCAGAACATCGACGCCACCACGATCATCCGCGAGTTCCCGAAAGACTGGACACCCGGCAACGAGCCGTTCTATCCGATTCCCGCTCCCGACGCCCGCGCCGCCTACCAGCGCTACGCGGAACTCGCCGCCGCCGAGTCCCACACCAGTTTCATCGGCCGCCTGGCCACCTACCGGTATTACAACATGGACCAGGTCACCGCCATGGCCCTGACAGAGGCGGACAAGCTCCTTGCCCGCTTCGGCAGGCCGACCGCCTGACTCGAAATCTAACATTAACCCACCGCCACCACCATGAAAAAAGTATTCGTTTCCGGATGTTATGACATCCTCCACGCCGGCCACATCCAGTTTTTCGAGGAGGCCCGCGCGCTGGGGGATTATCTGATCGTTTCCTTCGCCTCCGCCGAGGTGTTGTGGCAACACAAACGGCGCAAGCCATCCATCCCGGACGACCACAAACGCGTCCTGCTCCAGGGCCTGCGCATGATCGACGAGGTCATCATCACCCACGGCCACAAGGAGGGCTTGGATTTCGAGGAGGACTTCCTGCGCATCCGACCGGATTTCCTCATCGTCACCGAAGATGACAAATACGACCAGGCGAAACGCGAACTCTGCGCCCAGGTTGGCGCGAAATACACGGTGCTGCCAAAAACCCCGCCACGCTTCGCTCCCGTCTCCACCAGCTCGATCGTGCGCTGGGTCCAAGCCCCCACCGAAGCCCCACTGCGCGTCGATTTCGCCGGAGGCTGGCTCGATGTCCCGCGTTTCGCCCGCCCCGGTGAATTCGTGGTCAACTGCGCGATCTCCCCGCTCGTCTCACTGCGCGAGTGGCCGTTCGAAAAACAAGCCGGCCTCGGCGGCAGCGGCGCATGGGCCTTGATCAACGGCCGCGATGGTATCGAGTCGGAATTGGACCTCGGCGTCGGCTGGCAGGACCCCGCTGTCATCCGCGAAACCGGACTCTGCGTCTGGCGCTCGGGACAAATTCCGGTGCTCGACTTCAAACACAATGGTGACTTTCTAACAGGAAGAATGGCGGTCTTCTGGACCGGAACCCAGCACGACACCCCCGGCGTGGCCGACCTCCCGCGCGACTACGACCTTATCGCAAGGAGCGCCCGCATCGCACGCGAGGGTGCGCTGCATGCCGACATCCGGCTTCTCTCCGAGGCCGTCACGCTCTATCATTCCGCCCAGTTGGATGAGGGCATGGCCGCGCTGCCGGATCTCCCCGGCTCGATCGCGCACAAATACTGCGGCGGCGGCTACGGTGGTTACGGCCTCTATCTGTTCGCCGAGTCCGCAGCCCGCGACGCCGCACTCGCCAACACTCCCGAGCTCCGCCCCGTCGAGCCGTTTTGCAGGATCTGAAGACCAATCTAACAAAACCCGGAATCCACCGCTTGAAACGCATACCTGTCATCGGCCTGCCCATTGCCGCCACGGACTATGCCGGAGCCGTCGCCTGGGTTCTCGAGCGCGCGGCCACGGGTGGCACGGTCTGTGCCGTCGAGGCGGCCAACACCCATGTGACCACACTCGCCCGTCATGACGCGGCGTTCGGGGAATCGATGCGCCGCTTCGACCTGATCTGCCCGGATGGCATGCCGCTGGTCTGGGCGGTCAACACCCAACTCCCACTTGCTGAAAAACTCAGCGACCGCGTGTATGGCCCCACCTTGATGCTGGAGACGCTCATGGCCACCCAAGGCCGCGGCGAATTCCGGCATTTTTTGTTAGGTGGAAAACAGGAAACCCTCGAAAAACTCACCACCTCATTCGCCACGCGCTTTCCCGGAGCCATCATCGCAGGCAGCCATTCGCCTCCGTTCGGTGAGTGGCCTGCGGATGAATTTGAGCGGGTCTGTGAGAAAATCCGCGCCACCCGCGCGAATCTGATCTGGGTCGGCCTGGGGTGCCCCAAACAGGAACATTGGATCGCCCGGCACAAGGACCTCCTTCCTCCCGGCGTCTATTTCGGCATCGGCGCCGCATTCGCCTTCCACGCCGGAGAAGTGAAACAATCCCCACCGGCCCTGCAACGCCTAGGCCTCGAATGGGCATACCGCCTCGCCATGGAACCCCGCCGGCTTTTCAAGCGCTACCTCACCTATAACTCGCTCTTCATCTACTATCTGCTCCGCGACCGAATGCGCGGATGCTGAAGCACCAAACCTTCTGAGCAAGTCATTTATAAGACTTTGAAATTCAATGGGCGTCCTTCCGTGAAATCGGGCAGTTTTACCACTGAGGCACTGAGCGCCACTGATTCCACTGAGAATCCGTAAAAAATCAGTTCTCTCAGCGGTGCTCAGTGTTTCAGTGGTTAGTTTGCGCGCCTCACAGTGGTTCGTCGCTACCGGAACTTAATCTTCAATCCACACCCAGCGCAGCGCGGGGTCTGGTGCTAATAACTCATAACGTCTAACATCTACCAACCATTCATGAAAGTTAGATCCATCTGCTGCCTCGGCGCGGGTTATGTCGGCGGCCCCACCATGGCGATGATCGCGGCCAGGTGCCCGGACATCCAAGTCACGGTTTCCGACATGAACGGCAAACGCATTGACGCATGGAATTCCGACGAGCTTCCGATTTATGAACCCGGCCTGCATGATATCGTCACCTCCGCCCGTGGCCGCAACCTCCATTTCACCACCGACATCCGCGCCGCCATCGCCGCGGCGGATCTAATCTTCGTCTCGGTCGGCACACCCACCAAATCCTACGGCATCGGTGCCGGACGCGCCGCGGACCTCCGCTATGTCGAGTCCGCCGCCCGCCTTATCGCCGAGGTTTCCCGGGGACACAAGATCATCGTGGAGAAGAGCACCATTCCGGTGAAAACCGCGAGTGCCATCAAAACCATCATCGGCGCGAATTCCTCAAGCGAAGCCACGTTCGAAGTTCTATCAAATCCCGAGTTTCTAGCAGAAGGCACCGCCGTTTCCGATCTCGAGAATCCCGACCGCATCCTCATCGGCGGGGAGTCCACCCCGGGTGGAATGGCGGCGGTCGAGGCGCTGGCATCCATCTACGCCCGCTGGATACCCCGCGAGCGCATCATCACCACCAACCTCTGGTCGTCCGAACTCTCCAAACTCGTCGCTAACGCCTTCCTCGCCCAACGCATCTCGTCGATCAACTCGATCTCCGCGCTCTGCGAAGCCACCGGCGCCGATGTGGACGAAGTCGCCCGCGCCGTCGGAGCCGACTCGCGCATCGGACCCAAGTTCCTCAAAGCCTCCGTAGGCTTCGGCGGTTCCTGTTTCCAGAAAGACATCCTCAATCTGGTCTATCTTTGTGAATCCTTCGGCCTTCCCCACGTGTCCGAATACTGGCGCCAGGTGGTCCACCTCAATGATTGGCAGAAGTCGCGGTTTGTCGAAAACATCGTGCGCAGCCTCTTCAACACGGTCAACGGCAAGCGCATCGCCATTCTGGGTTTCGCCTTTAAAAAAGACACCAACGACACCCGCGAATCCCCCGCCATCCAGATTTGCCGCGACCTCCTCCGCGAACACGCCAAACTCGCCATCTACGACCCACAAGTCAGTCCGGATGCGATCCGCCAGGAACTTGCCGATGCCGGGGTCTCTGCCAAACTTGTCGCCGAGAATCTCGAAATCCACAGCGACCCCTACACCGCGATTCAGGACGCCCACGCACTGGTCGCCCTCACCGAGTGGGATGAATTCAAGTCCCTCGATCTGGCCCGCATCTATCAACTCATGCTCAAGCCCGCCTTCGTCTTCGACGGCCGCGCCGTTCTCCCGACTGCCGCGCTCAAAGCGCATGGTTTCGAAACCTTCGTGATCGGAAAAGGCGATAGGTAAAAGCTGAAATGCTGAAAAACTGAAATGCTGAAATTTCATCATGCTCTTGGCTATTCCCTCCCGACTAACTTGACTGTTACAGGCGGCGGGCAGCATGCCCGCGCCACGTGG
>CAYWLC010000149.1:0-6964 GCA_964458895.1 uncultured Luteolibacter sp. | reverse complement strand
TTCCTACGACTCGCTGAAAAATCTGCCGCTGGAAAAGGGAACCGTCGAGATGTGGCTGCTCCCGGTCAAGTGGAACATGGTCGAGGATTTCGCCTATGATGCCCACCATATTTTCTTTCGCGCACAGGATAACAAAAACTGGTTCCAGATTTACCGGTTCGACCGTGGGGGATTCTGGTGCGTTCGCGGCACCAACTCGGATTACGGCACGCTCAATACCATCGTCAGCTACTCGCCGGTTCTCGGACGCTGGGTGCATCTTGTCACGATCTGGGATGGCAACAAGGTTCGCGAGTATGTCAACGGGCTTTCTTTCACCAATGAGCTCAAGCCGATGGCCGGACTCCCCGCAAAATTCGAGGTTGGAGACTTCCCCTTTGGCGTCTCGGCCAACTATGCCCGCAAGCCGCAGACGACGCTGATTGACGACCTGCGCATTTACAACCGGCCGCTCACCTCGTCTGAAATTCAAGCCCGCTTCGCCGTTGGCATGGCGCGACTGGCCGCCAATTCCCACCCGCAGATCGTCGTTCCCACTTGTGCCACTCCTCCCACCATCGACGGAAAATCCCCGGCGGGTGAATGGGACAAGGCCTCGCGCATTCGCGGGTTCCGCTTCGCCGAAACCAAACAAGCAGGCGACAACTCGCTCAACGTCGATCAACCCCTGGCGGTCTCTGTGACCCATGACGCCACGAATCTATACCTCGCCTTCCGTCGCCAGATGCCCGCCGGGGCGACCTTGGACACCGCGAAACGCAAGCGCGATGCCGATCAGAGCCAGGATGACGGCGTGATCGTCGAGCTCGCTCCCGGATGGAACGGCACCGGCGCACCTTCCGGACACTTCCGGTTCGCGGTCAATCTCTCCGCTTCCCAGTCGGACGCCAAAGTCGGCGCGGATGGAAAATTCGACGCTTCGTGGGACCCGGAGTGGAAGGCAGCCGCTTCGGCGGAAAACCTGGATCGCGTGATGGAGATCGTCATCCCGTTCGCCTCGTTGGGACGCACTGCTCCCAAGGACACCGAAGCTTGGGGAGCGCGCTTTTTCTCCCGTTCGGCCATCGCCGGCTTGGAAAAAACCACCTCTTTTTGGGGCGGGCTTCCCGGAAATAACGACCCGAAGTCGTGGGGGATTCTGTCGCTGCGTCCGGATGCCTTGGCCGTCCAGGTCGATGCCATTCAATCCACCCGCAAGGGCGAAACGAAACTCGAAACCAAACTCATTCCGAGCGGCGTCACAACCGTCAAACTTTTTGCCGAAGCGCCGGGCTTGACCACGGAAGGCCTCACGCTCAAAAGTCAGGCACAGCCGCTCGTTAAAGGACAGCCGCGTGCCCTGGCGGTTGCCGGACGCATCAATGACCAGGGGTCCCGGTTCCTCGAGACCGGCCTGATCAACCGCGGCACCGGCGAGCTTCTCTGGCACGATGTGTTTCCGCTCAATCTCGAAAAAGGTGCCGTCCTCGACCTGGCCATGCGACCTAGCCTCGGCGTCGGTCAACTCTCGGTCAGCATCCAAGGAACGGGAATCGATCCTGCAAAATCCCCGGTCCTCATCGAGCTGATCAACACCAAATCCCACAAGGTCGGGTTCTCGAAATCGCTCACCGCGTTTTCCGATGGCATTGCCAAAGAAGACCTCCCGATCAAGAACCTCGCGCCGGGCGACTACATCGTCAGATCGAGCGTCCAACTCCCTGGCAGCGGCAAACCCTCGATCAAGGAAGTTGCCTTCACCAAACCCGAGGTGCCCTGGATCGGCACCCAGGTGGGCGTCCTCGACGACCAACATATCCCCGAACCGTGGACGCCGCTGGTGATCACCAAAAATGGTGCGGCGACCAGCATCTCGTGCTGGGGACGCGAGTTCGTTTTCAGCGGCTCGCCGCTCCCCTCGCAGATCAAAAGCCAGGGCGTCGATCTCCTCGCTTCCCCGGCGGTCCTCATCGGCACTAAAGCCGGCACGCCCACCGAGTGGAAAGCCTCGGATTTCAAAATCGAAACGGCCTCGCCCGCCAAGGTGACTTTCCAGGGCACCGCCAGCATCGGCAGCGCAAATTTCCGGGTGAAGGGCCGGATCGAATACGACGGGATGCTCTGGCTGGATCTCGAAGGGGACCTCTCCAAAACCGACTTCGACCAGCTCAGCTTTCTTCTGCCGATGCGCAAGGAGATGGCCGCCTACCGGCTCGTTCCCGGCGGGATGTATTGCGTCGTCCCCAACCTCAACCTTGACAAGCAACCATGGAAATCCGGGCTGATCCACTCGATCTGGTTCGGCAACGAGCGCGTCGGGATCTCTTGGTTTGCCGAGTCCGACAAATCCTGGAAGACGATCAAAAACGAATCCCGTTTCGAGCTGGGCCAGACGGGCGGATCGATCAACTTCCGCGTCAACCTGGTCTCCGGTGGAACGGCGGACGCCAAGGGGCACTTTGCATTCGGTCTCGAGCCAACGCCGATGCGTCCGATGTCAAACAACTGGCGCCGCGAGGCTCTCAACAGTGTGAACGCCTGGTTGAACCCTTGGCAGCAGCGTTACCACGGGTATCCCATGCTTCCTCCCGGCAAGGCCGGCGAGAAGGCGGGCGAGATCATGCGCAGGCGGGCCGAAATGGCACGCCGCAACGGCGGACGCGGCATCCCCTACGTCCACTCGTCCATGCTCGCAGGTGCCGCTCCCGAGTTCTCGTATTTCGGGCGGGAATGGAGGAACCCGACCAACTTCACCCCCACCGTTGCTACCAATGAGGCCAACTTCCCGGAAAAAGGCCTCTACGGAGCCTGTCCCGCCGCCGATGGCTGGAACGACTTCACGGTGTTTACCAGTCGGGATTACCTGATCAAAACCGACATGGATGGCATCTACCATGATTACGGCGCGCCCAGTGTCTGTAGCAATTCTTTGCACGGATGTGAGGGCGGGATTCCAATCCTCGCCTACCGCGACCTCCACAAACGGCTCTACACCATGCAACGGGACCTCGCCAGCAAGCGCGGACGCCAGAGCTGGTATATGGTCCACACTTCGGTCTGCTCCGGCATCTTGTGCCCGCCGCTCCTTGCCTTTGCAGATTCCATTGCGGACGACGAACAACTCGGCAGCCAAGCACCCCGCCTCGGGGCCGATATGTTCATCCGACAGGTGCCCCTCGAATATTACCGCATCCGCAGCAGCCCGAAAGCGTTCGGATTGACCAACAACTTCATTCTCAACCGCGAGCCCGCCCTGCCGGGCAACTACGCGATGTGCGTGATCCATGACATTGTCTCCCAGTTCGGAGGCCCGGGCTATGAGATCTGGGGCAAGGTCAAATCCGGCCTCTTGCACTTTGGATTGGGCGACCCTGACATCAAGTTCCGCGGCTATTGGGAAAATCTTGGCGGGGCGACGATCACCGGCGGGGGAGTCACCCCTAAAGATGTGCTCATGAGCGTGTATGTGAAACCGGGCATTCGCGCATTGGCGGTGATGGAGAACCGCAACAACCAGCCCCGCACGGAGACCCTCGTGTTTGATTGGAAATCTCTCGGTCTTCACGAGAATTCCCCGGTGACCGACCTCTTCACCGGAGAGACGATTGCCCCCAGAGATAATGGCTACCCCATCGCCTTTGAGTCCATCGGTCCGCGCTATATCGTTGCAGGCCCCATGCCCCCTGCCGCCCCGGTGTGCGCGGCAGACAAGCCTGCTGTCGAGTGGAGTTTTTCGCCGTCCGGTCAGATCCTCGTCCAATCGGGGGTGCAGAATGCCGACTTCGCTTCCGCCATTCACGGCCCGTCCAGGATCGTCGAAGGAAGAAATCTCGGCAAGGCACTCTGGCTCGATGGGCATTCCTCCTTCAGCCAGATTCCAAACGGCACGGAAATCGGGATTTACAATTCGAAGGATCTCACGCTCAGCGCTTGGATTAATCCGGACACGATCCAGGGACGCCGCTCCCTCGCAGCATTCTTCAGTGAGGACGGAAAATTCCGCCTGAACCTCGATATCCTTGATGGCAAACTTGCCTTCTCCTTTATCGGCACCGATCTTAAGTTGAAAACCGGCGTGACCGAAGCCGCCGCGGCCGCGAAGATGTGGCAGCAGGTCACCCTTGTCTTTACGGATGATGGCCGATCAATCTCGCTCTGGGTCGACGGAAAACTTTTGAAAAAGTTCGTCAACGATGCGCCGGCTCTCCCGATCCTCGAACGATGGACTCGAGAGTTTTTCTTCGGCAAGCCCAACGACAATCTCAAACCAGACAACGGCTTCAAAGGAGCCGTCGCCAACGTCAAGCTCTACAACCGGGCGCTCACGCCGGAAGAAATTTCCGCGGAGGTGAAAGTTCCATAAACCGTCACAACCTCTACGGCACCGGGTTCACTTCCAAACGAATGAACCGCTGCGGGGCGTCCTGGGTGCTGATGCTGTCGCGCACGGTGATGGTGCGGATGCCGTCGGCCACCGGGGAGGAAACCGGGACAGTCTCGTTCGCCGACCAGGTGACGAGGTCGGAAGAGGTTTTGACCGTGCAGATCACCCCAGCGGGGGGAGGTTCGGGGCGCATGTAGGTGAGCGTGAGGTAGTCCTTGTTGGAAACTGCCACGGTTCCGCGCTCGAGGTGGTTCTGGTAGCCTGTCACCCATGGATCGATTCCCAGCGCGAATTTCATCAGGTTCTTGATCCCGTCACCCGCCGGGCTGGCGTCGGGGCCACCCAGGCTGGATCCGTCGGCGGGCAGCGCATTCTTCTCAAGCCAGGATTGCATCGAGCTTGGGACGGTGAGCACGGCATGGAGCGTGGAGTTGAGCACGACGTTCGCAGCCCAGTTGCGCACCTCCCCGCGGACCATCAGGTCCACGGTGTCGCCCACCTTGATATGGGTGAAGTCAAAGCGGTAGGGGTGGGTGCTGGTGTCGGTGCTCAGGACCCGCAACGAGCGCTCGTCGCCGCCGTTGACCCGGACGTATAAATCGACCGCCAGTTGCTTCGCATCGACGAAGTTGTGGATTTTTCTCAATGTCCCGGTCACCGTGAGCAAGGAGGCATCGACGTCGGACGTCCACCGCGCAACGTACCAGTTCTCCAAATCGCCGGGGAGGATTTGCCCCCGGCTGCCCGTGGCAGCTCCGTAGGTTAGGCCCCAATACGGAGTGGCATACCAGTGGTAATAGAAGTCCAGAGCCCGCCATGTCGGATCGAGGGAAACCTTCGCATCCATGTTGCCGTTGAGCGCGCGAAAGTACGTCCAGCCGAGGGCGGCGGATTCCGCGGGCGACTTCACCTCGGATTCGTAGGTCGCGACGACGGTCAAGAGCGGGTCGTCGTAGGTGCTGACAACTGCCTGCAATTCCGTCTCGCCATTCCAGTTTTCCTGTTCGCGACGGATCAAAAAGTCGACGGTGTCCCCGACGGCAAGTGTGCCGAGCGCGACATTGAAAGATCTCACGGTGGTGGTGTCATAGGCCGGAATATTCAGGCTGATCAGGTTGGGCCCTCCATTGACCCGGACGTAAAGGTCCGCCGGATAGTCCGCTGCCGCGCTTCTGCCCCTGAACATGCCGGTAACCGTGGCGTAGGTGCTCTGCGTGGCCGTCCAGCGCACAAGGGCCCAGTGCTCGACTCTGATCCCAGAGCCCACCACCACTTCCGTGGTGTAGCCCGGCAGGATGCTGGTGGCTGACAAGGACGCGTAATACGGTGCGCCGTTGGTGGAGGGAAATGGGAACTTGCTGGCCAGATTGCCGCCCGGCACCAGCCAGTAACTCCAGCCCTTGCCCGCAACTCCGAAATCGGCCTGCATGTCGGCGACGGCCACAGGGGCATCGTCGGTGATCGACAATGTGTGGACCGCAGTGGCACCCAGAACGACCGGGGCGACGGGCGGGCCAAGGGTGAGCACAACGGTCTCGTTAGGAAGCTCGCACACAGGATCGTTGACTGGAGTGATGGTGATGGATGCGCTCGTCGCACCGGCGGGGATCGTCACCTCGGAACTGGGAGAGATCGTGTAGTCCGTACCGCTGGCCGCTGTGCCACCCACCGTGAACGGCACGGTGACGCTTTGGGCGCTGGCCGCCGAGAGGCTGACAGTCACCGTCGCCGGGCCGCCGTTCTCGGCCTTCATCTGGCTGGCGGCGGAAAACTGCACAGTCACCGACGGTGCCGCCACGGCACTCAGATCGTAAACGCAGACCTCCTCGGCGTTGAGTGTTCCCGTCAAGGTCGAACCATTGGAGGCGAGCGCACCGGGCCGGGTAGTGAACAGAGGGGCCAGGCTGCTGGTGGCTTGGGTCACAGTGACGCTCGTCGAGGCGGTACTGGTGTTAAGAACGGCCAGCCGACGTGCTCCGCCAAGGCTCCAGAGCGCGGTCACCACCCCGGTGTTGCTCGCGGCCGGATGCGTCAGCTCGCCGTCGATGAAATAACGCTGCATGCGGGCAACCTCGCCCGGCAGGCGTTCGACTTGCGCCCAAAGGTTGGGATCGTTCCGCACGAAAAAAGCGTCGAGGTTCCATGTGAACAAATTCAGTCCTTTGACGCCGCCGCACAGGGCTTGCCAGGCGCAGTTGCGCAGACGCGCAGGCGTCGTGGTGTCGCCACTCCACTTGTGGGTCTGGGTCACGCCGATGGGCGTTATGGGGTAATATGGGTTGGCTTTCGTGTCGGCGCACAGTCTCAGCATCGACTGGTAAACGATCGTGCCGGGGGCGCTGTTGAACCGATAAATGTCGCCCCCCACGATGTCTCCCGTATTCAGGTAATGCGGAACCGCCTCCGGTCTTGGTGCTGTGTAGTAGGTCGGGTGTTGGGGGTCTGCGGCCTTCGAGTTCTGGTCTAACTGGCGCACATCCTCCGGGGTGCGATTATTGAATTCCGGCTCATCGATGATGTTCCATCCAAAGACCGCCGCTTTGTCCTTCAACCTATAATCCGCAGTTGGGATTGCGGATGAGAAGCGCAAGTGCTGATAAT
>CAYWLC010000148.1:2331-6997 GCA_964458895.1 uncultured Luteolibacter sp. | reverse complement strand
ACGGAAATGACCATCGTTTTGCGGATGCCGATGGCGTCCACCAGCGCACCCGCGAACATGCCCATCACCGAGAGACAGATCGACCATGCCGAGATGAACGAACCTGCCGCCACATCGCCCAGGCCGCAATCTTTGGAGAGCCACAGGGTGACGGCCATATTCATCGCCGCGTAAGCGGAGTATTCCACGAACTTGTAGCCGAAGAGCAGCCACAGATCCCGCGGGCAGGAGCGCAGGCCCTTGGCATAGTTCCAGATGATGGCGATGAGCGCCAAGGCGGCGCCTATCAGAAGCGTGGTGGTGATGATATTCGCGGAACTCATGAGTGGAGTTGGGTTTTCAGTTGCTGTTGATGTGTCAAGTGGGGAGCCAGATTGGATGACAAGGATAGACGGATTATTTTCGTTTCATGGGTTGCGGGGTGGCTATAAGCCCCAAAACCCTCCGAATCCATAGCGAAGACACTGGCTCCGTTTTGCGGGAGCCCCGCTGACGAACCCAACTGAACGTCCAAGCAGGGTCAAAAAACGCGATACATTACAAAATTGAGCAATTTAGTATTTTTTTTGTTGACTCAGGAGTTAAATCCGGGTTTTTTGCGGCGTCCCAGCGGCCCACACCACTCAACGGGCTTTGATTGAAACCATCACTGAGACTCTTCCTGACCACCAAACCTGATGAAAACCGCGATCAACCACTTCCTCTTCGGCATCCCCGCACCGGTGGACTGCCTTTGTTGACATTCCTCGGGCGCGGCCACTGGCGCGGAAAGCGCGGCGACCTTCGCCAGGGCTTTTGCTCCGCTAGCGCTGAACCAGCTCGATTCCAGTCTCAGAGCGATAACCCCTCGCGTGGGGCCTCGCGAAGAAAAGGCTGCCGTCGAGGCAAGGTCGCTGCGCCTGGCGAAAAATCCGGACTGGCGCTACGACTGGCAGCGCTCGGCCTGATGATTCCTCTCCGTTCCGAAACAGATAAGAGAAAATGGACATTCGTCCGCAACACACAAAAAACCGACTAACTAACAAACTAGAACCATGAAACACACATACGGTCACTTTGGCGGAGTGCTCAACCACGATGCCAACGCCGTGATCGGCATCACCATCAAGAACGAATTCTAACATTACATCATGGGTCGGGCGCGGTGCGGGGATGGGATTTCCTGCAGCCGCACCACGTCCGCCCATGATGACCACCCGTCACATACGCCTAAAATCACATCTCATCACCATGAGCACATCTCATCACCAACTGGCGACACTCGCCCTGCATGCCGGCCAGACAGTCGACCCTGCCACCGGCTCCCGCGCGGTGCCGATCTATCAAACCACTTCCTATGTCTTCAAGAGCACCGAACATGCCGCGAATCTCTTCGCCCTGAGGGAATTCGGCAATATTTACACCCGTCTGATGAATCCGACGAGCGATGTGTTCGAGCAACGGGTGGCGGCGCTTGAAGGCGGCACCGGCGCTCTGGCGCTGGCATCGGGGCAGGCGGCGATCAGCCTGGCACTGCTCGCCATCACACGGCCCGGAGACGAGATCGTGGCTGCGGACAATCTCTATGGTGGCAGCTATTCGCTGTTCCACTACACTTTCCCGAAACTCGGGCGCAAGGTGAGGTTTGTCAACTCGCAGAATATCGATGCGTTCCGTCAGGCGATCACACCTAACACCCGTGCCATCTATGCTGAGACGGTGGGAAATCCGAAACTCGATGTTCCCGACTTTGAGGCGCTCGCGGCCATTGCCCATGAAGCGGGCATCCCGCTGGTGGTGGACAACACCGTCGGCGTTGGGCTCGTCAGACCTATCGATCACGGTGCGGACATCGTGGTGATTTCGGCCACCAAGTATATAGGCGGCCACGGGACCTCCATCGGCGGCGTGATTGTGGACAGTGGCAAGTTCCGGTGGAACAACGGCAAGTTCCCCGAGTTCACCGAACCCGACCCGAGTTATCACGGGCTCGTTTATTGGGATGCCCTGAGCAACGTGCCGGGCGCGGGCAACATCGCCTTCATCATCAAAGTGCGGGTGCAGCTATTGCGCGATCTTGGCCCGGCGATCAGCCCGTTCAACTCGTTCCAATTCCTGCAAGGCATCGAAACCCTGCCCTTGCGTATTGTCAGGCACTCTGAAAACGCGTTGGCAGTTGCTAGATTTCTCAAGACACACCCTGCCGTGGCGTGGGTCAACTATCCGGGACTGGAGGACAGTCCGAACCATGCGCTGGCAGCCAAGTATTTGAAGAACGGATTCGGCGGCATTGTCGGCTTCGGCATCAAGGGTGGTTTGGAGGAAGGCAAACGTTTCATCAACAGCGTGAAACTGTTTTCCCACCTGGCGAACATTGGTGATGCCAAGAGTCTGGTGATTCACCCCGCTTCCACCACTCACTCGCAACTTACCCCGGCAGAGCAGGAAACCACCGGCGTCACCGCCGACTATGTCCGCCTTGCCGTCGGCTTGGAGGACATCAAGGACATCCTTGCCGACTTAAACCAGGCACTCGAAGCCGCAGTGTGAGTTATTCTTCATGTCTGTGTCGATGGCTGGAAGAGAAGTCTCACGCGAAGACGTGAAGGAGGCAGAGGGAAGAGATTGACGAGTGATGATTGTTGATTTGTGATTTTTGAAGTGAAGAGAAGAGGGGTCTCACGCGAAGGCACGAAGGCGCGAATGGGTATTGGGATTCAGAAAACTCTCAGTATGGCTGAAACATGCGAATGCCAAAGGACCCGTTCCCCATTTGCGGGTTGATCTAACAAGACCGCCATGGGCACTGCGCGTTCATAGCCGCGCGCGCAGTTTCTCCAATGCGGCGAAAACCGCCTCCGGAGTGAGGTTGCCGAGAACCCCTTCCGGAGCTTGGACGGATCGAGTGCGCGGGGAACCGATCGGCCACGGTCCGAAGCGCAGGGGCGAGGTGGGACCAAAGATGGCAAGGACCGGATTGCCCACGGCGGCCGACAGGTGCATCGGTCCGCTGTCATTGCCGATGAAGACCGCCGGCTTTCGGCACAACTCGATCATTTCATCCAGCGGGCAACCCGTGAGGTTGAGAAAACGATCGCCCCCGGGGAATCCCCGCGGCTCGATCCTATGCCCCGCGCACCATGCCACCCTGCCGTCCGGAATGTTTTCCCAAATCCTGCGGGTCAACACCTCAAAATGCGGCCATTCTTTTTCCGCGCCCCGGCTGTCGGTGAACATCACGAATTGCCGATCCACCGCACCTGAAAAATGAGATGACCATGGGTATTCCGCCCCTGGTTTCAGGTCGAGTGGAAGGGTGATTTCGGCATTCAGACCCAGGCGTCTGGGAAACTCCTGCAACACGCGGATGGCATGATGCGGCCCGTCGCCTTCGGGCATCGCCACCCGGCTGGTGTAGAAAAAACCGGCCCCCTCGCGGTTGTCGCCGCGTCCCCAGCGGACGGGTGAATTCGCCGCCGCCGCCATCAGGCCGGACCGCAGTAATCCCTGCAGGTCCCAGACTGCGTCAAAATGCCGGCCCCGCAGCTTTTCTAACAAATTCCACAAACCCCGGAGGCCTTCCTTGCGGCGGTAGGGGATCACCTCATCAATGAATGGCGCGGCTTCCACCAAGGGCGCGAAGCGGTCCCGCGCCACCCACGAAATCCGGCAATCCGGCACTTGTCGCGCCACCGATTGCATCACCTGCAAACCATGGACAATATCACCCAGCGACGACGGCTTGATGACCAAGAGGCTTTTCATCGGCGGATTGCATGGCGCTTCCTGCATCGGACGGAAGGCTTGCCGACCTGCCCGCCTCCTGCAATCGTAAACGAACACTCCCCACCTGAATGAACCTCAACGCCCAGGAAATCGCCGACTCTCAGGCCGCCCTCACCCGCCTCTGGCATGAACAAAACCCCGCCGCATCAGGCGAGGGCCTCATGCGCCTGGTCCAGGAAAACCACCTGCGCAACTTCCTGCTCTGGCACGAGGAGGACATCGCCCGCCGCGATGACCTCGGCTTCGAACGCGTGTTCCACGCCAAACGCGCCATCGACGCCTACAACCAGCAGCGCAACAACTTCATCGAGGAAATCGACACCTTCCTCGTCGCCGCCCTCAACCCCGCCCTCACCGACTGCCCGATGAATTCGGAAACCCCGGGCATGATCATCGACCGGCTCTCAATCATGTCACTCAAGGAATTCCACATGCGCGAGGAAACCCTGCGCGATGAGGCCGGTGCCGGACATCGCGCGGATTGCTCCGCCAAACTCGCACGCATCCTCCACCAGCGCAGCGACCTCACCCGCTGTTTGGCCGAGTTGTTAGAAGCGGTGGCGGCCCGCACCCGGACCTTCGCCGTCAATTTCCAGTTCAAGATGTACAACGACCCGGCGCTCAACCCGCAATTGTACCGCAGGTGAATCCACGGAATGGACTGACAATTCACTGACAAACCCACCCCACCGTATGAAACGCCTATTTCTGTTAGACGGCATGGCCCTGATCTATCGCGCGCATTTCGCGTTGATCCAGGCCCCGATCCGCAACTCCAAAGGCGTCAACACCTCCGCGCTTTACGGGTTCATCAACACCCTGCTCGCCATCCTCGACAAGGAAAACCCCAGCCACATCGGCGTCGCCTTCGACACCTCCGGCCCAACGCCGCGCCACATCC
>CAYWLC010000148.1:0-2321 GCA_964458895.1 uncultured Luteolibacter sp. | reverse complement strand
CACATCCGCTATCCGGCCTACAAAGCCCAGCGCGACGAAATGCCCGAGGAACTCGCCGCCTCCATCCCGCATGTGAAAAACCTCTGCCGCGCGTTCCACATCCCGGTGCTCGAACTCCAGGGCTTCGAGGCCGACGACATCATCGGCACCCTCGTCAAACGCGCTGAACCCGCGGGTTTCGAATCCTTCATGGTCACCCCGGACAAGGACTTCGCCCAGTTGATCACCACCCACACCCGCATGTGGAAACCCGGACGCAAGGGCAACGACCATGAAATCATCGGCTTGGAAAAACTCCCGGAAATCTGGGGCGTGGCCGAACCCTGCCAGATCATCGATCTGTTAGGACTGATGGGCGATGCCTCCGACAACATCCCCGGCATCCCCGGCATCGGCCCGAAAACCGCACAGAAACTCATCGCGGATTTCGGCTCGATCGAACACCTCATCGCCAATGCCGCCCAACTCAAAGGCAAACAGAAGGATCTCGTCGAAACCCACTCCGACCAGGCCCTGCTCTCCAAGGAACTCGCCACCATCATCACCGACGTCCCGGTGGAGGTGACATGGGAGGACCTGGTGCTCTCCCCGCGCGACGACGATGCCGTGAAATCCCTGTTCAACGAGTTCGAGTTCCGCTCTCTAGCCAAACGACTGTGGGGTGCGGACGCCTCGCCCGCACAACCAACACCTGCCGGGCAATCCTTCGTCCCCCCGGAACCATCAGCCGACGCAACCGCCCAGGACAGCTCCCCCACCCTCTTCGAAACCTTGCTCACCATCCACGACGTCGATCACATCTATCACCTCGCCGACACCCCGGAACTCCAACAGAAACTCTTCAGCGCACTCGCCGCACAGAAATCGTTCTGTTTCGACATCGAGACCACCTCGCTCGACCGCTTCAAGGCAAGACTGTTAGGTGTCGCGTTCTCGTGGAAGGCCAAGGAGGCATGGTATCTTCCCATCACCGATTTGAAATCCCAGATCGCCGATCTCACAGCCGCCCTGGCCTCACCCGCGGAAAAAATCGGCCATAACCTGAAATTCGACCTGTCCATCCTGCTCCACCACGGCATCGAGGTGAACGGCCCGTTTTTCGACACCATGCTGGCCGACATCCTGGTCGCCCCCGAGCGCCGCCATACGATGGATTATCTCGCGGAAATCCTGCTCAACTACTCGCCGGTCAAACTCACGGACATCGCCACTCCGCATGCCGCACCCCGCATCGCGCCCTCCGACGACCTGTTTGACTTCGCCGAGCAAAACAAGTCGTCCACGGACCTCGACATGTCCGCCATTCCCATGGCCAAACTGGCCGAATACGCCGCCGAGGACACCGATGTCACCTTCCAACTCGCCCAACAACTCCGCCCGATGTTGTTAGAAGCGGGTCAGGAGAAAATCCTCCATGAAATCGAAGGCCCGCTGCTGCCGGTGCTCGTGCGCATGGAAATGGCGGGCATCGCCATCGACCCGCGGGCGCTCGGCTCCATCGGCGTGGAACTCCAGCAACAGATCGACGAACTCGCGAAATCCATCCAGCGCCACGCCGACCGACCGTTCAACATCGCCTCGCCCAAACAACTCGGCGAGATCCTCTTCGACCACCTCGGCCTCGCGGACAACGCCAAAAAAACCAAAACCGGCCAGTTCAAAACCGACGAACAAACGCTCGCCACCCTCGAGGGCAAACATCCCATCATCAGCGACATCCTCGCCTGGCGCGAGGCCACCAAACTCAAGTCCACCTACCTCGACTCGCTTCCTAACCACATCGTCGCGGAAACCGGCCGCATCCACACGCATTTCCACCAGCTCGTCGCCGCCACCGGCCGCCTCGCTTCATCCGATCCCAACCTGCAGAACATTCCTGTTAGATCGGAGGCCGGCCGCAGGATCCGCAAGGCCTTCGTGCCCGGAACCTCTCAAAATTCAAATTTGAAATTTGAGATCCTGAGTTGCGACTACTCGCAGATTGAGCTTCGGGTCATGGCGGCGCTTGCCAACGACGCCACCATGATCGAGGCCTTCCGCAACCACGCGGACATCCACACCATCACCGCCGCCAAGGTGTTTGTCGTTGATCCTGAAAATGTCACCTCCGACATGCGCCGCACGGCCAAGATGGTCAACTTCGGCATCATCTATGGCATCTCCGCCTTCGGCCTCTCGCAGCGCCTCGCGATCCCGCGCGCGGAAGCCTCATCCATCATCGAGGCCTATTTCCGCGAATATCCCTCGATCAAGGATTTCATGGAACTCACCGTCGCCGAAGCCCGCGAAAACGGTTATGTCGAAACCCTGTCAGGCCGCCG
>CAYWLC010000147.1:0-7109 GCA_964458895.1 uncultured Luteolibacter sp. | reverse complement strand
CGAGGGCCTTGACGATTTCCGGTTTGAGTTCGCAATCCTCGTTGGGCATCGAGAACATCATGTGGAGGAAATTGGCGGTGTATTTGAGATTGGATTTCGGATAGATGGCGGGCAGGCCGTGGGCCTTGCGGTAGGAGAAGGCGGCGATGGTGCGGACTTGGGAGATGAGCCGGGTGGCGTGATAGGGGAACCGTTCCTCGCGTTTGGTGCCGGCGATGAGGTTCGGGTTGTAGGACGAGGCCGCGTTGATCATGGCCGAGAGGATGGCCATCGGGTGGGCGGTGGTCGGGAATCCTTCGAAGTGGAAGCGCATGCCCTCGTGGAGCATTTGGTTTTCGGTGAGTTGTTCGGAAAACGCGACGAGTTGCGGGCGGGTTGGCAGTTCCCCGTAGATCAAGAGGTAGGCCGTCTCGACGAAGGTGCTTTTTTCCGCGAGTTCGGCGATATCATAACCGCGGTATCTGAGGATGCCGAGTTCCCCGTCGATGAAGGTGATGGCGCTCTCACAGGCACCGGTGTTTCCATATCCTGGGTCCAGAGTGATGCAGCCGGTCTTGTTGCGGAGCGCGGCGATGTCGATGCCCACTTCCCCTTCGGAGCCGGTGACGGTTGGCAATTCGAGAGGCTTGCCATCAATGATCAATTCCACAGTTTGCTTCATACGCGGGAAGCCAAGCAGATCTTGCGCTGCAACGCCAGTATTCATTACAACGTTTTCCGCAACCCTCTTACTCCTCGGCGTCCGGATAGGAACCCAGAAGCTTGACCATCGAACAATGATGGCTGAGCTCCTCAAGGGCTTCGGCGACTTTCGGGTCCTCGCAATGCCCGGCGAGATCGACGTAGAAGATGTATTCCCAGTCCCTGCGTTTGGACGGGCGGGACTCGATTTTTGATAGATTGATATGGCATTGGTCAAAGGCCTGGAGCGCCTTGACCAGCGATCCCGGGCGGTCATGGATGGCAAACAGGATGGAACTGCGGTCACGGTGGGTGGGCGGGCAGGTTTTCTCACCAATGACGAGAAAGCGGGTGGTGTTGGTCGCCCTGTCTTGGATGAAGGGTTCGAGCACGGTGAGTCCGTACATTTCAGCCGCGAGCGCGCCACCGAGGGCGGCCGCTCCATGATCCGCCTGATCCCGGGCGATCTGGGCGGCCTTGGTGGTGGAGGACACCTCGACGAGCTCGGCGTCTGGGAAATTCTTGAGAATCCATGCGCGGCATTGGCCGAAGACCTGTGGATGTGAGTAGAGCGTTTTGATTTGGTCGCGCGGAATGGCCGCCATCAGGCCGTTTTCGATCCGCAGGAGGATTTGCGAGCAAATGTGCAGCGGGGAATCGACAAATAAATCCAAGGTGTGGGAAACCGCGCCTTCCGTGGAGTTTTCGATTGGGACCACGCCGTAATCGGCAGCGCGCCGCGCCACTTGATCAAATACGTCAGAGAAATTCGGTTGGGGCGAGTAATTGACCGAATGACCGAATTTTTTAATCGCCGCCTGATGGGTCCATGTCCCTTCTGGTCCGAGGTAGGCGATTTTCAGATCTTCCTCCAGCGCGAGAGCCGCGGACATGATCTCGCGGTAAATGGCACGCACGGATTTTTCGGGCAGGCGACCGTGATTCATCTCGATAAGTCGGCGCAGGAGTGCCTCTTCGCGGTCCGGCGCATAGATTTCCAGGCCGTCGCGTTTCTTGATGACCCCCACCGCGTGGACGAGATCGGCCCGCTGGTTGAGCAGGTCTAACAAATGGTGGTCGATGGAGTCGATTTGGTTGCGGAGGTCTTCGAGATTCATCGCGTGTTAGAGTTTCAGGCTTCGATCAGGGCGTCGTCGGTGTCGATTCCAGCGGCAGCCGCGGGGTTTCCGATGGCACTGAGGGCGAGTTGTTGTTCGGGATCGGGGACCGCTTTGGCATCCTCGGGGTCGGGCAGTTTCACTTTCCGTAGTTCAGTGGCGTTGGGCAAATCATCGATGGACCGAATGCCGAAATGCTCGAAAAACAAATCGGTGGTTTCGTACAGCAGCGGGCGACCTGGAAGCTCGGCGCGTCCGCCGATGCGGATGAGGTCGCGGTCGAGGAGTTTTTGGATCATGCCGTCGCAGGCCACGCCACGGACGGCTTCGATGGCGGCTTTGGTGATGGGTTGGCGGTAGGCGATGATGGCCAGGGTTTCCATGGCCGGGCCGCTCATGCGTTCCGGTTTGCGTCCCGGAAAAAGCTGGCGGACGAACTCGGCGTATTCGATGCGGGTGTAGAGTTTCCAGCCTTTCGGACGTTCCACCAGGGTGAACGCGCGCCGCCCGTCCTGATAGATCTCATTCAACTGCCGCACCGCTGCGGTGACTTGATCCGGGGTGGTGGCGGCAAGGGCCGGCAACCACCCGGGCAATGCCGGGGCCTCCTTGCCGTCTTCAACTTCGCGGAGCCGGGAATCTTCCGCCTCAGCCACGCGGGCACGGACCAAGCGGGCGATTTCCTCGGAGGCGAGAGGGTTCTGCGAGGCAATGAGAAGGGCTTCGACGATGGCGTTGAGCTGCATGGCGGGGCCGCATTATAGACAAGGGATCGCGCATTTCAAGCTCCGTGCCGGATTCCCGCGAAACGGGTTATTTTGCCAAGCTTCAACTTTCGCCTTGATGGAGACGCATTAACGGGCTAACCCACCGCGCTCTTCGCGCCCGTGGAAATAATTTTTCCGGGTCTGGAGAAACCGTGCTACCATCCGCCTTCCGATTTCCGAGCCATGGCCTTGTCTAAAACAACCCCCAAATCCGCTGCCCCAAAAGGGAAAGCCAAACCTGCTGTCAAACCCTCAAAGCCGACTCCTCAGGCAACGAAATCCCCTGCGAAATCAACAAAAAAGGTTGTTCTAACCAAAAATTCCACCTCGTCCAAAAAGCCCGTTCCAGCGAAAAAATCGGTTCCTGCGGCCAAAAAATCCGCCCCCGCGAGCAAGGCCGCCCCGGCAAGCAAAGCCGCCCCGGCCAAAAAATCCGCCCCCGCGAGCAAGGCCGCCCCGGCAAGCAAAGCCGCCCCGGCCAAAAAATCCGCCCCCGCGAGCAAGGCCGCCCCGGCAAGCAAAACACCTGCGGCCAAAAAATCCGCCCCCGCGAGCAAGGCCGCCCCGGCAAGCAAAACACCTGCGGTCAAAAAAGCCGCCCCCGTGACCAAGGCCGCGCCCGCAAGCAAGGCCGCGCCAGAAAATCAATCCGTTCCTGCAAAAAAGCCGACTGCGGAGAAGTTGACGGCATCGCCCACCAAGGTTGTGCCTCCGGCAAGCAAACCCCACAAGGCCGTCAAGGCGGAAGTTTCAGGCAAGCCGCCGATCAAACGTTCCTCACTGGTGGATTTCCCGGTGCCGCCCGCTCCGGTAAAGCCGCCGTTTGTGCCACCCAAATCCGCGCCCCTAACGTCGCTCGAACCGGTCAACGGCGGGACCACCAATGGCACCCACAACGGTGCATTCATTCAAAAACAACGCCAGCGCCTGCTGGATCTGCGCGATGACCTGGTCGATGCCATGTCGGGCATGACCCGTGACACCATCCGCAATGCGCCGGAAGGCTCCGAGGCATCTGGCAGCGGCCAGCATCAGGGAGACGCTGGCAGCGATGCCTATGACCGTGATTTCGCCCTCTCGGTGCTGGCGAAAGAACAGGACGCCCTGTACGAAATCGAACAAGCCCTGCGCCGCATCCAATCAGGAAACTACGGAATCTGTGAAATTTCCGGCCGTAAGATCCCACAAGCCCGCCTGGAAGCCATCCCCTGCGCCCGTTTGACCGTTGAATGCCAAGCCCAATGGGAGAAAGAATATGGCAAACGCCGCTTCCGTCCGTCCAATGAAGTGGGCTTCAGCGGAGGAAATTACATCGAGGAAGAAGATTCCGACACGGTTTCTCTTGACGAAGAGGAAGATTAAAGCAACATCCGCCCCCCAAAGTTTCCGTCCATGCCACGCGACATCATCATTATAGAATGCACCGAAGCGAAAGCTGAGGGCAAACCGACTTCTCGTTACGTCACCACGCGCAACAAGAAGAGCCTCCGCACACCCGGGCGACTGGAGAAAGTGAAGTTCAATCCTTTCCTCAAGCGCCGCACCCTTCACCGCGAACTCCGCTGATTTTTCCCATGTCCGAGCCCAAAACCGTTCAACGTCGTATCAATTTCCGCAAGGCCAACCGGCAGATGCCGCGCCGCCGTCACGATATCCCTGCGGAACAGGTGATCCCCACCAATCCCGAACTCCTCACCAAGTTCACCTCGGAAACCGGAAAAATCCTGCCCCGCCGCGTGACCGGTGTCTCCGCCAAACTCCACCGCAGGATCACAAACGCGATCAAACAATCCCGCGCCGTGAACCTGCTGCCCTGAGTTGTTAGAAATACTTTTCTGAAACAAACCAGTCCGTGACCCACGGGCTGGTTTGTTTGTTATAAACGGAAGACGAATAGAGCGCGCTACCTGCTTGAACTTGAATAGGAAGATGGAAACCACTGATTTCACTGATTAAACTGATTTTAAAGAGGTTAAAAAGAAAGACACCCCAACCCCAAAGGTGAGGGAAATCTCAGCCAATTCTTTCAGTGAAATCAGTTAAAATCAGCGCAATCAGTTGTGAAAATGGTCGGTGTTCCCTTTGGCATTTTTCTATCTAGGTTGAAGCTTGGTTTGTCAGATACTCGACGACCATGGCGAGTGCCCGGGCACGGTGGCTCAGACGGTTTTTCACCTCCTCACCCAGTTCGGCGAAGGTTTCCTCATATCCCTCCGGCACGAACATGGGATCATAACCAAATCCCCGCACGCCACGAAGGCTCTCGATGATCCGGCCTTCCACCGTGCCACTGAAATTCGCGCGCTCCTTGCCTTCCCGCGCCAGCACCATCGTGCAGCGAAACCGGGCACCGCGCGCGCGGACACCCTGCAACTCCTTCAGCAGGCGCGCGTTGTTGAGCGCATGGTTGCCTTCCTCCCCACCATAACTCGATGACCCAACACCGGGTGCCCCGCCCAGCGATTCCACCTCCAAACCGGAATCATCGGATAGGACCCAGCCATCCATCACCCGACTCACCCCTTCCGCCTTGAGCCGCGCATTCTCCAAAAAGGTCGTGCCTGTTTCCGCGATCTCTGGACATTCGGGATAGGCACCCACATCCAGCACCTCGAAGCGGGCACCCAAAATCGCCCGGATTTCCGCCGTCTTGTGGGCGTTGCGGGTCGCCAATAGCAAGCGTGGCAGGTGTTTCATGCCCTTGGCTAACTTGGATCCCCAACCCATGCCAGTTCATTGATCATTTTGCCCGGTATTTTACCTTGCATGGGGGTGCCCCTTGGCTAGTCTCATCCCGATGACGCCGTGACCATCACGGTTTTTGTCAGATATCCACACCTCAAGCCGATCCATGAAACTCGTCTTCATCGTCGCCGCCGCCGCCGCGCTTCTTGCCGCCTCGTGCAGCCCATCCGCACCGGCTCAACCCAAACCGGCGTACGTGACTCCCACCAAATAATCCATTCGCCGCCGACCCGGCGCATTTCATGCTCTGGCCTTCGACCCTCTCCCTCAACAAAACCTACCGCATCCGACACCATGATTCGCATTCTATCCGCACTCGTCGCCTCCGTATTCGCCCTGTTAACCGCATCCTGCTGCTGCACCGGCGAAGCCAACCCTCCCGGACTGCGCAAGCTTCCACAGTTCAGGGAAATCGAGCAGGCCCAACCGGCTCCAGTCTATCACGAAGTCCGCCGCGAGAAATAATCTCCTGCCGCGCCGGAGAAAAAACCTCCTGTTCAAGCGTCCTTCCGTGCATACGGGGGGACGTTTTATCATGTGATCCCATGACCCACAAAGAACGCTTCCATGCCACGGTCGAGCGCCGACCGGTCAACCGCCCCGCATCCTGGCTGGGCATCCCTGCGGGTCCCGCGGTGCCGGCTTTGTTAGATTACTTCGCTGTCCCGGATCTGGATGCGCTGCGCGTAAAACTCGACGACGATGTCTATCCGGTCGAGTTGCCCTATCACTCGCCGTTTTCAGACGCCATCTACATGGCCTTTGATTTCGCCAAGGCCGGCCACCTGGTCAACGAGGAACGCACGCTGAACACTCCCGGATGTTTTGAAGATGTCACCGATGCCGCAATGGTGGACCTGTTCGACTGGCCGGATCCCTCGAAATATATCTCGCCCGAAGAATGCCGCACCGTGGTCGACGCCGCACCGCAGGACCGCGCCATCCTCGGCGTCGTCTGGTCCGCCCATTTCTAGGATGCCTGCGCCGCCTTCGGCATGGAAAACGCCCTCATGAACATGAGGGCCGAACCGGAAGTCTTCCGCGCCGTCATCAACCGCATCACCGAGTTCTATCTGCAAGCTAACGGAATTTTTTACCAAGCCACGCGCGGGAAACTCGACGCCGTGCTCATCGGCAACGACTTCGGCAGCCAGCAATGCCTGATGCTCTCGCGTGACCTCATCCGCGAATTCGTCTGGCCGGGAACCCGCCAACTCGTGCAACAGGCGAAATCCTACGGACTCAAGGTCATCCACCACTCGTGCGGAGCCATCCAGGAACTCATCCCGGATCTAATCGAACTCGGCGTGGATGTGGTCCACCCGATCCAAGCACTCGCCCACGGCATGTCCGCCGAGGAACTGCACGCCAAGTTCGCCGGGCAGGTTTCCTTCTGCGGCGGCGTCGACGCCCAGGAACTGCTGGTGCACGGCAAACCCGACGCAGTCGCCCAACGCGTGCGCGAACTGGCCGCACTCTTCCCCACCGGCCTGGTCATCTCCCCAAGCCACGAGGCCATCCTTCCCGACATTGACCCCGCCAACATCAAGGCCTTCTTCGACGCCTTGTCTAACAAATGAACCCGCTTGCCTCCAGCATCATCTTCCACGCCATCGGCGCGGCAGCCGCCGCGTTCTGTTACACACCCCAGAAGATGGTCCGTGGCTGGTCATGGCAATCCTACTGGCTCGTCCAGGCGTCGTTCTGCTGGCTGCTGCTGCCCATCGTGGGTGCCTTCCTGACTGAGCTGGGCCCCAAAGTCCGGCCAGGGGCCGGCTAAAATAAGCTATGATGGCAG
>CAYWLC010000146.1:1038-7116 GCA_964458895.1 uncultured Luteolibacter sp. | reverse complement strand
CTTGTCTTAAGGAATGACGGAACAGACACAGCACGTCTGCGCAAAAAAATGTTCCGGCAGCCGTCGCTCTTCCGCCAGTTCACGTCCCTGCTCGAAATTCTTGAGGAACTCTCCTCGCATCCAGGAGCAAGGCCGCTCGCCCTTGCACCGTGGCCGCAAGGCCCGCGCACCGCCCAGGATCCCCGGCTTCGCACCGTGCTCGATCATCTTTTTAAAAATTCCGGCGATCCGGTTTCCCAGGCAGACGCCGCCCGCCTAGTCCGCTTGAGCCCCGCGGCCTTCAGCCGGTTTTTCCGCCGCTCGGTCGGCAAGACCTTTCAGGCCTACCTGACCGATCTGCGGCTCAGCGAAGCCTGCCGCCAGCTTCTGGAGTCGGACCGCACGATCAGCGAGATCGCGTTCGCCGTCGGCTTCGGCAACCTCTCGAACTTCAACCGCTCCTTCCGCATCGCCCGCGGCATGCCTCCCGGAAAATTCCGCGAACAGGCGCGCCGGGGTGACTGAACGCCGACAGCCGAAGAATTCAAATTCGACTCCACACGACGGATCAGAAAGCATAGATTAAGGGACAGACATTTTATCAATTCGGATTTTGGGTTCATCTTGATCTGCGTCAATCCTGTTCATCTGCGGTTAAATTTTTCGTCTGAAGCGGGAGTCGTTTCAGGCTGATGCTCCCCAAGGAAGGCCCCTCTCGCCCCTGAAAACCGCTTTGACAGGGGTGGGGATGAGGGGCCACGCTGCGGCCATGCCGGAAGCCCCACCGCCCACTGCGCCCACTCAGGATCCTCACGACAGCGCCCCGCCACAACCCGTGCCGACGGCGGAGGCAGGCGTTGACAAGCTCGTGGTCACGCCTGTGATGGTGCTTGCGCTGGTGATCATCGGTCTGTTAGGCGCGCTCATCGTCGTAGGGTTGCGCGGGCGCACGGGCGGGTCGTCATCGGGGAATTCACCGGAACTCACCCAGTTGCAGGCGGAAGCCAATGCGTTGCGCGGCCAGTTGAACCGTGAGCGCATGTCGCTGGGGCTGCGTCCGCTGGAAGGCGGCGGCGAATCGATGGAGGAGGTGGCGGGGCGATTGAAAAAGGACGCCGACACTATGATGGCGCTGGCCGCGAGCCTGCAATCGATGCTGGGCGGGAAGGACGCCGAACTCAGCGCCCGGAGTGCGGAGCTTATCCGCTCTGAGCAGAGCCGCATGAGTCTCGCCGCCGAAAGCAAGCGGCTGCAGGAGGAATTGCAGCGCGCGCTGGTGGCCGGTTCGGAGGCGGACCTGCTGCGGCGCGATCTCACCGCCATGAAGGCCCAGCGCGACGCCTTGGCCGCAGACTTGGCCGCGGTGCGCAAGGAACTGGCGGCCAAAGGTGAGGGGGCGTCCAAGGAGGATCTAACCGACATGCAGCGGCGGCTCGATGAGGCGCAGCGCGCCAAGGATTTTTTCGAAAGCCGGATGAAAGACCTCGAGAGCCAGTTGGCGGGAGCGAAGTCGAAGTTGTTCGCCAACTCGGAAAACGAATTGCTGCCCGCGGCCGTCGAGTTGTTCCGCAGTTTGCGCAAACTCGAAAACCTCCCGGATTCCGACATCGCCACGGCCTACAGCCAACTGGGCACCGACATGGGCGCGAGCGTGCTCAAGACTTTCACCTTCCCGACCGGCTCCGCGGGCCTGAGCCCCGCCGACGAGCAGGCCATCCGCGGCCTGGTGGAGGTCATCCCGGACGGCGACCTGATGCTGGCCATCGGCTACGCCTCGGAAACAGGCAACGTGGACAAGAACCGCACGCTCTCCTCGGATCGCGCAACGGCCGCCGCCCAGGCGTTCTCCGCGGCCAAGCACCCCGGCCAGTTCGTGCAGGCGGTCTATCTGGGCCAGACCGACCGCTTCAGCAGCCGCATCCCGGAACGCAACCAGCTCGTCGAAATCTGGCAGATCCGCAAGAAGTGACCACAGGGACTCGTTTTGTTAGAAATCATGCCCACGCCGCCACGCCGTCCGTTTCAGCACTCACCGGGACGCAAACCCACACCCGCACCATCTAACAAATCCGGGGAGCCGGACTGCGGCTGGGACCCGGTGGCCGCGTGGTACGACAAGCTCGTCGGCGATGCCGGATCGGACTACCACCGCAACGTCATTCTCCCCGCCGTGCTGCGGATGCTCGCTCCCAAACCCGGAGAATCCGTGATCGATGTCTGTTGCGGCCAGGGCGTGCTTGCTAATTGTCTGTTAGAAACCGGGATCGGCGCATTCACGGGCATTGACGCCAGCCCACGGCTGATTGCCGCCGCGAAAAAACGCCACGGCAACAACCCGCGCGTTGCCTTTGTCACCGCGGATGTGAGCCTGCCCGGCGCCTGGGCTAACGGAACCCACGATGCGGCCACCTGCCTGATGGCCGTACACGATGTGGCGGACGTGGTGGCGATGTTTTCCAACGTTGCCCGCTCGCTGAAGTCCGGCGGGCGGGCCTTGTTCGTGTTCATGCACCCGTGTTTCCGCATCCCGCGCAAAACCCATTGGGGATGGGACGGCGACCAGAAAATCCAGTTCCGGCGCGTCGACGCCTACGCCACACCGCTTGAAATACCGATCACCACCCACCCCGGCGGCGACAGCGGCCAACACACGGTCTTCCGTCACCGGCCTCTAGCAGAATTACTGACCGCCATGGGCCGGGGCGGACTGGCCGTGACCGCCTGCGAGGAGCTTTACAGCCACCGCCGCTCGCAAGGCAGCGGCCCCTTCAGCAAGGCCGAACACCGCGCGGCGGCGGAGTTTCCCCTGTTCATGGCGCTCATGACCACGAGGGTTTGAAACTATGAGCTTGGAACCAGGCCCATGACCTCTAGCGTTCCAGGCATGTCGGCCCTGACCCAGGATCTGCTCGTCATCGGGATGTATTTCGCCATCATCCTCGGCATCGGCGTGCATTTCAGCCGACGCAGCAAAACCGTTTCGGACTTCGCGCTGGGTGGGCGCTCAATCCCGTGGTGGGCGGTGCTGGCGTCCATCCTCGCCTCCGAAATCAGCGCGGGCACGTTTTTCGGCACTCCCGGCGAGGGCTTCCGCCTGCGCAATTACACCTACGCGCAGCTCATGGTGGGTTATCTGTTAGCCCGCGTGGTGGTCAGCGCGGTGTTCATCCCTGCCTATTACCAACACAACGTGGTGAGCATCTACGAGTTTCTCGAAACACGCTTCGGTCCGCGCACCCGGCGCATCGCCAGCATGGTCTTCCTGCTGACCCGGTCACTGGCCAGCGGCTCGCGGCTGTGGGTGCCCACCCTGCTGCTGGTGGTCATCTGGAACCGCATGAACCCCGGACGCCCCTTGGGAAACTGGGAACAATTCTGGTTCACCGGCGCGGCGCTGGTGGCCATCAGCGTTCTAACAGCCGCCTACACCGCGGTCGGCGGCATCAAGGCGGTGATCTGGACCGATGTGCTGCAGATCGCCGTGCTCTTCGGGGCGCTGGGTTTTTCAGCCTGGTATTTGTTAGAAAACATCCCCGGCGGCTGGGAGGGTGCCAAATCCCACCTCACCGGCGCGCACGACCTCACACTCTGGCAGTGGCAGGGTGACCTGCCCGCAGACACCGTGTGGGGAAAAATCAAAAGCGTGTTGGCAACCGAGTACACCGTGTGGGCAGCGCTCTTCGGTTCCTTGTTCGTGACGCTGGCCACCCACGGCACCGATCAGGACATGGTGCAGCGCATGCTCACCGCCAAAAACAAACGCCAGAGCGCGGTGGCCACCATTCTATCAGGCCTTGCGGACATTCCCGTGACCTACGCCGTTCTAACCATCGGTATCCTGCTCTCGGTCTATTACGGCCATGTCGCGCACGACGCCGCGCTGCCGATGGACGGCGGAAAGCCCGACCACACCCGGGTTTTCCCGTATTTCGTGGTTGCGGTGATGCCCGGCGGCCTGCGCGGCTTGGTGGTGGCCGGGGTCTTGGCCACCACCATGGGCTCGCTTGGCACCGCGATGAACTCGCTGGCCACCAGTTACTGCCGGGATTTCCATTTCCGTTGGTTCGGCACCGCACCCGATGATCTAGCACGGGTCCGCATCATCAAGCGTGCCACGGTCGGTTTCACCCTGGTGTTGATCCTCGTGGGTCTGGCCACCGCGTTGGTCAAAGCCCACCATCCGGATCTCAGCATCATCAGCATCATCCTCGGCAGTTTCGGTTATACTTACGGCTCGTTGTTGGGCGTGTTCATCGTCGCACTCTTCACGCGCTCCCGCGGCAGCGATGTCGGCAACCCGCTCGCCATGGCCGCCGGTGTCCTGGCCGTCGCCATCCTGAGCAACCTCCCCAACGACCTTTGGAAAATGCTCGCGGGTTCCGCTCTATACGAAAATCCCGCCTGGCTCCCCATCATCGAATCCCCCTGGCGCATCATGGCCGGCACTCTCGTCACCTGCTCCGTCGCCTTGTGTTTCAAAACCCCGGATGGACCGCAGGGCCAAATGTCCGATAAACGTAGTAACAATCCCCTGTGATCCGCTACGCGCGTGCCCCAGCATCCATCTTCCCGATTTTTCCGGGAATAAAAAATGGGTGACACTCCCGTCACAATGCGACTGATTGCTTTTCAATCGCATGCGTCGATTGCACAGGGCAGGACCCGAAAATACTTCGTAAATGCGAACTAAATCACGGGGTCAAGTTTTTAAAATTTTAACCCGTGGAACCCTTGTGGAATCGGGTGATCCCGGACTGATTGTTAGAGCGCGCGAAAATAATTTTCCCAAGGTTGGCGGTGACGGCTCAAAGTGTTTGCCGCATCGCATTGTCGCCACTCCCCGAGTGGGATGCGGAGTGCAACAAAAACCCTAATCACACACTGAAACCTAATGGAACCGGCGGACGCAGTGACATACGAAGTGGCGGAAGGAAGGATGGCGGTCCCGGCGGATCGCGGCGATTGGCACGGAGTATGTGGCGCTTTGCGAGTGAGCGTCGGCGAGGATGCCTTCCAACGTTGGTTCCGCTCGGCCGAGTGGGCCGGCGAGCAGGACGGCATCGGCACGATCACTGTCCCGGGTGAAATCCATCAGGTCTGGATCGAGACCAACTACCTGCCTGAACTCGCGCAGGCCGCTAACCAAATTTTCGACGAAGTGCGCGAGGTCCGCGTGGTGGTGTGTGATGGCGATGCGGAAACGGAAGCGCCCGGCATATCTAATAAAAAAACACGGGCGGGCACGCCCCACGGGCACGCGGCCAAGAACGGCTCGCTGGATGGCGAGGCCATGGACCGCCGGATCAAGGGTTCCGGGTTGAATCCGGCCCACACCTTTGAGAGTTTTGTGGTTGGAGCCAACAGCCAGTTCGCACATGCGGCTTGTGAGGCGGTGGCTAGGAAATCAGGGATCGGTTATAACCCGCTGTTCATTTACGGCGGACCCGGCCTCGGCAAGACCCACCTCATGCAGGCCAGCCCCGCGGGCCAGGCCGGCCTGCAGGAGCGCGACATCATCCTCGCGATTGACGGCCAGCCGCTGTCGCGTCCCAAGCCCGACCGCATCGTGGTCAGCTATTTCGGCCAGGAGATCCTGCGCCGCCAACCCGGATCACGCGTGGTCTATCTGACCTGCGAGAAATTCACCAACGAGTTCATTGATTCGGTGCGCCGCGGCGACATCGAGAAATTCCGCCGCCGCTACCGCAGCACGGATGTGTTGCTCATCGACGACGTCCAGTTTCTGGCAGGCAAGGAACGCTCGCAGGAGGAGTTTTTCCACACCTTCAACACCCTGTTGGACGGTCGCAACCAGGTGGTTCTCACATGCGACCGTCCCGCCTGCGAAATCAAGAGCCTCGAACCGCGGCTGATCTCACGCTTCGAATGCGGGCTCACCGTGGAAATGCTGGTCCCGCAGATGGAAACCCGCCTCGCCATCCTGCGCAAGAAAGCGCATGATTGGAAAGTGAAGGTGGATGAGTCCGTGCTGTTGTTTCTGGCGGAGAAAATCCGCACCAACGTGCGCCGCCTCGAAGGCGCCTTGATGCGCGTGGCCACCTTCGCCTCGCTCGCTGGCGAAAGCGTCACCGTGGACAA
>CAYWLC010000146.1:0-1028 GCA_964458895.1 uncultured Luteolibacter sp. | reverse complement strand
CAGCATCGATGCCATCCAGAAAGCCGTGGCCGAACATTTCGACGTGCGCCTGGCCGACATGACGAGCCGCCGCCGCCCGGCCAGCATCGCCGTGCCTCGCCAGATCGCCATGTACCTCAGCCGCTCGCTGACCAAAGGCTCGCTGATGGAGATCGGCGAGGCCTTTGGAGGGCGTGACCACGGCACGGTCATCCACGCCTGCAAGAAAGTGAGCGCAAAACTCCTGGGAGAACCCGGCCTCAAGGAAGTCATCGCCCGGATTGAGTCCCAATTGCGCCGTTGAAAACCAGCGAATTGCGGGATTCTTCACAGAAGTTCACAGAAGGCTTGCCAACGGGCGTTGAAAACGGAAACTGTATCCCGTCAACCCCAAGGTTCCCATCCATGAAGTTCCGTATCTCCAAGGAAGCATTTCTCGACGGCCTGCAAAAGGTCCAGCATGTGGTCAGCTCACGCACGACCTTGCCCATCCTCTCCAACGTGTTGTTGGTCGCCAAAAATGGCCGTCTGCAATTTACCACCACTGATCTGGATGTGGGCATCACGGGCTCGGTCGAAGCCCAGATCGAAAAAGAGGGAGCCACCACGCTTCCGGCCAAACGCCTTGTCAGCATTGTTCGCGAGTTGCCTTCCAGCGAAGTCGAGGTGTCGGTGGATTCCAAAAACCATGCCTCGATCCGCAGCGGTCCGTCATACTTCAAAATCATCGGCCTCGGTGAAGCCGAGTTCCCGCCGCTGCCCGATTTCGCCGGCGCCAAGGAATTCAAAATCCCTCAGAACGTCCTGCGCGATGGCCTTAAGAAAACCTCCTATGCCATTTCCACCGACGAAACGCGCTACGTGCTCAATGGCATCTTCGCCTCGTTCCGCGATGGCAAAATGACCCTCGTGGCCACCGACGGCCGCCGCCTCGCCATGGTCGATGCCGACCTCGAATTCCCCGCATCCCACGAAACCGACGTCATCATCCCGACCAAGGCCGTGCAGGAACTCCAACGCCTGTTAGGAGATGCCGGCGATGTGATCGT
>CAYWLC010000145.1:0-7226 GCA_964458895.1 uncultured Luteolibacter sp. | reverse complement strand
GTGCCGGGGTGATGATGGCGAACATCAACTGATATATCGCAAACACGTTCTGCGATACCCAGTAACAGTAATCCGTGTTAGGCGCGCTGGTCACTCCCTTGAGGAAAAAGAATTCACTGCCTCCGAGGAACGGGGAATCAAAACTCTTGCCAAACACCAGACTGTAGCCGACCGCCCACCAGATCACGGTGACCATGCCGGCACAACCGAGACATTGGGCGAGCACACTGAGCACGTTCTTCTTGCGCACCAATCCACCATAGAACAAGGCGAGCCCCGGAAGCGTCATGAACAAGACCAGCGCGGCACAGGTCATCATCCAGCCATTGTGACCGGGACCGGGAACGCCACCGATTTTGGAAGCCCATGGAGCTTCAGGAGTTCCACCCACTCCCATGTTTTGGAAATACTGCTCCAGGTCGGCAACCCGTTGTTCCATCGTGGCTGCGGGGGGCGTGACCTCTGCGGCACTGGTGGGGGCGGGGGCTGCCACATCCTGCGCGCCCACAGGCAAACACAGGGTGATTGCGACGGACGCGACGGCGGTGGCCACTAGGGCCCGCACTTTGATGAGGTATTGACTGGTCATAAGGCTAGGGGTTGGTCGAATGGTTAGCTGCTAGGATCCCGGGAAATCCAATTCCCCGAGGTCGTGCTGACCGGGAAAGCAAATGCCGTGCCAACATCGCATTTCCTCAAAATCCATCCGCAAGTCACTCCCAGGAGGCGCTCCGCCCCGCAAAAAAAGCATAAAAAAAGGACTAGACAATTACTAAGGAAATATAAAATATCTGGCGAGCGGAAGCATTTGGCATCTCCATTGGGGCAGCCGGACATGATTTCGGTCATTCCCGGCTGTTCCACAAGGGAGCAGTCAAGGACGCCAGCAACACATGAAACCAACACACACGATGAAAAACTACTGCAAAACCATTGGTGCCCTGGCAGCTGTCTCAGCCTTCATGGCTGGCAAGGCCTCGGCAGGAACCCCCACATGCGCCGCACCCCCGGCAGCCCCAGCGGCCATTCAATATGATCTGCATGGAGGATTCTCCAGCATGTATCTATGGCGCGGCCGGGATCTGGGCGATCGCCTCGTGGAAGCCGGCTTCAACGCCAAAGGCGAGTGGAATGGAATCAACCTCAGCGGCGGTCTCTGGTATGGGGATTTCCAAGCCCCGACCGGCTATGGTTCGCCCATCGGCAGTTCCAATACCAGCGAACTCGACATGTATGCCGAGGTCGGCAAGAAATTCGGAGCCCTCAACCTGGCGGCGGGATACATCTATTACAACTACCCTCAGGGCGATGCTAACAGATTCCTGCTCCCCTTGGAAGACAGCCAGGAGGTTTATTTCCTGATGGGCTACGACTTCGGATATTTCCAATCGTCGTTGACCTACTTCTGGGACATCGCTGGTGCTGACAACAACGGTTATTCGGAATTGGCGCTGTCACGTTCCTTCCCGCTCAGCCATTGCTTCTCGCTGAATCTGTCAACCAACCTCGGCTATCAGTTCGAGGTGGGTGAATGCACCGCATGGACAAGCAAGGTCAGCTTGGACTGGGCCTTCGCCGAACACGCCAAGTTCTCGCCCTTCGTGGCGGCTTCGGTCGCGCTCAGCGACAACCCGGACGATTCCACCTACACCGGTGGCACCATCAACCAGTTGGTCGGCGGCGCGATGGTGAGCGTCAACTTCTGATCCACCCAACATCAACAAACCTCACGAGAGCGGTCGCGCGAGCGACCGCTCTTTTTTGGGATTGCATGGGAAAATTGAAACCACGAAAACCGCGAAAAGTCACGAAAGTCCAATGGATTGGGGGCTTGGTTGCTCTCACCTTCAGAATGAGGTGATGCAGTGTCGCAACTCCCTGATTTTTCGTGAAGTTTCGTGCCTTTCGTGGTTTTCATCTCGGAATTCAGGGTTACGCGCCGCGTCCGAGTCTAACAAAATTCGTTCGGCACCGGATTGGCACGTGGATTGCTTGTCCCCTTGCGTTCCTGACTGTTCCACAATGGCACAGACAAGGACGCCAGCAGCAACTTAAACCAACACAACACGATGAAACACCACTGCAAAACCATTGGCGCCTTGGCCGTTGCCTCAGCCCTTGTGGCTGGCAACGCCTCGGCGGGTGACACCCACGCCGCCCCGGTACCCGCGCCCGCACCGGCGCCGGCGATCGAATACAATCTCCATGCCGGATATTCGAGCATGTATCTGTGGCGCGGCCAGGACCTGGGCGACCGCCTGGAAGAGGCAGGCTTCGATGTCAAAGGCACATGGAACGGGATCGGCCTGAGCGCAGGACTCTGGTACGGGGATTTCCAGGCCCCCACCGGCTACGACTCTCCGCTCGGCAGTTTCAACGCCTCCGAACTCGACATGTATGCCGAGGTCTCCAAGGATTTCGGTTTTCTAACCGCCGCGGTGGGTTATATCTACTACTACTATCCGCAGGGCACCGCCAACGAGACGCTCATCCCATGGCAGGACTGCCAGGAGCTGTACTTCGCGCTCGGTCATGACTTCGGGATTTTCAAGTCAACGTTCACCTATTACTGGGACATCCAGGGCGCTGACAACAATGGATATTCCGAACTCGCGCTGACCCGCTCGTTCGAACTCAACAAGAGCTTCACCCTGAACCTGCTGACCAATGTCGGCTATCAGTTCGAAGTCGGTGAATGCACCGCATGGACGAGCAAGGTCAGCTTGGACTGGGCCTTCGCCGAACACGCCAAGTTGTCGCCGTTCGTGGCGGCCTCGGCCGCCCTCAGCGACAACTCGGACGAGTCCACCTACACCGGTGGCACGAAAAACCAGTTGGTCGGAGGCGTGATGATTAGCGCCACCTTCTGATATTTTGCACGGATTGATGGATTTCATAGGCAAGAATCCAAGAGCGGTCGCGAGTGCGACCGCTCTTTTTTTTGCCTCACGCCCCACCCGCGGCACCTTGGCGTTTGACCCCCGGGGTTCAGGCCGGTAGCTTGTCCCCGAGATGACGATTGATTCCTATGCGAACCGCTTTGTGTGCGACCTTGTGGCCTACGAACCGGGCAAGCCGATTGATGAAACCGCCCGCGAACTCGGGTTGGAGGTGTCCCGGATTGTCAAGGTGGCCTCGAATGAAAATCCGTTAGGCCCTTCCCCGGCGGCGAAGTTGGCGATGCGCGCCGCGCTGGAGGACGCCCACATCTATCCGGACGGCGGCGGCTACCGGCTGCGCGGCGCGATCGCGGAGTCGCTGGGGCTTGACCGCGGAAATGTGGTGTTGGGCAACGGCTCCAACGAGATCATCGAACTGCTGTGCCACACCTTCCTCAACCGGACCACGGAACTCATCGCCGCGGAACACGCCTTCGTGGTTTACAAGCTGATGGCCACCCTGTTCGGCGCGCGCTATGTCGAGGTTGCCGATCCCGGATTCACGCACGACCTGGATGCGATGGCCGACGCCATCACGGAGAACACGCGCCTGGTTTTTATTGCAAATCCTAACAACCCCACCGGCACGATGGTCGGTCAGCAAACCATTGACCGCTTCATGGACCGGCTGCCGGAGCATGTCATCGCCGTGTTTGACGAGGCCTACATCGAGTTTCCCGATTCACCGCCGGACACGCTGCGTTACGTGCGCGAGGGACGCAATGTCTGTGTGCTGCGGACATTTTCCAAAATCCACGGCATGGCGGCGCTGCGCGTGGGCTACGGGCTGGCACCGGCCCGGCTGGCGGACCTCCTGCAAAAAGCCCGCCAGCCGTTCAATGTGAACGCCATCGCCCAGGCCGGCGCGGTGGTCGCTCTAACAGACAGCGCGCATTGCGCAAACACCCGCCGGTTGAACCGCGAGGGCATGAGGTTTTATGAAGACGCCTTCCGCAGCCGTGGCTTGGAATTTGTGCCCAGTCATGCGAATTTCCTGCTGGTCAAAACCGGCGGCGGCGACCGCGTGTTCCGCGAAATGCTCAAACAAGGAGTCATCGTGCGGGCGATGAGCGGCTACAAACTGCCGGATTGGATCCGGATTTCCATCGGCACGATGCCCCAGAACGAACGCTGTCTGGAGGTTCTGGATGCCGTGCTTGATTCCGGTGGTGACTCCCACACCCGGGTTTGACAGAATTGCGGACCATGTACAAGCTCCGCACCCGGAAAACCACCAAGCCATGTCATCATTGGAACCCGCAAACGACATGAGAGAATTCCGTTGCGAACACTGCCAAGGGAAAATTCAAATTCCCAAGGATACTCCACCGACCACCGGGCCATGCCCTCACTGTGGCAAGACGATCACTTCTCCCGCGCCCGATGCCCCGGAACCCGCCAGCTTGAGTCGCTCCACCGTGCCACCCGAACCGGACGTTCCCGCGCCAACCCCGACGCCGCCAACCCCGACGCCGCCAGCCCGTGCGGAGGCTCCTCCAAGTCCCAGCACGCCGCAGGAACCACAAACCCCGGCCGAAAACCCACCGCAGGATCTAACAAATAACGGCCGGGCCACACCTCGCGCCGCGGGACGCAGGCAAAAAAGCGGCTTGATTCCTGCGATGTTGACCATCCTGATGTTGATTTTGGGGGCGGGCGGTGTGGTGCTGTTCATGGCCAATGAAATGGGCCGTAACATCCCGGCGCCAAGGATCAGCTTGAGCGAGAATGAGATATCTCTATCAGACGCGAGCTACCTCCGCAACGGTTGGCAAAAGGAAGCCTACCCCTTGCTCAGGAACTTCATCGCGGCCTCATCCTGCGAGAACAAGCTCCCATACATCCTCAATGCCGACACCCTCGCGCCCATGATCGCCCAGTTCTACGGAACAAGCGTGATCAATGACGCCGACACCCCGGCGGATGGCTTTTCGATCTTCGAACTGTCCATGGATGATCGCAAACGCGGCATCTTCCTCATGACCTATGAGCAACTGACCCACTTGAAACCGGATGATTTTTTTAAACCGCTGGCATCCGCCGAAGTCCAGGCCGGCATCGCCGATGCGGGCCTGTTGCAAAACACCATGACCCGCGCCGACAATGACACCATGGATCCCGTGAAGGTGTTCGCCTTCTTCAAACGCGTCCCCGAGGGATTGAAACTCGATTGGGAGGTTTTCGCCCAATCGAAATACCGGACCTTCCTGAATTTTGTCGAAATGCCCGCGCCCGGCCGCAGTGCGGTGTTCCGAACCTTCATCGTCGAGGACTACCCTGACAACAAACACCTCGAGGCTGGAACCCGCACCTACCGGCTTTTCGATATTTCTAACAGGAGTGACTCCGCCCGTGTCAATGTCATGGTGGATTCCAAAATCGGCCGCTCCCTGTCCGTCATCAACTGGCGCGACACCAAGGAAAACAAACCCGGCACCCGCACCGTCACCCTGGAACTCAAATGGTCCGGAGAACCCGCCGCCCCGGTTCTGGAAATCAGCCGCTTCATCTGCTGGGAATTCCTCGGCCTCGGCGGCGAGGAAAACCCGAAACCCGCCTCCACCAAATGATCTAACGGAATGCAATCCCTCCCGGACCCGCACCGCACCACCATCGCCGCCATTGCCACACCTCCGGGCAGCGGTGCGATCTCGATGATCCGGATTTCCGGTCCAGGTGCCATCGAAGTGGCCGATCTGGCGACCGACGGCAGGGTTTCCGCACAAGCACCCGGCAGCCACCGTCATTGCCGCGTGAGGGATGCCACCGGGGAAATCCTCGACGACGGATTGATCACCTGTTTTGCCGCACCTCACAGCTACACCGGGGAAAATTGCGTGGAGTTCACTGGCCACGGCGGAATCCTGGTCACCCGCGAGGTGCTCGCACGCTTCCTAACATGCGGCGCGACCGCCGCCGCTCCGGGTGAATTCACGCGCCGCGCGTTCCTCAACGGCAAACTCGACCTCACCCAGGCCGAAGGCGTCATGGACCTGATCTCCGCCCAGACGCGGCTCTCGCGGCGCGCCGCCCGCAGCCAGTTGGAGGGCACCCTCGGACGCCGCACCACCGAGGCCCGCGATCATTTGTTAGAAACCCTCGCCCATCTCGAAGCGTGGATCGATTTCCCGGATGAGGACATCGACCCGCATACCGGCGCCCTGCTGCGCTCCCGGGTCCGCGCCGTCCTAACCACGGTCGAGGCGCTGCTCGCCACCGCCGATCAAGGGCGGGTGTTGCGCGAGGGTGTTAGAACCGTGATCTTCGGGGAACCCAATGTCGGCAAATCTAGTTTGCTCAACCGTTTGTTAGGGTTTGAGCGCGCCATCGTCAGCGCCAGCCCCGGAACCACACGCGACACCATCGAGGAAACCATCAACCTCCGCGGAATCCCGCTGCGCCTGGTTGACACCGCGGGCGTGCGCGAGGCCCAGGACCTCGTCGAGGCGGAGGGCATCCAGCGCACCGTGCGCCAGATCGAGGCCGCCGATTTATTGTTAGAACTGGCGGACGGCAGCCGTCCACGTCCGGCCGACGCGGTATTCCCCGTCTCCTGCGCCAAGCACCTGCGCATCCTCAACAAATCGGATCTCGGCGAGCACCCGTCATGGGCGGGCGTGGACGCCGTCCGCCTTTCGTGCACCCGGGGTGACGGCTTTGACACGCTATGTGAAACGATCCGTGACTCACTGCATTTCGGCGAGGTGGATTGGGGTGAACACGCCGTGGCCATCAACGCCCGCCATCAGGCCAGCCTGATGCTGGCGCGCGGCGGCCTGCTTGCAGCTCTTGAACTGCTGGAAGACCCCGCAAGGGATTCGGAACTCGCGGCCATCGACCTGCGGGAAGCGCTCGATGCCCTTGGAGAAATCCCCGGGCGCGTGGACACCGAGGATCTTCTCGGTGTGATTTTCAGCCGTTTCTGCATTGGCAAATAAATTGGCCCGCCCGTGTACCAAAAGAGGACAATAGAACCGCAGATGGACGCGGATTTACCCAGATCATTAAAGACTTATGCCTATTCAATGACTGACTCATTGGGTTAGGATCCTGATCCGTGGCATCCTCTGAAAATCAACGTCCATCTGCGTTCATCTGCGGTTCAATTTCTTTTCTGGGTTGAAAGATCCTCAAATCTTCCCGGGAATTACGTTGCGCGCGCTTGAGTCCAAGTCTACACTTCCCCGTTTACCAAACCACACACCTCTATGGGACCCATCGGAATGCCAGAAATGATCATGATTTTCGTCGTGATCCTGTTGCTCTTCGGAGCCAAAAAACTGCCGG
>CAYWLC010000144.1:0-7234 GCA_964458895.1 uncultured Luteolibacter sp. | reverse complement strand
TCATGAACTGCATGGCCACCATCCAGTTCCGTTATGACCTCTGGTATGTGGACGGCGGATTGTATCACATCGCGCTCGGCTTGCAGCGCCTGATGGACGAACTCGGCGTGAAGGTCCGCCTCAACAGCGAAGTCGTCGAGGTGGGCAAGGAGCACGGGCGCGTCACCGGCATCGTGACCCGGGATGGCACCCGTCATCCTGCGGACATCATCGTTTCCAACATGGAAGTCATTCCGGCTTATGAAAAGCTGCTGCATGAGGATGACGAGCTGATGAAAAGTCTCGAGAAATACGAACCCGCATGTTCCGGGCTGGTGCTGGAACTCGGCCTGGACCGGAAATACCCGCAACTCGCCCATCACAATTTCTTTTTCTCCGACCACCAACGCGAGCATTTCCGCACCGTCTTCCGCAAACGCCGACTGCCGCACGATCCCACGATCTATCTGGTCGCCGCATCAAAAACCGACCCCTCGGTGGCTCCCGAGGGATGCGATGGTTTGAAAATCCTGCCGCACATTCCTTATATCGACGATGAAAACCCACTTGCCCGCGAGGATTACATGCTCTTCAAGGAACGGGTGCTGGTCAAACTCGAACGCATGGGCCTCTCCGACCTGCGCAAGCACGTCGTGTTCGAACATTGCTGGACTCCGCATGATATCCGTGAGCAGTATTTTTCTAACAAAGGATCGATTTATGGCGTGGTGAGCGACCGTTTCAAGAACCTCGCGTTCAAGGCACCCAAACAGAGCGCCAAATACCCGAATCTCTTCTTTGTGGGCGGCTCCGTGAACCCCGGTGGCGGGATGCCCATGGTGGTGCTTTGCGGACAAAATGTCGCGAAAAACGTGATAACATGGGACCGACGGTGATTTTTGTTTTTCTGGTATTGTGGGCGGCCGGATGGATGCTCGCCGCGCGTTTCCGCAGGCCGGTCATGCCCGGGATTTCAGACGCAGCTTTCACTGTCAGCATCATCATTCCCGCCCGCAACGAGGCGCACAATCTGCCGACGCTCTTGAAATCCATCACCTCGCAATCGGTCAACCCCCTTGAAATCCTGGTGGTGGACGATGGATCGAGCGACGACACCGCGGACATCGCGCGGCAATTCGGAGCCACCGTGATCATCCCCCACCGCTTCCCGACGGTGCGAACTGGATTGGCGGAGCATTCACAAAGCGCGAAATGAAGACCACCGATCCGGCATACCTGCAACGCTTCATCGTGGAAACCTGGCGCGGTGAGTTATGTCATTACTGCGCGTTCCTGTTTGTTCCCCTTTTTTTCCTATGGAACCCGTGGTGGGGGGATTGCGTGATCCTCGCCTACGCGATCCTCGCCAACCTTCCCTGCCTCATCGCCCAACGCTATAACCGCATCCGCCTGCGCCACCTGCTAGTCCGCATGCGAGGAAATCCAAACCCATGAATGATAACTCCAAACGCCTGGTTCTCGTGACCGGAGCCACCGGTTATATCGGTGGCAGACTTGTCCCGCTGCTGCTTGCCGCAGGACATCAAGTCCGCTGTCTGGTGCGCGATTCCAACCGGTTGTATGGCCGTTTCTGGCAGAACGCCGTGGAGATTGTGGAGGGTGACGTCTTCCGTCCTGATAGTCTCGTCGCAGCCATGCAGGGGGTCGATACCGCCTATTATCTGGTGCACAGTCTCGGTGGCGGTGCGGACTTCCATCAACAGGACATCACCGCCGCATCCAATTTCGGTGAGGCCGCCCGCGCCGCGGGGGTGAAACGCATCATCTATCTCGGCGGTCTGGCGGAAGCCTCGTCCGGACTGTCCGAACATTTGCGCTCCCGCCAGCAAAGCGGCGATTCATTGCGTCTCGGCGGCGTTGCGGTCACGGAGTTCCGCGCCGGTGTCATTGTGGGATCGGGAAGCGTTTCATTCGAAATGATCCGTTATCTAACTGAACGCGTGCCGGTGATGATTTGTCCGCGCTGGGTTTACACCCGCACGCAACCGATCGGCATCCGCGAGGTTTTGGCGTATTTGTCGCAAGCCATCGAAGTTCCGGACAGCACCGGACTCATCATTGAGATCGGTGGATCACAGGTCATCACTTATTGCGAAATGATGAAACTCTATGCCGAAGTGCGCGGACTGAGGCGCTGGTTGGTGCCGGTTCCTTTGCTGACACCCAGACTTTCTTCCTTGTGGGTGAACCTTGTCACTCCGATCCCCGCCGTGATCGCACGGCCGCTGATCGAAGGACTGCGCAATGAAAACATCGTGCGCGACCCAGTCGCTCGCCGCTTGTTTCCCGGGATCAATCCCGTCAGTTACCGCACATCGGTGGAGCGCGCGCTGGCCGTGTTGGATGCAAGCAGCATCGAAACAACCTGGAGCGATGCGCTGAGCACTTCGCAGGGCGGTGCGACGCCTGTCGTCCTCACCAATCAGGAGGGCATGATTCGTGAGTATCGCCAGTTGCGGGTGGCGGCATCGGCGGCGGGCGTTTGTGCGGTTTTCAGCGGTTTGGGTGGCAGGCGCGGGTGGTTTTTCATGGATTGGGCGTGGCGGATCCGCGGCTGGATGGACCGCGTGATCGGCGGCGTGGGAATGCGGCGTGGCCGCCGGGATCCGGACAAACTGCGTGTCGGCGAAGCCTTGGATTTCTGGCGGGTGGAGGCGATCGAACCGGATCGATTGCTGAGACTGCGTGCCGAGATGAAGGTACCTGGAAAAGCATGGCTGCAGTTTCATGTGGTTTCGCGGGATGACGGCACGGCCTTGCTTTCACAGACGGCATTCTTCGCACCAAAAGGCCTGATGGGTTGGTGTTACTGGTATCTGCTCTATCCGTTTCATGCGCTGATATTCAGCGGAATGATCCGGGAAATCTCCCGCCGCGCCGAACGCAATCATTCAGCCACCACAAGCACCCATGAAAATCCACACGCTTGAACAACAACAAACCCTGCCCATCACTCTTGAAGAGGCATGGGAGTTCTTTTCCTCGCCCGCCAATCTGGAGCAAATCACACCGACCGACGTCGGCTTTGAAATCACCAGCCCGCTTGGCGGGAAAATGTTCGAGGGCCAGATCATCACCTATCGCGTGAAGATCGCCCCGGCGCTGCGCATGTCATGGGTCACGGAGATCAAGTGTGTGGTCGAGGGACATTCGTTCGTGGACGAGCAACGCTTCGGCCCTTACAAATTCTGGCATCACCGACATGAATTCCGGCCCGTCGCCGACGGCGTGATGATGTGCGATACCGTCCACTATGCGCTTCCATTCGGGCCATTCGGTGCGCTGGCCCACGCGATCTTCGTGCGCCGCAAGCTCGAATGGATCTTCCATTGCCGGAAACGGATTCTAACAAATAGGTTTGGCGTCAGTTGATTTCCGAATCGATAGAACGGGTGGAGAAAACCGTATTTGAGGCCGCCCCCTGCCACCCGCCGCCCGCCACGCCGGTCAGCTTTTCAGATAACTCTTGAGCATCCGGGCCGTTTTCTGATGCAGCGTGATCCGACCGATCATGAGATCCTGGGTTTCCGCATCCTTGCCACAGGCGATGACCATGCGGCTCATGATCGCCAGGCGGTGCGCAAGCCACGGGTTTCCGCACACCACCAAGCGCGCTGAGCCCTCATTTCCCATTCGCCTTCTTCTTTGCGGGTCTCGAGCGTGCGGTGATTGCAAGGATGGCCGGATGGGTGAACCGACGCTCCGCCGTAATCGCGTAGAACTGGGTTTCAATCTCCTTGGTGCGGCCGAGCGCCACAAAGCCATACCGCTCGATCGCCTCAGGTGCCACCACCGTTGGAACCACCATGAAGCCAAGTCCGTCCGTGGCGGCGATCTTCGCCAGCGCGGCATCCTCAAACTCCGCCACCACCCGTGGCTGCACTCCGGCACTGCGAAACCATTTTTCCAGGTCGCGCCTAAGGCTGCAGTTCTGGGTCGGCAGCAAGGCCGGTGCCCCGTCGAGATTGCGCGGAAACCGCCCTTTGAGCGACTTGGCAAGCCCCGGCATCGCACAAAAGGTGATCTCCGATGACTCTAACAAGTGATTGAAAACCTTTGCGGAGATTCCAGGGGAGGCCGGCTCGTCCGCCAGCACCACATCAAGGCGATGGGTGCCAAGCTGCGAGAGCAGGTCGGCCAGTTTGACCTCATGGCAGGTCACTTGCACGCTCGGTTGGTGGTCGAACACCGGCCGCAGAATATCATAACTCACCAACTTCGGAAACGAATCCACAATCCCGACATGCAGCCGCAACGAACGGACGCCGGGACCCTGCTTCGTGCAGCCCAGAATCTCCCCTCCGAGGGCGAAGATCTCCTCCGCGTAACCATAGATCATCTGCCCGAACTCGGTCAGTTCCACCGAGCGCCCCCGCGGCCGGAACAGGTCTTCGCCCAAGGCCTGCTCCAGCAGCCCGATCTGGGTGCTCATCGACGGCTGCGAGATCCGGAGCTTCTCCGAAGCCTTGCGCAGGCTGCCCTCCCGGGCGACGGCCCAGAAATAGCGGAGGTGGTGATAGTTGAGGAATACGGGTTCGTTCAAATGTTCCATTTTCTAGAACAGTCTATTTTTATTTTCGTATGATGCAAATGGTTTTCCCGGCGCTACCATTGCCACGTGAAACCCCACAATCCATCCGTCCCAATGAAACTGACACTGACCCACCGCAACCACGAGCCTTCCGACTCCATCGCCGAAATGATAGGCAAGGAACTGAAATCCCTGCAACCCGACCTTCAAATCGACGAGGCACGGGTTCACCTTGAGCGCAGTCTGACGGACAGCCCGCCATTCAGCGCCTCCTTCCACCTGGTGACTCCGGGGCCAGATATCATCGTGCAAGCCACCGACCACACGCTGCGCGCCGCGCTGCTCAAAGCCATGGCGGCGGTGAAGGACAAGATCGACCACCGCAACGTGAAACGCGCCCGGCGGCGGGAGGGCGCTCCCGCCATTGAGTTGACGCGCCGCCGACCTGCAGGTGGCCAGCGCCATTCAGCCTGATCCCCGGCCCACAACCTCAGCCCCCTCCTTATGAACTGGTCTTTCTAGCTCGGCCGCTTTCTCGGCATCGACGTCTTTGTTCACTTCACTTTCGTGCTATTTCCACGACCCGTAGGCCACCGGTGCATGCGGCTCGCTAAAATGTTTCATTTTATGGAATCGTTCATGTTGTAATTCGTATTTGTCGAATATTCAATAATGCTGCATCGTCGCCCCGTGACTGACAACCTCTGGCTCTGGATTGGCTTCAATGGATTTGTGCTCATCATGCTCGCGCTTGATTTGGGTGTGTTCCATCGCAAGGCGCATATCGTAACTCTCAAGGAATCCCTCACCTGGACCGCCGTCTGGGTGGTGATGGCGATGATCTTCAACTTCGGCATCGGCCACTACATGGGCAATCAAAAGGCGCTGGAGTTCTTCACCGGCTATGTGATCGAGAAATCCCTGAGTGTGGACAACGTGTTTGTCTTCGCGCTGTTGTTCTCCTACTTTGCGGTGCCGCCGCTTTATCAGCACAAGGTGTTATTCTGGGGGATTCTAGGCGCGCTGGTGATGCGGGCCGTGATGATCGCCCTCGGTGCCAAGTTGATCACGGAGTTCGCCTGGGTTATCTACATCTTTGGCGCGTTCCTAATCCTCACCGGAATCAAGATGATCTTCAAGAAGGAGGAGGAGATCCACCCGGAGCGCAATCCCGTGGTGCGGCTGTTCAAGCGCTGGATGCCCGTCACCAGCGAATACCGCGCTGACAAGTTCTTCGTGCGGGAAAAGGGTATTCTTATGGCGACGCCCCTGTTCGTGGTGCTTCTGTTGGTCGAGTTCACGGACCTGATCTTCGCCGTGGACTCCATCCCGGCCATCTTCGCGGTCACCACCGATGCCTTCATCGTCTATACCTCCAACGTTTTCGCCATCCTCGGCCTGCGCTCGCTCTATTTCGCCCTCGCCGGCGTGATGGGCAAATTCCACTACCTCAAAATCGGCCTCGGAGTCGTGCTGACCTTTGTAGGCGTGAAGATGTTGCTGGCTCACTCACCGTGGAAAATCGACACGCTGGTCTCGCTCGGAGTCATCGTCCTAGTACTCGCCGCCTCGGTGGTGGCCTCATGGCTGTGGCCTAAGAAGTTGGTGGTGAAGGCTGCTGACCCGCTCTAATGGCTGAATTCAAAGCCGTAAGCATGAGTATTATCATCTCTAAAATCCTGATTTTCCGTGAGCCGACCAAGAGCACACATCATCCCGCGGAAACTATCAAGCCATGACTAAAGCTGCCAAAAATATCACGGACTCCCGCTCATTCCGCGCGACGATCATTGCGACCATTCTCTGCGCCGGGGTGCTGGCCGGCATTGAGACGAACCCCGCCATGGTGGCGGCGCACGGTGCCCTGCTAAGGATGCTCGATGCCATCGTGCTGGGCATTTTCATCCTCGAGGTGATCCTGAAACTCACGGCGCACAGCCCGCAACCATGGCGCTACTTTGAGGATGGTTGGAATGTCTTCGATTTCACCATCGTCGTACTCTGCCTGCTGCCGATGGATTCGCAGTTCGCAGTGGTGCTGCGCCTCGGGCGGACGCTGCGCCTGCTGCGGCTCGTCTCCGCCCTGCCGAAACTACAGCTACTGGTGGGTGCGCTGTTCAAGAGCTTCAGCTCCATGGGATATGTGGGGCTTCTACTCGGCCTGATGTTTTACATCTATGCCATCACCGGCGTGCATCTCTTCGGCGGCCATGACCAGGAACACTTTGGCAGTCTTTCCAAGGCCTTTCTTACCCTGTTCCAGACCATCACCCTCGACGACTGGAAATTCCTCTTCGCCAGCGCGAAAGGATCCTCACCCGCCATCGCGGCGGCCTATTTCGTGAGTTTCATCCTGCTGGGGACCATGATCATGCTCAACCTCTTCATCGGCATCATCATGAACAGCATGTCCGAAATGCACGCCGAACTCGACGAGCAGGTCAGAGCGAAACAAAGCATCTCAGAAAAAGACAGCATCCTGAGCGACATCACCGCGCTCGACCAACAATTGACCGTCTTGAAATCCCAACTCAGAGAACTCCGAGGGAAACTCACCAGCAACACCCCCTGAATTCTCTAAACCTGTGACTTCAGAACACCTGACCTCATGCGAACGATAAAGCTGCGGAAGCCTGGAAAATCGAGGGTTTTGAGCTGGGCCCCAAAGTCCGGCCAGGGGCCGGCTAAAATAAGCTATGATGG
>CAYWLC010000143.1:0-7253 GCA_964458895.1 uncultured Luteolibacter sp. | reverse complement strand
AATCCCAGCCAATTCTTTCAGTGTAATCAGTTAAAATCAGCGCAATCAGTGGTAATCGGCTGCAGGTATTAGGAACCCATTTCGGATTTCGGGTTAATATCTTTCGTCCCAGGTCTCCTGCAACGCCGACTGGAGTTGGAGATGGGCATAATGCAGGCGGGACCGGATGGTGCCCTCATACGTGTGCAACAGCTTGGCGATGTCGGCATGGGACATGCCCTGGATGTCAAACATCGTGACCACCATGCGATGGGACTCGGAAAGTTTCTGCATGGCCTCGTTCATGGTCATCTGGAGTTCCTTCAAATCCGTCTGCCGTTCCGGATTGGCCTCATGGGTGCGGTCGATGAGGGCCGGATCATAGGGGCTGGACGGATCCATCTCGTTCAGACTCAATCCCGCCCGGCGTTTCCGTTTCCTCAGAAAGTTGAGGGTGTGGTTCACCGCGATTTGATAGATCCAGGTCGAGAACAAGGCCTGCCCGCGGAAATTCCTCAAGGATTGATAGGCCCGGGCGAATATTTCCTGCAACAGGTCGTGGGTATCCTCCTTGTGCGAGGTCATGTGATAGATCAAGCCGTAGAGCTTGTCCCCATACTTGAGAATCAGCTTGTCAAAAGCACGCGTATCCCCCTCGCGGGCACGCGCGACGAGATCTTGATCAGGGTCGGGAGGACTGGGCTGACAAATCATTCGAGTGGACTGGGGGGAATGCGACAGCCCTGTGACACTGCGAAAATGCCCGGTGATGTAAAGCACACACGGTGCAACCCGGATGATTGCGGCATTCCGCCCGCCGACCATTGATTCGGAGAAATTAACAAAACTTCGTATAGAGCCGGTTTTCCCTAATCCAGCGGGCGACGGACGGCAGCAACCAGGGATGATCGGCTTCACCTGCGGCGATGGCCTTGCGGATGGCACTGGCGGACGCGGGATGCCCGCCCCCGACCCCATGCAGACGGAATCCCTCGCGCGGGACGGGTGCCTTGCCGCGGGCAAATACGATGAACTCGACGGCGGCCGCCAGGCGTGCCACCTCCGCCCATGCAGGCAACGCCTCCCATTGGTCGCCTCCCATGATCCAGAACAAACGCGCACCGGGAAATCTAACAACCATCGCCTCCGCAGTCTGATAGGAAAACGACGCCCCCTCGCGCCGCGCATCGAAATCGTCCACCACCGCCCAGTCAAGCCCACTGGTTGCCAAGCGCAGCATTTCCAGACGCGCATCAACCGGAGTCGGCACGCACCCCGTCTTGTGCGGCGAAATGCGGCACGGCAAAAACCTCACCTCATCCAAGCCCAAGGCCTTGCGGGCCAGATCCGCCAAATGGACATGCCCCAGATGCACCGGATCAAAGGTGCCGCCGAACAATGCGATTTTCCGTGAGTCTCCCATGCCGTGCCACCATCCTGCCCGCCATACATGGATCGGTCAAGACGCGGAAGACAAGACGTCCGTCCTCCTTAAGGGGCATGGACGTCGCGTCCATGCTTTCTTCCATCTCGATGTCACCCTGCGGCGCATGTGGCAACCGCATTGGTATTTCCGGTAACTTGCACGATGAGCACCAGATGAAGTATGCTTTGTTCCGGAGAACCTGCCAGAGGAAAATCAATTACCTCATAACGAAGGGGGCAATGGATTTTAGGCGTGCCAAGCTCATGTATGAAATCTGGACAATCCCCGGTTCTTGAATCAGATTGCCACCATGCGATACGCCGTTATGCTTGAACGCTTGCCCGCCGAGGAAGGAATGCCGGGCTACGACTACGCCCACGTGCCATCCCTGAGTCTCACGACGCATGGCCTTGGAATGGAGGAGGCCTTGGAGTCCGCCCGTGATCTGGTGAAGCTGTGGAATGAGGAGAAACGTGCCCACGGTGAATCCATCACCACCCAATCCGAGGTAATCCTCGCAACTGTAGAAGTCGCCTGACGTGCCGCACAAGACCAAAGAATTACTTCGCAAAGGATGTCTGTTCAAATCCGTGTCGCTGATCGGTTCGGCCCTGACATGGCTCGTATTGTTCCTCGCGGCGTTGTGGGCCTTCGGGGCGCTCTGCTTTGATCTTCCGCGCACCAGCGAGCAACCCTGGGTGGCATGGGCCTTCGCCTTGGGCGTGCTGTTAGTGACGGTCCTCCTGCGTCCCCGGTGGCGTGCCAAAATGATCATCGCCATCGCCATCATCGTGACCCTGATTTGGTGGCGTTCCCTGCAACCCCGGCAATACCGCGATTGGAAACGGGAAGTCGCGCTGACCGCCCATGCGGAAATCGATGGCGATATCGTCACACTCTACAACGTGCGCAATTTCCAATACCGCACGGAATCGGATTTCACTCCGCATTATGAAACCCGTCGCCTGGATCTTGGCAATCTCAAGGCCATCGATATTTTCATCAACACATGGGGCTCGCCCTACATGGCACATCCGATCATCTCATTTGATTTCGGCCCCCAAGGCCATCTGTGCTTCAGCATCGAGACCCGACAGCGCATTGGCCAGGAATACTCGGCGCTGGGCGGTCTCTATCGGCAGTTCGAGTTGTTCTATGTGGTGGCCGACGAGCGGGACGTGATCCGCCTGCGCACGAACTACCGCAAAGGCGAGGACACCTATCTCTATCGGCTCAATGGCCCGAAACCGCGCGCGTGTTTCCTCGAATACGTCAACAGCATCAACGAACTGCATGAAACCCCGCGCTGGTACAATGCCATTGTGAACAATTGCACCACCGCCATCCGCCACCAACGGGCGGAATCCGAACGTGCCCGCTTCGACTGGCGCATGATCGTCAACGGCTACGGCGACGAACTCCTCTACGAACGCGGAACCATCGATCACTCCCTCCCCTTCGCCGAACTGAAACGCGTCTCCCACATCAATGAGCGCGCACGGGCTGCCGATGACTCACCGGATTTTTCTAGCAGAATACGCGCCGGCCTGCCGGGCGAGGCTCCATAGACATGCCAAACGGAAGACAGCCGTCTCGGCTGTCAGGACGCGCGGCCGTCCCGGCTGCAGCAAGCGAGTGAGCATGCGAAATATCCGCTTCCTAACATTAATTCATCAGGCACTGCTTCAACCACACAAAAGGTGTTCACAAGAACAAAATAAGAGGGAAATTGAAAATAGTGACGGGATCCTGCGGCAGCGGGAGCATGCCAGGGTGCTGAGGGATTTTTCACAATCCGCTTGAAGGCGGCGCGGGCACTGCCAAAGTTCCTTGCACCCGAACCGCCGATGCCCAGCCCATCCACTCAAACGCTCCACGCCGCCTACGATGCCAAAATCGAGGGCAACGTGATTCTCACCCGCGTCGACGCGGCGATCAACTGGATGCGCAAGAACTCGCTCTGGCCGATGCCCATGGGTCTCGCGTGTTGCGCCATCGAGCTGATGGCCACCGCGTCCAGCCGTTTCGATATTTCACGTTTCGGCATGGAAGTGATGCGCTTTTCCCCGCGTCAAGCCGATGTTTTGATTGTTTCCGGCACGGTGACCTACAAGATGGCACTGGCCGTGAAGCGCATCTGGGACCAGATGCCGGAGCCCAAGTGGTGCGTGGCCATGGGTGCCTGCGCGTCGAGCGGCGGCATGTACCGCAGTTATGCCGTGCTGCAGGGGATCGACCGCTTGATTCCGGTGGATGTTTATATTTCCGGCTGCCCGCCGCGTCCGGAGGCCCTGATCGAAGGCCTGATGGTGCTCCAGAAAAAGATCGAGGGCGAGGAGTCCACCCTGGCCCAGAAGAAGGAGTTTTTCAACCAGATGACCTAAAGGAAATTTTCCCCATGCCAGCCGCCAACGATGTGATCAAACTCCGGGAAGCCTTCGGTGAAAAAATCGCGGGATCTGTTAGATTCCGGGATGAAGAAACCGTGATGGTGTCGTTGGACACCTTGCATGACGTTCTGGCCCGGTGCCGCGATGATTTCGGCTACGAGATGGTTTTGGATATTTCCAGCGTGGATCATTTCGGCGCGGACCCGCGCTTTGAGATCGTTTATGAACTCGCCACGGTGGATGACAGGAAACGCCTGCGCGTGAAGGCGAAGGTGAGCGAGGACGAAGTGGTGCCCAGCGCCACGGATTTGTGGGGTGGCGCGGATTGGCATGAACGCGAGGTTTGGGACATGATGGGCATCCCGTTTTCCGGGCACCCGAACTTGAAACGCATCCTCATGTGGGAGGGCTATCCATTTTTCCCGCTGCGCAAGGATTTTCCTCTGGCGGGAAGACCGTCGGAAATGCCGGATGTCGCATTTTCGGGCGTGGCTCCGTTGGAAGGCGGCCCCTTCGTCACCTGCGCGGGCTCCAACACCGTCGTCCGCGAACCACGCGCCCGCACCGTTGACTGACGATGCGCGCATGCCATCCACCTCACCGTCATGCGCTTCACGCGTCGGTCGTTTCCCAACACCGGATGGAATGTCCAGCAGATTCTGCAAGCCCGCGCGTCGTGGGCGTGCGCGCTCGTCATCATCGCCATCCAAACCATCGTCACGACGCGGGGCGGACCGGAATCCCTCGTCTCTTGTTTTGAAACCCTGGGCTTGACCCGCGCGGATTTTCTATCAGGTGAAATCTGGCAGATCCTCAGTTATGCGTTGCTGCACGGTTCATGGTGGCACGCCGGAATGAACGTGATGTTCCTTGTATTGATCGGCTCGCGCATCGAACACATTGCCGGATGGGGGACGCTGATGCGCGTCTCGTTGGCCGGTGTGCTGGCTGGCGGCACCGGGCATATTCTGTTAGGTCATGATTTGCTGGTGGGATTCTCCGGCGCCTGTGTGGCCTTATTGCTCCTGCTGACCACGCTGTCCCCGCAATCGCGCATGATTCCGCTGCCGGTCTCGGGAAAAAGCCTGGGCCTTGGCATTATGCTCGCTGAATCGCTGCTCGCCCTGATCGATCCGGCACTGGATCTGCCCGGGCTGTCCACTGCGGGACTGTGGCTCGCCGACAACGGCATGAGCCATTGGTTTCGTGTCGGCCATGCCTGCCATGTCGGCGGCGGCTTGGCCGGTTGGGGTTACGGTCGCTGGCTACTTCGCCCGCGCGTCACCTTGGCCACCCTGCGCCGCGACCGCGAACGGCGTGAAACGCAGCCCTGAAGAGTGCCATGTTTGAAATACGAACTTGAAAAGTCCTCCTTGGCAGCTTAAAAGCCTCCCATGAACCGATTGAAAGGAACAATGAAGATCACAATGTGCTTGGCCGTAATCGCCCTGTGGACCTTGGGCGTCCTGCTACTGCTGGACGTCGGACAACCGACGACATGGATGGCACTTGCTGTCATTGCTGGCGGAATCGTGGTGGCCTCGCGAGGGTTCCGACTACTATCCGGGAAGCAATGAGGCCCGCTCACGATAAGGCGGCTGGAGAGACAGCGCCACTGGACAAGGTTGCCAACACGCCGTCGCAGGATACGCCTCGCAAGTTAGGCAATCCTGAATGGCAACGTTGGGCATAAGCAGATGAACCACATCTTTATTACAGGCGGAATTGGAAGCGGCAAGACCCTCCTTGACGCGTCGGTTAGGAGCAGTGACGGGGTTTGCTGTGATCCCGCTTGACGAAGTGTTTTTCGACCTGACATCTGAAAGAGGCACTCAAGACGTCCCACCGAGTGACCGTATTCATTGTTAGAGACAGGCAAGTGCCCGAACACAGCATCTCCACGCCAGCTTCTCCTAGCAAGCTGCAGCCGGGACGGCCGCACGTCCTGACAGCCGAGACGACTGTCTTCCATTCCAATCACATGCGGTCCTGGCCTCGCGCAAGAAGCATCCTAATAGCCCATAACAGATAACTAATAACTACTAAACTCCGCAGATTTCTCTGCGGAGTTCAGATGTGGTGGATCGGAGGCGGGATGCCGCAGCCACGGGTTGCTCCGATGATCGGGTCAGCCCTTGGCGAGGAGTTCGTTGGCTTTGGCGATGACGGCGAAGGCGTCGGCGATGTAGAGGATGTCGGCCTTGCCGCGAGCCCAGCCGCAGTTGGCGTCGAGCGAAATGGCGCGGCGATCGCCGATGAAGCGCCAGCCCACGGTGTGGGGTTCCTCGCCATGGCAGCAGGTGGAAAGTCCCTTGGCGTGGCGCGGGGTGGAGCCGGTCTGGCCGATCTGGTTCATATGGCTGAGGAAGGGCAGCACGCTGACGCCCTCGCCACCGAGATCCACCAGCGACTTGGTGCTGCCTAATGAAGAACGTGTTAGTTTCAGGAAATCGAGGATGAGGGTGGCGGCCTCGTCAACCTTGACCTGGCCATCGGCTTGTTTCTTGGTCCATCCGGCACCGGTGACAAACAGCAGCTCTGCATCCGGGCGGATCGTCTGCTGGTCGGATGCGGGGGCCTCGAAGCCGACCACGCGGGTGCGGGACACCGGCAGTGAGGGTGCCACGGCCTCCGCGTTGGCAGTGCCGGGCGCACCGCTCCACGCCGGGGCGATGCCGCTTTCAAGGGCCAGCAGCCACGGGCGGGTGCTGCGGGTGAACACGGCCTCCATGCGCTGGCGGTAGAACCAGCGCGAAGCCTGGGGTTGCCCGCCGGATGTGGTTAGACCGGTGACATGGGTGTCCGCCCTGCCGCCGAGACGATGGGCCACGCCGGCAAGCACACGGTTCCAGCGCGAGGTGGCAGGCACTGTGACGACAGTGGCTCCCACCGCACGGCAAAGCGCCTCGGCGGCGGCGGCATCACTGACGTATGCCGCCTGCGCGTATTGCGGCCCGGCAACTGTTAGAAATTTCGCGGCTCCGCAGGTGGCGATGCTATCGGCGGCGGGACCCGGGTTTTCACCGATCAGGCCGACAGAGAACGGCGTGACGAGCGCATCCGCGAGTTGTTTGGTGGCGGCCAGCGCTTCCAGCGAGGCCTTGGAGAGCGAGCCATCGGATTCGGTGTGGATGAGGAGGAGGTGCATGCGGTGTTTGGTTAAAAGATATAAGTTAGAAGTTATGGGTAAGTGAATGAAGCGCCTTGTCAGAATCTTTTCTTGAAACTGAAAACCTGAAACTTGAAACTCATTCCCCCTTAATCCACGCCACCAGTTCCGCGGCGATCTGGTCCGGCGGGACGTCCTTGATGACCTGGGTGCTGCGGGTTTGGCTGGGCAGGGCGACCGAACTGAAGGTGATGTCTCCGGTGCCGACCGGGGCGGGTTTGGCTTTTTGCAGGGATGGCATGATGCCGCGCATGTTGGCCATGCCGACCTGCGGGTTGTTGCGGGGTTC
>CAYWLC010000142.1:0-7331 GCA_964458895.1 uncultured Luteolibacter sp. | reverse complement strand
TGTCCAAGTCCTACGGCAACTACATCGGCGTCTCGGACCCGCCGCAGGAAATGTTCGGCAAGCTCATGAGTGTGTCCGACGATCTGATGGACCGCTACCACCTTCTTCTGTTAGGTGAGGCGCGCGATCCCTCCGGCCATCCGATGGACGCCAAGAAGGCGCTCGCGGAAAAACTCACCAGCCGCTACCACGGCCCTGACGCCGGGAGCGCGGCGCGGGCGGACTGGGACACGCGCTTTTCCAAAAAGGACCTCGCCGCCGCGGAGCTTCCGCAACTCGATCTGGCAAGTCTTCCCGCGCCCCTCACCGTGCTCTCCCTCAGCGCCCACGCATTTCTAACCGCATTTGGCCTGGAAAAATCCAACAGCGAGCTGCGCAAGCAGTTCATCACCACCGGTTCGGTGCAGCTCAACGGAGAGAAACTCACTGATCCCAACGCGCCAGTCGCCCTCGCCGCGGGCGACGTGCTCAAGCTCTCGCCAAAACACGCCGTGCGCATGGTGTGACACACACGTGCGGAGAAACAGAGAGGGTCAGGCGTGAAAACCTTAAGGGGGACGGACGTCCCGTCCGTCAGTGCTTTATGCCTAGTCATCCATCTCCCCGCGCGTGGCAGCATGGACGTGACGTCCATGCCCCTTATCGCCTGCGTTCAAACGTAGGTTTGATAGATAGGATGATAGACACTTTGCTCCACGGCGGATTCGATCCTGTCATCATCGATCATGATGCCTGCCAGCCCGGCGCGGACGGCCTCACGGGCGACCTTGACCGCGATTCTAACAGAAACCTCGCGGATACGGGTGAGGGATGGATAGATCCTGCCGAGCGCGAAGTCGTCTTCGGTGACCAGTTGGGCGAGGGTGCGTGCGGCGACGAGGAACATGCGGTTGGAGACTTCCGCGGATTCGACGACCAAGGCACCGAGGCCGACGCCGGGGAAGATATAGACATTGTTGCCCTGGCCGGGGACGAAGGTTTGCCCATGGCAGGTGACTGGCGCGAAGGGGCTGCCGCTGGCGAAGATGGCGCGACCGGCGGAGGCTTGATAGGCGGCTTCGGCGGTGCATTCGGCCTTGGAGGTGGGATTGGACAGGGCGAAGATGATCGGTCGTTCGTTGATCTCGGCCATGCGGGCGATGATTTCCTCGGTGAAGGTGGCGGGGGTGCCGGAAACTCCGATCAAAGCGGTGGGGCGGAGGAGATCGATGGCTTCGGCGAGCGTGGTCACCGGCGGGTGGTCGTGGGCATATGGGATCTTGTGATGGGCGAGACCCGGGAGGCGGTCATGCACGACGAGACCCTGGGAATCCACGAACCAGCAGCGGGCGCGGGCCTCGTTTTCTGGTAGACCGGCATCGACCACCGCGGCGGTGAAGAGGTCGGCGATGCCGGTGCCGGCCTCGCCGGCGCCGAGGAAGAGGATTTTCTGATCGGCGAGCGAGGTGCCGGTCATGCGCAAAGCGGCGATCAGGCCTGCCAGGGCGACCGCTGCGGTGCCCTGGATGTCATCGTTGAAACTGCAGATACGTTTCTGATAGTTATGGAGCAGGCGGAAGGCGTTGGTATTGCCGAAGTCCTCCCATTGGAGGAGGGCTTTCGGGAAGACCGCCTTCACGGCGGTGACGAATTCCTCGATGAAGGCGTCGTATTCCTCGCCGCGGATGCGGTGGCTTGGGATGCCCAGATAGGTCGGGCTCTGATGGAGGTTCTCATTGTTGGTGCCGACGTCGAGGGTGATAGGCAGGCAGTATCGGGGATGCAGGCCGGCGCAGGACGTGTAGAGTGAGAGTTTGCCCACGGGGATGCCCATGCCCAGCACGCCCAGATCGCCAAGGCCGAGGATGCGTTCGCCGTCGGTCACCACGATCATGCGCACGTCGGTTTGCGACCAATGGCGCAGGATTTCGGCGATGCGTCCGCGCTCACGGATGGTGATGAACATGCCGCGCGGGCGGCGGAAGATTACCCCATAGTCGAGGCAGGCCTGGCCGACTGTTGGAGTGTAGATGATGGGGATCATCTCCTCGGGATAGGTTTCGAGGATTTTGAAAAAGAGCGTTTCGTTGCGGTTTTGCAGCAAGGTCAGGAAGACATATTTGTCGAGTGGTTCGGGCTGGCGTTGGAAGTTGGCGTAGGCGCGCACCACTTGTTCTTCCAGTGAGAACACGCGTGGCGGCAGCAGCCCGCGCAGACCGAGCGCATCCCGTTCCGAATCGGTGAAGGCAGTGCCCTTGTTCAACAAGGGGTCTGCAAGCAAGGCGGTTCCTCGCGGAAGGGCGGCTCCAACGGTGGCTTGCAGGCTGGGAATTTCTGGACTTTGTGGCTTCACAAACGCAAACCTAGACAATCTGCGAGGCAAGAACAATGCGCATGTATTGATTTATTGCGCAGATCATGAGATGGCGCGCGCCCGGCTTCGCCGGGGGAGACAAGCGGTGAGAGAAGAATGCTCTGGCGTTAAATGGGAAATGGAAATGACATCCCGGCTTTTTCAAACCACTGATTGAACTGATTTTTCACTGATTTCACTGAAAGAATTCCATCCCCGCCTCTTCCTCTTCGTTTAGAATTTAGTGCTTCGAATTTAGTGCACAGAATTTAGTGCTTAGAGCCGGGTTCTTTCCCCTCAGCGGCCTGTTTGGGCAGGCGATCAGCGAGGGCCTTGAGTTCCTCCACGGGGATGGCATAGGTCTCGGCGCGGTTGGCGCGGGCGATGTTCATGCCGACGCAGCGGTTGTTGAGTTCGAGCAGCGGGCCGCCGATGATCGTGCTGTTGGCGAGGATGTCGTGCTCCATCACGCGTGGGAAATTGTCGCGGCGTTTGGAGAAATCCCCGCTCATCATGTCGTTGCGGCTGAGCTCGGTTCCTAACATTTCCGCGCGGGCCATCAGGCGGATGTCGGCGGATTTCTCCTCCTTGCCGCGGCGCCATGTGACCTTGACGATGGTTCCCGGTTTGCGGTCCTTGAGCACCTCCGCGATTTCCTTGAGCCGGGTGACGGGTTTGCCGTCGATGGTTAGAATGATGTCGCCTTTTTTCAAGCCGGCCTCGCGGGCACCGCTCTTCTTGTTGACACTGGCGATTTCGAGTTTGCTGGATTTGGCGTTGAGCACCACTCCTAACAGAACTCCGCCGGTGACGGGCACCTCGTGGATTTTCGCGCTGATGATGCCGGCCAGCGCGCGGCGCTTGTTGCGCGATGACGCGCCGTTGGCCACCACCCAGGTGCCGACGGCGAGGTCGCTGGTGGGGGCGTAAACGACCGGCACCAGCCCTGCGGCATCGATCTTGATCAGCGCGACATCCCAGATGGAATCCACCGCCAAAATTTCCACATCCTTGTAGTTCGTCTGGTCCACCGTGACGGCCAGGTCCTTGATGTCGAGCAACTCGCTGGCTTTGGTTAGAATCGAACCGTCTGTGGAGACGACCACGCCGTAGGCGCGTTCCGTGCGGCCGTCGAGGATGAGTGCGCTGGATGTCTGGAGGACAGCGCGCTGGGGTTCGAAGGCAGCGGTGACGGCGCTACCCGCGGTGCGCAGCGAGCTTTCCAGGCTTTGCTGGGCCGGGAGTTGGGTGAGCAACGCGCAGCAGAGGGGGATGCGGATCCAGTTAGCGTTCACCGAGGGGTATGGTTAGAGTTTCGGTTTTGCCCGCGTGTTCGACTTCGAGCGTGAGCTCCTCGCCGACGGCCATTTCCTTGAGGAGATCGAGGATTTGTTGGTAGGCTTCGAGGGGTTTGCCGTTGAGTTTGTGGAGGATGTCGCCCTCGGTGATGCCGGCCTCCTGGGCGGCGCCTTTTTCCACCACCTTGGTCACCCGCAAGCCGCCATCCGGGCGGGTTTCAGCGGCAAGTCCTAACACCCCTTTGCCCTTTTCAGGTTTTTGGGCATAGGGGCCCTCGCCGATGAACTCTCCTTTGGCCAAGCCCTCCCAGTGGGTTAGAAACACGGCCATCGGCACATGCATGTTCGACTGCAATTGCGGGCCGACGCGCGAATGGATGCCCACCAGGCGGCCGCTCAGATCGAACAAGGGCCCGCCGGAATCCCCGCCGATGAGGATGCAATCGGATTGGAACGTGTTGCCTTGGATCTTGACGAGACGTCCGAGACGCACGACCGGGCCGCGCGATTTTTCGAAGCCCCCGGCGTGCCCGATGGCAAACACCCAGTCGCCGATCCGGGTGCTGTCGTTGCGGTCGATCGGCACAAAAGGGTAGGGGCCTTTTTCCGTGATCTGGACCATGGCGGCATCCAGGTCCGCCACCAGTCCCAGCGTCCTGGCCTCCAGGCGGGTGCCGTCCTCCAACACCACCGTGACTTTCTTTTTGACGCCCTCGGCGACATGCGCGGCTGTTAGAACGAGGCCCTCCGCGGAAACGATCACGCCCGTGCCCGAGCCGTTGCCGAGGTCCACGCAAACGGTGGCCGCCCGCGCCTGCGGCAGGGCCTTTTGCATGGCGTTCTGGATAGTCTCGATGTCCTTGCGGTTTTCAGGAGCTTTTTTGTCGTTGATCGATATGCGTTCATCGGCAGCGCCTGGGATGGCGGTGAGGGTGGCGAGCAACAGGCAGGTCAGGCGGGCGGTCATTGCGTGAGGATGCGCCACTCTAGCGTGTTCATGTCATCCCGGCAACCCGGAGCTACGGAAAATCATTGCAGGGCCCTGAATGTGAAAGCGGGGGCCTCGGAACCCCGGGTCAGCCCGCCACATCAACTGTTAGATCGCCGCCGAGGCTTTCGATGGCGGTGATGAGGGTGTTGGTTTCGGTGTTTTCCGGGATGGAGATCACGCCGCAGGCGCGGAACATGGCATGGCCGCTCATCGGGGCGCTGACCATGCCCGTGGTGAGTTCCTCGACATTTCCGCCCGCACCGGCGATGGCGGCGGAGAGTTCACGCACGATGCCCGGGCGGTCGTTGCCCACCACGTCCACGCACAGCTTGCGGCGGGGGGCGGGTTCCTCCAAGGGTCCTTCCCGGATGGCCTGGACGGTGAGTCCGGGGATGCCGGTACTGCGGATTTCGCTCAGCAGGGCGTCCACGGCGGACGATGGGCATTCGATGCGCACGATGCCAGCGAATTGTCCGGCCAAGCGGGCCATGCGGCTTTCAAGCCAATTGCCATGATGATTGGCCACCAAATCGGCCAGGGCGTTCACGAGGCCCGGGCGGTCGCTGCCCAGCACGGTCATGATCAGATAGGACTGCATGCGCGGATCACAGCAGAGTGGCGGATGAAAGCCACCCTAAATGCGTATGCCGCGCTTTTCGGTTGGACGTTGCGCCAATGGGCTGATCGGCATGGCCTCTGCGGGCATCCGGTTTTGGATGATGGCGTATCGATAGAAAATCGAGCTTGCTTACTGCCAGGTTTTCACCCAGCCGTAGCGTGCTGGGTGGTGCTGCTCATCAGCTCGCAGAGTAACTTTTGGCAATCCGTAGGATCACCGCGTGACAACCGATTCACCTTCAGAGATCAAAGCTCCTTGGCCGTGCGGCTTCTGGAACCTGATGTTCACCCAGTTCCAGGGGGCCTTTTCGGACAATGCGCTGCGCTGGCTGGTGATCTTCCCCGTGCTGGCGTCGGTCACGCTGAGTGAATCCGATAAGAACGGCTTCGCTTCCCATGCCTCACTGCTTTTTGCGGTGCCGTTTCTGTTATTTTCCACCATCGGCGGCTGGCTGGCGGATCGTTTCAGCAAGCGCTCGGTGATGATCGGCGTGAAACTCGGCGAGGTCGGCATCATGCTCTTTGCCGCGCTCGCGCTGGCATGGGAAAACCAGGTGCTGCAACTCGCCGCCATCTGCATGATGGGCGTACACAGCACGTTTTTCGCCCCGGCCAAATACGGCGTCATGCCGGAGGTGCTGACCACCGCGAAATTGTCCGCAGGCAACGGGATACTCGAGCTTCTAACCTTCATCGGCATCATCCTTGGCACCTTTGCAGGCGGCTGGCTGGCGGAGTCGCTCGTCCACCGCGAGGCATGGTCGGGTGTTCTGTTAGCCATGCTCGCGGCCTTCGGGGTTCTGATGAGTTTGGGCATTCCCAAGGTGCCCGCAGCCGATCCGGGAAAAAAATTCAACTTCAATATTGCCGGCGAGGTTTGGAACAACCTTCGCATCATGAAGACGGACCGCGACCTCTGGCGCGCGAACTGGGGCAACACTGCCTTCTTCTTTGTCGCAGCACTGGTGCAGCTCAATCTCGCGCTCTTCGCCCAGAAGGAGTTCCACCTCAAACCCACCGAGCAGGCATGGCTCCAAGCCGCGCTTAGCCTGGGTATCGGCGTGGGCAGCATGCTCGCTGGCCGCCTGTCACGCGGGCGCATCGAATATGGACTCATTCCGGTGGGTGCGGGCCTGATGGCCATCGCCGGCGCGTGGCTCGGCTGGCCGCACGTGACGGAACGATGTTTTGCGGCGGCCCTATGGTTGTTAGGCATCGGCGGCGGGCTGTTCATCGTGCCCATCGTTTCGGTGCTGCAACACCGCCCGGCCCCGCAGATGAAAGGAGCCGTGCAGGGAGCCGCAAGCTGGCTGTCATGGGTAGGCATCGCCGCCGCGGCGATCACCCAGCAGGCTCTATCAGAAAATCTCCACCTCAGCTACAGCCAGGTCTTCTGGGTCTGCGGCACGGTCGCGGCCATCGCGGGTTTCTTTGTCACCATGTCGCGCCCCCGCGCCGTGCCGGACATGCTGGACCGCTGGCGCAAGCGTCCGGCGGAGTGAGGACGCTCCGTCAGATCCGACCGAGCTATGCTTTCACAGCGACCGCAGCATTCCGATGGCCTCGGCGAGCTTGGCGTGGGAGTCGGCGGCCTTGAGGCGCGGGAAGCGGCGGCCTTCTAACAAAACATAGTCACCGTTGCGGTGGAGCATGAGGCGTTGGCCCTGGATTTCGACGGAGGCGATGTTTTCGGCGGCGGCGAGGGCCTTGATGCGGGCGATTTGCAGCAGGTTGGCGGCGGACTCCGGCAGGCGGCCGAAGCGGTCGCACCATGAGGCTTCGAGCGCGGCGACGGCTTTTTCGGTGCCGGCTTCGGACAATTCGCGGTAAGCGGTGATGCGCAGGCGGGTGTCCTCAAGCCAGTTTGAGGGGAGGAAGGCGGGCAGGAGTGTGGAATGGGGACTGCGGATGGCGGAAAGCGGATGGTGGATGGCGGATCTTGGATCGTGGATTGGAGGGCATCCATCATCTTCGATCCGCGATCCACGATCCACGATCTTCGATCTGCTATCTCCGATCTTTGCCTCCGCATTACGCAACCACGCGGCCTCCGTGGTCACAATGAAATCCGCCTTGAAGGTGGCCTCGCCGC
>CAYWLC010000141.1:0-7339 GCA_964458895.1 uncultured Luteolibacter sp. | reverse complement strand
TCACCTTGTTGAGAGCGAACATGGTTTCGTCATCGAAGGCGAGGGTGCCTTTGCCGAGCGTCACGTTGATGTTGCTCTTGTCTAACAGACGCATGGTCACGTGATAGCCGCGGTAGGTGCGGTGGCGTTCGTAGCGGATGTCAATGGGGCGGTGGAAATAGGAGATGGTGAAACGACCGGAGATGCCGGGAGCCGTGTTGCGGATCTCGGTGGGCAGTGTCATCAGGTAGAGCAGGAAGGCGTCGAGGCGGTCCTTGAGTTTCATCGGGATCTCGACTTTGTTGCCGAGGTCGCCGTCCACCCGGAAGGCATAATAGAAGGTTTCCTTTTCCACCTTGAAGTGGACGTCCGAGGCGCGGGTTCTAACGGCATCTGCCATGATGGTGGCGATGAGTTGGGCCATCGGTTCGGTGTAGTCCGTGGTGACGTCGAAGTCATGGATGCCGTCGTCGAGATCCTCGACGTCGATGGCCTCGAGTTCGGAGCGGCTGGGGCCGTTGTTAGTGGCCACCGATTCGATGGCGCGGCTGATTTCGGATGCGAGGGTGACGATTTTAATGATATCGCGGTCGGGGAAACGCGGGGCGAGGTATTCCTCGGCCAGCGGGCTCCACGGGTTGGCGATGGCCACGATCAGGCGGTCATTGCCCGCCATGCAGAGTGGGGCGAAGAAGCCGCGGGTCATCACCGTGGAATCGCAGGTGGCGTGCAGGGAGCCGTCGCAGAACTCGGCGACTTTCGGGAAGAACGGCAGGCCGTTGATCTTGGCGATCGTGGCCATGAAGCTGTAGCGGGTCACGCGGTTGGGCACCTGGTCCTGGGCGAGTTCCGCATAACTCGGATCATGCCCGGCCAACTCGCCCATGATGCGGCGGCTGATCAGTTCATTGAAGGAGATTCCATCAAATTCGATCATAATTCAAAGTGTTTGCGAGTGAGGAAAGTCCAGCTTTCGTAGTCCAGGCGGGCGACGGTGACAAAGGGACGGATGCCGAAGCGTCGGTACACGCAGGCTTGGATTTCCTCGGCGAGGATGGTGGAAGCCACGGGATTGGCTGAAGCGGTGCCGAGTGCATCCGTATCTTCGGCGTAGATCACCGGTGATAGAAGGACTCTGGCGAGTTTGTGAAGCTGGTCAAACGAGTCATAGAACGCCGAGGGGGCGATGAGTTTGCCGGCGAAGGGAACCAGCGGCGCGTAGGGAGTGAGAGTGGCGGAGATCTTGTTGCCGAGGTCGAGGATCGCCCGGCTGAGATGTTCTTCATCGTGTCCCTGCACGCGTGCGAGAATTTCGATCAGTTCGGCGGGTTTTTTCAAGGCGTGGGATTCACGGGTGCTTGCGACGGCATGTGAGAGTTCGGCGGGGCTCGCGGCCCGCGCTTCCTTGAGGGCTTCCACGGTGCGTTGCAGGCACTCCTCGGCGAAATCCCAGAGGTCGGCCGGGGTGCCGCGCGGCACCGTCTGCACGACGGGTGCCGGGGCTGCCGCAGGGGCATCCGGAACCGCTTGGAATAACAGGGTGGATTGCATGGGGTGGGTGGTGGGTGATAAGTTATTTGTTATAAGTTATAAGTTATAAACAATATCTAACAGAATATGGCGGACCTTCAGAGGCGGGATGCCTTGCTGTAGGAGCTTTGTTTGTTGGAGCGGGATGGTGGGGGTGAAGGGGCGGCGGGAGCGGCAGGGGCGGGGTTGTCGAGGATTTCCCCTTGTCTTGGGTAATAGGGGGCTTCGCCGGGTTGCGCTCCGCGGAGGGTGCGGCGCATGTTGGGTTCGTGGGCGGGACCGGGATTGTCAGGGTCCACCCAGTCGTAGTCACAGTCGAGGATGGTGGCGCTGCGGACGCGGTTGCTGGCCCTGTTGCTCATGCTGTGGTTGGACGGGTCGTAGGATTTTGGGGTCACCACAAAGACAAGGCTGGTTCTTTCCGTGACGGCTTCCTTGCTTTTGAAAAAGAAATTGAGAACCGGCACATCTCCGAGAAGCGGGATTTTGGTGCGGCCGCGGGTGATGGCCTCGCCATAGAAGCCGCCCACGACGAGGGAATATCCGTTAGGGACGCGGGCGAGGGATTCGACCATCGATTCGGTGACCCGTGGATATTCGTTGCCGGTGATGCTTTTGATTTTCTCGACGATCTGAGCCGAGCGCGGGCGCATTTTCATGCGGATGGTGCCATCCGGGAGCAGGGTGGGCGTGACCACGACGGAGATGCCGATTTCGCGGTGTTTGTCCGGATCCGTGTCGATGGTTTTATCCCCCGTATCGATTTTATAACGGACCTCTTCGGTGATGATGGGTTGTGAGCCATTGCCGCCCGGAGTGGTGGTGGAGGTGATGATGGGCACGCGGTCGATGATCGAGATGGTGGCTTGCTCGTTGTCCTCGGTGATCAGGGTGGGGTTGGACACCTGTTTGGCGAGGTTGGCTTCGGCGAGGGCGCGGAGGACTCCTGCGATCTGGATGGGATTGAGAACGAGATTGGAATCCTGCGGGAAGGTAGCCGAGGGGCTTTTCGCGTTGCCTGGCACTCCTGTTAGATTCATCGGAAGTCCGAAAATCGAGCCGAGATCGCGGCTGATGGCCATGGGAACTCCATTTTGGCCGAGGCTGGTGGACCAATTGATGCCGACGCGTTCCGCGGCGGTGCTATTGACGCGGAGGATTTTGGTTTCCACGATGATCTGGCCTTTGGCTTGGTCGATGCCATGGAGGAGTTGGCGGGCCTGTTCGATGCGCGCGGTGGAATCGATGATGATGATGGTGTTGGTTTTGGGTTCGAAGTTGACGATGCCGGTGCCCGGACTGAGCATGGGTTTGATGAGTTCCTTGATCTGGGCGATATCGGTGGGGCGCAGGTAGCGGAGTTGATAGTGGAACTCGACGCTGGGCAGTTGGCTGAGTTGGGCCTGGGTGAGGGCATAGATGGTGTTGCCCTTGGTATGCAGGGAGAGTCCGTACATGAAGGAGAGTTCCTCCATTTGCGTGAGCGGGTTGCCGTCGTTGAGGTGACCGGTGACCAGGAATTCAGGGCCGTTGATCTTGGCATTGTGAAAGTACTGGCGGCCGGCGGATTTGGCCAGGAATTGGAAAATATCATTGAGCGCGGCATCCTTGATGATGAAACCTTCCTCCGATTTCTGCATCTCCTGCTTCTGGTTTTCCAAGGGACCGAAAGGAGCTGCACCCGCGGGCTCGCCGGGGACGGCGGCAGGGGGTGGATTTCCCGGGACGGCGGCAGGAGCGGGGACGTCCGGGCTCTTGTCTTGGGGGCTTTGGGGATCCGCGGGCGTAGCCGGAGCGGCGGGGGTTGTGGCGGATTCCGCAGCGGGAGGAGTCACGGGTTCCACAGCGGGAGCGGCATGGGACAAGGTACCGAGCGATGCGAGCGCCCAGACGGATGTTAGGAATGAGAGGAGTTTTGCGGTGTTCATGGGATGTCGGGTGTTAGACGATTATTTATGAGGAGTATCGTTGCTGGCGTTGCCGCCATCGAGTTCGATCGGTGCATTGGGAAGGTCGGGAATCATTCCAGGGGCGGTGATCCCCTTGGTTCCCGGAGTCATGCCGGCGGGAAGCAGATTGAGCATGAGCGATGAGGATTCGCCGCTTTCGAGGTTGCGGAACTCGATGGCCCGGGAGGTGACGGCGACCACCTCGACAGTGATGTTTTTGGTGCGGAAGTTGATCGTGAAGTGTTGGCCTTCCTTGATGGAGCGCGTTCCGATGAGGAAACATTTTTCCATGGGCATGATGGTCGTCACTTTGATCATGCGGATGATGTCGGAAAACGGGGTGACCTGGATTTGGGTGACTCGGCGCGAGGTCTTGGTGACGGTTTGTTTGATGACGGGTTTTGCGTCCGGATCCTGCAGTTGCCCGAAGGGATCCGTGGCCCGGTCCTTGATGGAAAAAATTGCCGCAAAGGCCTGCACGTAGGCATCGAGATCCGCCTCGCGCACAAAGCGCGAGGGGGTGGCGCTGGTCGGCCCGGCATCCTTCTGGGGCGCGGAGGGGTTGTTCTCCTTTTTGGCGGAATTGGCATTCGGTGTGATGGGCGCGGTATCGAAGTTGGCCGCGGATTGGGCGCCAACGGGGGAGATGAGGCATGCAATGACCGTCATGATGGGCAGTGCGCCGAGCCATGAGGACAGGCCGCGGGGCCGCATTGCCCGGGCGGATTGTTTTAGGTTAGAGATGGCGGAGCGGGGATTCATCAGTATGTTAGGAACACGGGCGGGACGCCCGCTCATTCCGAGCTTATTTTTCCCATGAGGTGAAGGTAACCTGGCAGTTGAGGAGGGCGGATTGGTTGGTGCTGGGATCCAGCCTCAGTTCCAGGAGTTGGAGTTGGGGCATGCGGGTTTCCAATTCGAGGAACGTGCGTTGCAGGGCGCGGTAGGTTCCCCGCAGGGCGATGCGGATTTGCGAGGATTTCTGGGCGGAGATCGAACCGAAGCCCCCGCTGGCATTGGCGCGTTCGAACGAGGTTTGCTGGATTTCCTTGCTAGGAAGATGGGAGAATATTTCCCGCAGGTTGGTGGTGACGGCGCTGGCGGTTTCCTGGGCCAGCGCGTTGCTCCAGCGGTCCAGATGCTGGCGCTGGCGCGTGACCTGGGATTCGATTTCGACGCTGGCGATGCGGCTTTGTTCGAAGGTTTTGTAATTCTCCTGCTTGTTGTTGAAGGATGCGGTTATCTTGGACTTCAGGAGGTAGCAGATACCGCCGATGGCCAGGGCCACGATCACGGGCACGACGATGCCGAACAAGGTGATGGTTTGTCGATAGAGGTGCATGGCGTGGATCTAACTGTTGGGTTCCGGGGTTGGCATGGCTCAGGGAACCTTGGCGACATTGATGGCCATGGGGTCGGTGGCCTCGAAGCGTTGGGTGATGGTGAGATCGAAAGTGAACGGGTAGGTGGTCTCATCGGATGCGCTGGCCTCCTCGGGAGGAGTGGGCTTGAATGTGTTGTTTTCCTGGGTACGGACGTTCACCGAGATGCTGCGGTTGCCGGTGCTGGGGTTGAACGCCGTGCTGGCCGTCAGGCGCGAGATTTCGCTGAAGTGGGCGGAAATGCCCTCGCGCGTGTTGAGGGTGTTGAGATATTCTAGGGCCTCGTCGCGGGCGTATCCGGTGATTTTCCACTCCTTGACAAAACCGACCTTGGCTTGTCCCGGCGTGCTGTCGGGCTTGGAGGAATGCAGGTAGTTTTTGACCAGCATGCCGCCATTTTCCGGGAACATGCGGGCGAGCGCCTCCATCGCGGTCCATGCCTTCGAGCGATCGTCCAGCAGGTTGTTCCAGTGTTCGGCCTTCTGGCGCTCGGAGTTGAGCATGGCGAGACGGGATTTGATAGCCTCCGCCTCCATGGGGTCAAAGGCCCATTCCGGGCGGCGGATCAGGTCCACGATTCCCATGGCGAAATAGGCGACAACGATGATCAGGATGACAAACACGGCGACCCGCGACAGGCGGAGTATCCGGAGCAGGCGCATTTCCGTGCGGCTTGGATAGATTTCCACGATCTCCTTGGGAGTCGGCAGGAAATCCTGGAGTGCCCATTTTTCATCCCGCAAGATGGCAAAGGTGTGGTTGGAGATGGTGGGGTTCGCGTCTACGGCGGATTGGACCGAGATGGCAGGTTCCGGCATCCATTCCGGGATGCCTTCGCTTTGGTGCAAGCGGAGGGTTTCCACCCGGTTGGTGGTGAAGGTGGCCCGCAGGTTCTCCTCCAGCGCGGTGTCCACGGTTTGGCCTAACGGGATGAGGAAAAGATCCGGATCGACGAATTCGAGGGACGCGTTGGTGGTAGTTAGCGCGTTGCGCAGGTTGGTGGCGCGGCGCGTTCCCCGGTGTTGGAGGGTGCGGATCAGACGCAGGTCGGCGTGTTCGTTGAAGAATGCCAGTGCGGTGAACCAGGGATACTGGAGAATGGTGACAAACTGTCTGCCGGGAGTCGGTTGCAGGGATTGGCTCAAACCCATGATCGCGACGAGTGGCGCGCTCAAGGCATGGGTGATGATTGGGAAATTCTCCCGTTCACCGGTGTCGCGCAGCGTGGCCAGCAAGGTTGCGTATTGCCGGGTCAGGGTGATGGTGGTGCCGATCACTTCGCTGCCGGTGGCGGGATAGGGCAGGACTCGCCATGAGGCCTGGTCGGCTAGAATCGAGGAGTCTTCCAGGATTGACGCCGGATTCTGGACGGCGGCATCCCGCAAGTCGGGGAGCGCGGCGGGGTTGTCGAGTTCGGGCTTGAGTTCGGTGGTCGCGAAGTCATCCGCGATGTGGAGGATGACACCCAGCGAGGTGGCCCCACTGGTGCGTGTGAAGCGCAGCACCTCGGCGATGGCGGCATCCAGTTTGGCGGGGTCGCGCAGGATTTCGTCGGTTAGAGCGGGGCCGTCGGACCAATCGTTGTTCTTGCGGTTGAAGTAGAAAGCACGGATGCCCTGGCCATCCAGGCGGAGATGCAGTTGGAAATTCAGATCGAGCGCGTCCTGGTACCATGACGGATTGCTCGCGCGTGTGGTGTTGCGCAGGATCGAACATGCCTGCCCGAATTTCTGCAGGACATTGAGGGACGCCGGATGTTGAAAAGAGGCCAAGGGAATGGGAGGTGAGGGTGCATGGCGGATTGGGGGGCGTTCCGATGGAAAAAAATCAGGAAAAGGGAAACGGTCCGCCCGCCAGTGGCAGGCGGACCGTGGGATGGTTTCTCCCCAGTGGGAGATGGATGGACTTTACCAATCAGCGTAGGTTGCCGCCGCCGGAGCATAGTCCACGGAGGAACCAGTGGCATAGGTGGCAGTCAGATAGAGCGTGCCGATCGCGGGAATCACGGTGCCGTAGGCATAGGTGATGTCCGAGTTCGGCGCGGTGACGCTGTTGAGATACTTGCCACTACCGACAATTTCGGTGGAGGCGAGCGTATCCCCGGTGTTCATGCCGCGAATATTGCTGTGCGCCCGCACGGCTTGTTGCACGTTGCGGATGTTCAGGATGTTTGCGGCACGGTCGGAACCCTTCTTCCAGGCGCGGGCGCCAATGAAGAGGATCGAGATGAGGGAGAGCAGGACGAGGATGACCACTGTCAATTCGAGCAGGGTCATGCCTGACTTGCGCCTCATGATGCGAGTCTTGGTTAGTTTCATGGGAGTGGCTGGTTGGTTATTGATTTGGGCGCTATACGCCCGTCATGTTACCACTGGTCGTATGTGCCAGCGTTCGGAGCATAGTCAACATCCGAGCCGTTGGCATACGTGGCGATCAGGAACAACGTGCCGATCGCGGGAATCGTGGTGCCGTAGGCATAGGTGATGTCCGAGTTCGGCG
>CAYWLC010000140.1:0-7544 GCA_964458895.1 uncultured Luteolibacter sp. | reverse complement strand
GTCTGCTAGATTAGCGGTTTGGCACACAAGGTGAAAGCAGTATTGAACGCCATTTATCACAACTTCACCGGTTGGCGGCGGGGTGCGTCCATTGCCACGCGGTCCTGGCTCTTGTAGGTTTCGATGCGGATGTGGCAATATGGCCGGGTGCCACATCCACCATCTGCGTCTAACAATCGCCGTTGGCATGCGGATTGAATGTGCGCTCAGGTGCTGATGGATTTCGGGAACGTCACGGTGCGGGCCGTTCGGTCGTATTTGGTGGTGTTCTGCCACTGACCCTCCTTTGGCAGAATCCCGAACCATTCGTCGGCCTGGGCCTCGGTGGTCAGTTCGCGGTAGCGCTTGAAGAGCCAAGCTATCCAAGAGCTTGCTGATTTGGAGGCAGACTTGGCGGGGCATGTTGAGCCACCACGCACGCAGCGCACACGCCTTCGGGATTGAGTTGCGGGTGGTGCTACAGCGAAGGCGCTGGCCACCCACTCCCACATCATTCCGAAACCGACCGCCAAACCTATGGATTGCACGTGTAGGCCTGCGATCCGAACGGATTCCACTGCCCCTCAAGGTGATTGATGGGTATCGAAGTGGTGGCAAGCTCTGAAAGACTTTCTCCGGTTTGCTTGGTTAGGGGAAAATAAAAAAACTGTAATCCTGCCGTGGGGAAAAATCACTTACACACGGGGTTTGATTTTCCACGAAGCGGTTCCCAAGCGATACCGCTCCGGAAATTAAAACCACAACACCAAACGACCATGAAAATCAGTTTCGTCGCAAAAACCATCGCAGCCGCTATCATGTTAGGCAGTTTGACCTCGACCGCATCCGCGCTGACAGCCACGGAAGCAAACGCCATCTTGTTCATGAAGCAGGAAGAAAAACTGGCACGTGATGTTTACAAAGCACTCCATGCCAAATGGGGTGCCGCAATCTTCGCCAACATCGCTGCTTCCGAACAGAATCACATGAACGCAATCGACGGCCTGATCGTGCGCTATCGGCTGCAAGACTCAACTCCTGCAGCAGACGGGATATTCACCTACAAGGAGCTTCAAGACCTCTACAACGCGCTTATCGAAAAAAGCGATGCATCGCTATCAGATGCGCTTGAGGTCGGTGTGATGATTGAGGAGACCGACATTGAGGATCTCCGTGCGGCGCTTCTGACCGCCCGCGATAGGCCGATCAAGAATGTGTTCAGCAATTTGCTGAATGGTTCTCTCAACCACCTCGCGGCATTCCGCTCGTGGCTCAAATGATTGGAATATAACAATACTGTAATTCAAAATCACTGAGCCGGGTCATACGGCGGGGGTTCACTCAATCGTAGCGTGACACTCAGAACGCATCAAACCAAACAGAACAGAACAAACACGAAATCATGAAAACTATCCACATCACCACATTGATCGCCGTCGCCCTGTTGAGCACCGGCACCGCATCAGCCAAAGGCAATCAAGGACGCCGCAGCAGCGGCGGATACAGCGGACCACCGAAAACCGAAGGGGAACGGGCCATCCGCCAGGAAGAATGCAAGCAGAAGAACGGCGGCACCTGTGATGGGCAAGGTCAGGGCAAAGGCAAGGGCCAGCGCCGCGGCCCACGCGATGGCAGTGGCCCCCGCGGTGGCGGTGCCAACTGCCCTGCGGGAAACTGATTCCCACCTTCGATGAGCCCGGGCGTTTCGTAAGGATCACCCGGGCTTTTTGCTTTTTCCAATCACCGCTTGATCCGCAGCAGAAAGCTGGTCCATCCGGGCCGGCTTTCCTTCAGCTCCAGTTCGCCATCATGGGCCCTGACGATTTCACGCGCCAGACTAAGGCCGAGCCCGATTCCATCCACCTGCCGTTGGCGGGCGGCATCCACGCGGTGGAAACGGGTGAAGATCCGTTCTTTGTCCGCTTCGGGGATGCCCGGGCCTGAGTTGCCGATGGTGAGAACCGCCTGATTTTCCAGCGACTCAAGGGTCGCTAGAATCTTGCCGCCGGGTTCATTGTATTTCACGGCGTTGACCAGCAGATTGAGCAACGCGGTACGGAGCAATGCAGGATCCGCCCGGACCACGATGCCCGGTGTGATTTTCACATCGAACTCCAGCCGCGTTTCCTCCGCAAGCACTCGGACATCTTCAAGGATTGCGTCTAACATTGATGCGAGGTCCATGGTTTCCAGCGCAGGCTTGAGTTGACCGGCATCGGCACGGGCGAGCAATAGCAGTCCGCGGGTGATGGTTTTGAGGCGCTGCGCTTCTTCTAACAGATTGCTGAAGATCTGTTGTTCTTTGGAGCCGGGAAGAGCCTCCTGAAGAGCGTTCTCCAATTCTCCTTGCATGATGGCGAGCGGAGTCTTCAGTTCATGGGATGCGTCCGCACTGAAGCGGGTGGCTTGCTGGAAACTTTTTTCCAAGCGGTCCATCATGCGGTTGAGAATAATGATGACCCGGCTGATTTCCGGATCTTCGTTGGACAGAGGAATGCGTTGGTCGAGACCGCGTGCGGTGACCTGCTCGGCGGTGCTGGCGATCACCCTTATCGGCCGCAGCGCCTTCCCGGCGACGAACCATCCGCCAAGACCGACAAGGAGAAGGGCGAGTGGCAATGCCACCAGGAAGGCGTTCCGCAGGTGGTCCAACTCGGTGCGCGTCTGGGCGGAGTTCAAGCCGATGATCAGGGTGGTGTCCGCAGTTCCAAGCATGCCCAGGCGCCATTGGCCGAACTTGGTGTGGATGGTTTGGAATTTAGGGATTTTAGTGAACGATACCTGACCGCCTCCGCCTCCCGGGCCGAGGCCTCGCCCCGGACCTCCCCGTCCACGGCCAACGCTCAATTCGCCTTCGCAACCGGGATCCGCGACGTCACCGGATGCGCCAGGAGCAATCGCGAGGGAGCAATCGAGTTGCGTGGAGTCACATTCCTTTGGCCAACCCGGCGAGGTATAAAGAACGTTGCCGTCAGCGGCGTTTTTGACCATCAGAATGACTTGATCCCGATGATCTTCGCCAAAAATGAACCCGAGCGCTGCATCCAAGCGCTTGAAATCCCGGCGATTGGTGATCCATCCTGGATGCCGTGTCCCGATGGAACGGATTTCCGTGTCCAGACTTTCGATCTTTTGCCTGGAAATCATCAAAAACGCCGCCATTCCGAAACCTACTAACACCACTCCCGAGATGATGGCGGAAAGCAGCGCGATCTTGAGACGGAATGAGGGCGGCTTCATGCTTGCGGTTTCATGCGGTAACCCACACCGCGGATGGTTTCGATGAGCTTCACTTCTCCTTCGCCCTCGACTTTTTTGCGCAGTCGCTGGATGTAAACTTCCACCAGATTCGTGCCGGGATCGAAGTCATAGTTCCAGACCCGTTCGCAGATTTGCGATCGGGTAAACACCCGGCCCGGAGACCTCGCTAAGTGTTCTAGCAATTCGAACTCGCGGGCGGTGAGGTCGATTTGCCGACCGGCTCGGACCACCTCGCGGGTGAGCAAATTCACCGTTAGATCCGCCACCGCGAGGATGCTCTGGCTCGCCCCGGTGGCCCGGCGGGTCACGACATGAAGGCGGGCGATCAATTCTTCGATGTAAAACGGCTTGGTCAGGTAATCATCGGCACCGAGATTCAGGCCTTCGAGTCGTTCGTTGAGTTCACTGCGGGCGCTGAGCAGGATCACCGGCACGGCCAGCTTGCGTTCCCGCAGGTTGCGCAGGATGCTCAGCCCGTCGCGCCCCGGCAGCATGATGTCGAGAACTACCGCATCGTAGGGACGGGTCGTGACGGCAGTGAATCCCTCATCACCGTGGTGGCACACGTCCACCACAAACCCCTGCGCCTCCAGACCCTTGCGAATAAAGGAGGCGATCTTTTTTTCATCTTCGATGACAAGGATTTTCATGACGACCGTCTGACTCTCGCTGGTTTTCTTAACACACTCTGCGGGAATGCACAGCCGGAAAGCCTGGTTTGTCGAATTCTAAACAACTTGTAATCTTTTGGATGGGACGACGTTTATCTCGCCGCCCTCTTTCTGAGGTGTACGGGATGCCAACCCGGCCAGGAAAGATGCCGGTTTGTGACCTGGACGCACGCGTGCCAACCATGGTCGATGACGCCTCAAATATTTCCGAAAGTTTACTCGAAGCGGCACGCAACGGGGATGAAACCGCATGGCGTGAATTGGTTGAGTTGCTCTATCCACTGGTGACCGGAATCATCCGTAACCACCTGCGGCGCGAGGCGGACCGCGACGACGTGTCACAAGAGGTGTTCGTCAAGATTTTTGCCAACCTCGGCCAATACGCCGGACGCCAACCCTTCGATCATTGGGTATCCCGGGTCACTTTGAACGCTTGCCGCGACTGGCTGCGACGCATTGCTGCCAGGCCTCTAACAAGCTATAGCGACCTTTCCGACGACGAACGCGAGATCCTGCAGCGCACGCTTGCCTGCGAAGCACCGCACGCTGACGAAACGCCCGCCATGCTCAACAACCTGCTCGACCGGATGATCGCCACGCTCGCGCCCCGCCAACAAATCGTGATCCGCCTGCTTGATCTGGAGCAACGCTCGGTGCAGGATGTCTGCAACCAAACCGGTTGGGGAGTCTCCGAGGTCACGGCCATGTAATGCGGGACGATCATCCCAGTCTGAGGCCTGAGATGTCGATGGTTGAAGCGCTCGAATTCTTTTCCTCCGCAAAGACTGAAAGGCTGCCAGTCACGGACAAGCAACGCCGCTTACTCGGCGTGGTGACGGAGACCGACGTATTGCTATTCCTTGCGGGCAAACCCCGGATGACTGCATGATACTCGGACAGAAATCGGTGAACAAGGATTGAAGCAGGTTGAAATCAACTAAAGCCGTGACCTCCATGTTGATGAGCATCGCAATCCGGTGCTGGTTGAAGGCAAAAACAATCATGAAGCGTAAAGCAGAGCTGTCTGGCTTGCCGAAAGCGGTCCTGATGATCTAGACTCAGATCATGGCCCGCCCGCATTGTCCCCGCCGCATCGCAACACTTCCCGGAGTCGTGTATTTCAAGCCGGCAGGCATCCCGCTGCGTGACTTGGAGGAACGGGTCCTCTCGCTCGACGAATTCGAGGCTCTGCGCCTAGCCGACGTGGAAGGAATGCCCCAGCTTGAAGCGTCGCACCTCATGGGGATTTCACGCCAGACCTTCAGTCGCATCCTCGCCCGTGCCCACCAGACCGTGGCCGCCTGTCTGACCAAAGGCATGGCGGTGCGCATCGAAGGCGGGGTCGTCCATCTCGACGCCAGACCAAAATCACGGCTCGGCTGTCGCAAGAATCCTGCTCCATCGTCCTCCCTATGATTTGCCGGTCGTCATTTGTGCTTGTCGGCTCGAAGTTTTGGGCGTATGCCCAGAACGTGATGACGGACGGAACCCGCATTCGAGTAGCAGTCGCTGAGGAAGCAAAAGGAGACGTGCTGGCTCCTCGCCTTGGGCGTGCGGTCAAATTTGCATTGTTTGACCTGAGAAACGGCGAGGTTAGAGGCCCGTCTTACCGTGTCCGTCATGACAACCCTGGGGAGGCATGCGACCATCATGCGGAGCTCGCCGCGCTGCTGCACGATTGCCAGGCAGTGATTGCGGGGTCAGTGGGACGGAACATGGCACAACGCTTGCAGGATCTGGGTATCGAAGCGGTGGCAAGCTCTGAAAGGCTTTCTCCGGTTTGCTTGGTAACCCGATACCTGGCCGGCACCCTTGCGCGGGTTCCAGTGGCGTGCGCCGGGGACTCCAATCAAGAACGACAATTTCCGGTCTCCGCCTCATGAATGTTGAAATATTATCGCGCATCCAGTTCGCCTTCACGGCGGCTTTCCACTATCTCTATCCACCCCTGAGCATCGGGCTGGGCATCGTGCTGGTCATGATGGAGGGGACGTGGCTGCGCACCCGCAATCCGATCTATCACAACATGGCCCGCTTCTGGACGAAGATTTTCGGTCTCATCTTCGGGTTGGGGGTGGCCACTGGCATCGTGCTGGAATTCGAGTTCGGCACCAACTGGGCGACCTATTCGCGCTTCGTCGGCGATATTTTCGGCAGCGCCCTGGCGGCGGAAGGCATCTTCGCGTTTTTCCTGGAATCCGGGTTTCTGGCGATTCTGCTCTTTGGCTGGGACAAGGTGGGACCGAAACTCCATTTTTTTGCTACCTGTATGGTTGCTCTCGGGGCGCACTTCAGCGCGGTCTGGATCATCGTTGCCAACTCCTGGCAGCAAACACCGGCCGGTTCGCACCTCGAAATCGGTGGCCAACCGGTTCCCCTGGGGCACGCCTTCGAAGCTGCGGATCTTGGTCGGGCGCGGATGGTCATCGATGATTTCTGGGGAGTGGTGTTCAATCCGTCGTCGATGGACCGGCTCAGTCACACCCTGGTGGCGGCGTGGCTGGCGGGCGCGTTTTTCGTCATCAGCGTGGCTGCTTTCTATCTGATCCGGCGGCGCCATGTCGAGTTTGCCGCAACCTCCCTCAAGTTTGGCTTGGTGCTGGCGATCGCCGCGTCTTTGTTATCGCTGGTCACCGGGCATAGCTCCGCGGGCGGAGTGGCGAAAAACCAACCGTCAAAGCTGGCGGCGATGGAGGGCATCTGGGAATCCGGGCCCGAAGCACCGCTGCATCCCTTCGGCTGGGTGGACACGACTCATGCGAGCACCATTGGCCCGAAGATCCCAGCGGGCCTGAGCCTGTTAGTGTCGGGGCGGCGCGACCATGTGATCACCGGGCTCAATGATATAGCTCCGGATCTGCGACCGCCGGTTCAGGCGACCTTCCAATGCTTCCATCTGATGGTTGCTATCGGATTTTCCCTGATTGCCTTGTCGCTGTGGGGCGCTTTCCTGTGGTGGCGGGGAAAACTGGACGACCCCGGGTATTTGCCGACGCGCTGGTTCCTGATGTTGGCCGTCCCATCGGTGCTGCTCCCGCAGATTGCCAACCAAGCCGGCTGGTTCACGGCGGAAATCGGCCGCCAACCATGGATTGTCTGGGGTTACCTGCGGACCAGCGATGGTCTGTCGGTGGTGGTCAAGGCCAATCAGGTGCTGACCTCGCTGATCGGCTTCGGTCTGATCTATCTGTTATTGTTCGCGCTGTTCCTGTTCCTGCTCAACCGCAAGATCCAACATGGTCCCGAGCCGTTGGAAGAAAGCCACGATCTGCCTGACAACTGGCTCAAGCAGCAGCGGGCCTGAATTGATCACCTTATGGACTACAATCTTCTCTGGTTTGTGTTGGTAGGCGTGCTGTTCGCCGGCTACGCGATGCTTGACGGCTTCGATCTCGGCGTCGGTGCCCTCATCCTCAGGGTCAAGGACGATGACGAGCGACGCGTGCTCTATAATGCCATCGGCCCGGTGTGGGATGGCAACGAGGTGTGGCTCGTCACGGGCGGGGGGGCCTTGTTCGCTGCTTTTCCTCCGGTGTATGCCACGGTCTTTTCCGGCTTCTATCTGGCGTTCATGCTGCTGCTGTTCGCGCTGATTTTCCGGGCGGTGGCCATTGAGTTCCGCAGCAAGGAGCC
>CAYWLC010000139.1:0-7652 GCA_964458895.1 uncultured Luteolibacter sp. | reverse complement strand
CCACCTCGATGTCGAACAGCACGAACAACATCGCCACCAGATAGAATTTCACCGAAAACCTCGGTGCGCCCTCGCCGATCGGCAGCATGCCGCATTCATACGCAATGTCCTTGGTGGCGTTGCGTTTGGCCGAGCGCCCGAAGATCACGCTCAACACCAGCACCATGGCGGCAAAACCAAAGGCCATGACCACCTGTAGCAGGACGGGAAGATAATCTTGTGGCATGATCGGGCGAAGGCTCAATCCTGCGCGGCCGCTTCCTGCGCGGCAGCGTACGCACTGGACGCCTCATGCACGCGGTTGGTCCCCTTGTATTCCTTGCCGAGTTTTTCAACCAGCCCACGCGTGACAAGATTTTGCAGCTTTTCATAAGCCCTCAGACGGAGCATTTCCTCGCCGCCGCTCACCGCATTGCGCAATTTGAGATTTGCAAAAACCCGCTCGAACAGGTCATTGAAACCGAACACTTTTTTCTCAGAAAGAACATTCACAAGCTCATCAGTGACATGGTCAGGAAGACGACGTGAGAATCGGGTACGTTTCGTGGTGATTGCCATAACGACTGTAGCCTACACGCTTCCCGCATAAAAGCGACTTAAAAATCAGGCAATTAATTGAGATGCCGCTGAATTATAAGCAAACCTTAATTATCATAACTTTTGAAAAAGTTGCAATTGTCTGTGGATGGCTGCTTGACAGGTGGCAAATTTCGGGCAATCTCCGCGTCCCGGCGCGTCGGAAACGTGACGGAATTCTGCAATTCTCATGAAAAAGGACATTCATCCGAAATACAATCCGGTGGTTTTTGTGGACATGACCACAGGCACCCGCTTCGTCAGCCGCTCCACCAAGACCTCCGAGCGCAAGGAAGTCATTGATGGCGTGGAGCACAGTCTCATCTCGATCGGCATCACCTCGGATTCCCATCCGTTTTACACCGGCCAGAAGCAATTTGTGGACACCGAAGGACGGATCGACAAATTCCAGAAGCGTTTCGGCAGCGTGCGCCGCGTTGGCAAGCCGAAGGCCGAGTGAGCCGGTGGCATGCGCAGGCCATTTTTCCTGAACGCCCGATTGCCTTGCCGCAGTCGGGTGATGTCGCTCTTTGAGCCATCCATGCCATGATGATCGATGTTCACCAACTCACCAAACGGTATTCCCGCCACGACGCGGTGCGCGACATCACGTTTGCGGTCGAGCGCGGGGAAATCGTCGGTTTTCTAGGACCTAACGGTGCGGGCAAAACCACCACGCTGCGCATGCTCACCGGCTACCTGCCGCCCACCTCGGGCAGCGCGCGCATCGCTGGATTCGATATTTTCCGCCAATCGCTCCAGGCGCGCCGCAAGATCGGCTACATGCCGGAGGATGTGCCGCTGTATGATGACATGCGCGTGCGCGAGTACCTGAAATTCCGCGCCCAACTCAAGGGTCTCGGACGCAACGACACCCGCCGCCGTGTGGGCGATGTGTTGGAAACCTGCGGGCTGCAAGCGGTCCGCCGCAAGATGATCAAAACCCTGTCCAAAGGGTTCCGCCAGAGGGTCGGTCTGGCAGACGCGCTCGTGCATGATCCCGAACTGCTCATTCTCGACGAGCCCACCAACGGCCTCGATCCTAACCAAATCCGCCAGATTCGCGAACTGATCCGCCAGCTCGGCCAAACCCACACCGTGTTGATTTCCACCCACATCCTGCCCGAGGTGGAAATGACCTGCAACCGCGTCATCATCATCGACAACGGCAAAATCAAGGCCGCCGACACGCCGGCCAACCTCACCCGCGAAATGCGCGCGGCAGGCCGCATCCAGGTGGAGATCCATGCCGATCCCGCAGTGGTCGCGGCCGCGCTCAACCGCCTGGAACATGTGAAAAAAGCCACGCCCGAATTGTTAGACGACGGCTGGACACGCTTCACCGTCTGGGTGGATTCCGGCAGCGACGTGCGCGAGGAGATCGCACGGCTGACTTCCCAATACGGCTGGCCGCTGCGCTCGCTCTTCCGTCACGAGGCCACGCTCGAGGATGTGTTTGTCGAACTCACGCGCAGGGACTGAGGCTCAGAGAATGACGAATGACGAATGTTGAATGACGAATGTTGATGTGCGCTTGTGAGCGCAGGGCGCTCTTTTTCAAGCTCACTTCAACAATCAAAAATCAACATTGCCTACGGCTATGCCATTCAGGGCTGCGCCAGGTTTTCCATGCTCGCTAGTGCTCGCTCTGCGTTCGTCATTCGTCATTCGTCATTCGTCATTCGTCATTCGTCATTCGTCATTCGTCAAACTCTTCATCCACGATCTCCCATCCTCTATCTCTTAGAGGCTTTTGAAATCAGAAGTGAATGCCTGGGTGCAATCTTCTTGTTAGAATAGCGCTGCGGCATGATAGGCGGCTGCGAAGAGCAGCAACTGCACGCCGGCCAGCGCCAGCAGGCGGTTGAGCGCGGGGCCCGGCGGCCGGGTCTCCACCCCCCGGATGATCGGAATTCCTAACAAAACCACCGGAACCCCCGCCAGCGCCCACTGCGGGGTTTCCCCTGCCAGCCACAAGAGCCCGCCTAACAGCGCGAGAATGATTTCCAGCTCGATGATGCGCGCCGCCGCCTTTGACCCGAAGCGCACCGCCAGCGTGCGTTTGCCCGTGGTCGCGTCCTCCGCGCGGTCGCGCAGGTTGTTGATGGAGATGAGCACCGCCGAGAGCAGGCCGACCTGCGACCCTAACAGAATTGCCGCGGGTGGCCAAGTTCCAATCTGGATAAACACCGTGCCCGTGACCGCAACCAACCCGAAGAACAGGATCACAAACCACTCGCCCAAGCCGCGGTAGGCCAGCGGGAAGGGCCCGCCGGTGTAACCGTAGGCGAGAAACAACGATGGCATGCCGATCGCCAGGATGGGCCAGCCGCGCGCCTGATAGAGAATCACCCCGCAAGCCGCAGCGATTGTTAGAAATCCAGCCGCAAGCGCGATCACGACACGCGGCCGCAACATGCCCGATGCCGTGACCCGACGCGGGCCGAGCCGGCGTTCGGTGTCCGCACCCTTGCGGGCGTCGATGGCATCGTTGAAAAAATTCGTGGCGATCTGGATGGCCAGCGCGCATGTTAGAGTGGCTGCCGCCAGTGCCGGGTGGAAGGTGCCGTGAAGTTTCCACGCCAGCACGCAGCCCACCCACACCGGCACCACGGCAGCGGGCAGGGTTTTCGGGCGCGCGGCCAGCACGCAGGCTGTCAGGGCGGAGGTGGGCACGCGCGTGATTGGAGAGCAATCCGGCCCTGCTGGCGATAGCAATTGCGACTGCCGCGCACCCTGCTCACATCAGCCGCGCGCCGGCTTCGGCGAGTTCCGAGCGTTCGCCGCGGTTGAGGGCGATGTGGGCGACGAATGGCTGGCCTTTGAGACGGTTGCGGGTGTACACGAGGCCGTTGCTGCGGCTGTCCACATACGGGTTGTCGATCTGCGCCGGGTCGCCGACCATCACCAGTTTGGAATCGCGCGACATGCGCGTGACGATGGTCTTGGCCTCCTGGGGTGTGAGTTGCTGGGCTTCGTCGAGGATGAAATAACGGTTAGGGATTGAGCGTCCGCGGATATAACACAGCGCCTCGATTTCCAGGATCCCCTGTTCCATGAGGATTTCGTAGGGTTTCTTCACGGTGGGCGAAGTGGCGTTGGTGCTCGGTTTTTGTTGTTTGCGGCGCGGGCCCAGTGGCGTGCTCGGGCGCATCAGCAGGTCGAGCGCGTCGTGGATCGGCTGCAGCCACGGGCGCATTTTTTCATCGAGCGAGCCCGGCAGGAAGCCGAGTTGCTCGCCCATGGCGACGACCGGGCGGCTCACCGTGATTCCGTTATAGCGGCGGCTGAACATCTCATGCAGGCCGGCGGCCACCGCCACCAGCGTCTTGCCGGTGCCGGCGTGTCCATAACAGGTCACCAACGAAATCTCAGGGTTGAGCAGCGCGTCGATCAGGCAGCGCTGGCCGAGATTGAGCGGCTTGAGGGACTGGCCGTCCGGCATTTTGAGCACCTCGGGGATGTTGAGGCGCACGAAGCGCCCCTCCGGCGCGAGCCGTGCGGGGATGGTTTGTTTCTCACCCGCTCCTAACAGAACATACTCGTTGAGCGACACGCCCAGGAGGCGGTCTTCGGCAACTTCGAGCTCGCCGCTGCTGGCGAAGCGCTGGAGTTCGCTGGTGTCCACCTCGATGCGCTGCACGTCGTAATTGGAAACCTCGCGGGCATCGACCTTGTCGTTCAGATAGTCCTGGCACTCGATGCCCACGGCGCGGGCCTTGAGTTGCATGTTGATGTCCTTGGTGACGAGCACCACGGGTGCGGTGTTGTGCTGCATCAAGAGCAGGCAGGTGGCCAGTATCCGGTGGTCCACGCGTTCGCGGTCGGGGAAAATCCGGTGGAAGCGGTTGATGAGTTCCGAATCTTTGGGGCAGCAAGCCGGATCATAGATCACCAGGCGCACGGTGCCGCCGAAAGGCGTGGTCACCCCGCGGGTCACGGTTTCCGAGGTGGCGAACATTTCCGTCAGGCGGCGATGGACGCGGCGGGCGTTGGCCCCGCGTTCGGTTTGTTCGGATTTGAACTTGTCGAGTTCGGCCAGCACGTCCACCGGCACGCAAAGGTGGTTTTCCTTGAACCGCTCCAACGAGGCCGGGTCGTGCAGCAGGACATTGGTGTCCAGCACGTAGTTTTTGACGAGTTGTGAGGGGGCCGTGAGGCCGAAATCCGCCGGTTTGGGTGAGGCTCCTGCCATTTTCCTGCGTTTGGATGAAACTCCGTGGGATTCTGTGACTACTGCTTCAAACAAGGGGCATTGAGCTTCGTCGGAACGGTGAATCATGGATGGGGTGGGGTGAACGGGGTGATCCGGCGGGGACGGTGATGCGCAATGCCAGCCCGCCACCTGCATGCGCTGGGCCAAGTCTAGGCCGCGAATCTTGAGTGAATTTAATCAAGGTATCTTTACTATCTCCGCTTTTGACGGGATGACAATCTCAAAATCCGGGTTTTTTTTCACTGGCGGGCGATAGGGTTCCCGTATTCTCATCGTTTGAACCCCAGCACCCCTCCATCCGTGTTAGAACTCAAGGACGTCAGTTTCACCATCCGCAAAGACGGCGAGGAAATCCCGCTGATCGACCGGGCGTCGCTGCTTGTGCCCAAGGGGCACTTCATGGCCATCGTGGGGCCCTCGGGCTGCGGCAAGACCACCCTGCTCAAGACCATTGCCGGGCTCAATCCCGAGTCATCGGGTTCCTTGTTCTGGGATGGCCGCAATCTGGCCGAGGACGGGGATTTTTCGCCCTCGGAAATCGGCTACGTGCCGCAGTTTTCCATCGCCTACGACCCGCTCACGGTCGATGAATCCGTGGAGGCGGCCACCCGCCTGCGCGTCCGCTCGCGCAACACCCGGGAACTCGACGAACGCATCGACCGCATCCTCGAGGAAACCGGCCTTAGTCCGATCGGCGACCGCCAGGTGAAAGTTCTATCAGGCGGGCAGAAGCGCCGGCTCGGCCTGGCGATGGAACTCGTCTCCGACCCGAAAATCCTGCTATGCGATGAGGTCACCTCCGGCCTTGATCCGCGCTCCGAGCGTGAGATCGTGCGCTTGTTGCATGACATCTCGCGCAAGGACGGGCGCATCGTGTTCTCGGTAACCCACTCACTGGCGCATCTGGAGTTATATGATTCGGTGCTGGTGCTGCACGAGGGGCGGGTCGCGTTCCACGGCCCACCCGAACGCCTGACCCATTATTTTTCCGTCCAGGACAGCGAGGAGGTCTATCCACGCCTGGCGACCCAGCCGCCCGAACGTTGGCACGCGTCATGGCAGAAACACCGCGCGTCCTATCAGAAAATGCTCGACCGCAACCGCGAGCGACTCCTCGCCAGCGGTGGCTTGATCCTACCCGAGGAGACCGCCCAGCCGGAACCGCTGGCTCAGGATGGCTCACCCTCCAAACCCGGCGAACCCGAAACCGCCACCCAGTCTGGCAAACCCGCCCGCGCCGCAACGGAGCCTGTGCGCTTGCCGGGGTTTTTCAGCCAGTTCGCCATCTTGTTGTCCCGCCGCTGGCGGATTTTCTTCCGTGACCGCGGCCAGGTCTTCCTGCAACTCGCCATCCTGCTGTGTTTCCCCATCCTCGTCACCCTGTTCAGCGACAAGGCCTCCGGCAACATCCGCCGCTTTTCGGACACGCGCCAGACCGACATCGCCGCGGAAATCCAGGAACAACAGAGTGTTAGATCCGACCAGGCCAAGGTCGGCTCCGCGGTCTCGGGCATTATCATGTTCCAGGTGGTGCTGCTTTCCCTGATGGGGTCTAACAATTCAGCGCGGGAGATCGCCGGCGAGCGGCCGATTTATGAAAAGGAAAAATTCGGCGGTCTGCGACCCTCGGCGTATCTGGCCTCGAAGGTTGCCTTTCTCGCCTGTCTGGTCATCACCCAGTCGTTATGGATGGCGTTTTTCGTGAACTTCTTCGGCACCTTCCGCGGGGATTTCATCCAGCACGCCGGGTTTCTGTTATTGGTCAACGCGGCCATGACCACCATCTGCCTGGCCATCTCCGCGCTCATGCGCACCGCGGAACAGGCGTCGCTGCTCTCGATCTATCTGGTCGGCTTCCAACTCCCGCTCTCCGGCGCGGTGCTCGCCCTGCCGGAAAATATCGAAGCCTTCACCCGCCCGTTCATCTCGGCTTACTGGGCGTGGTCCGGCTCCGTCGAAGCCCTGCAAACCCAGGTCCATGATGCCGTCAAATCCGTCATCGACACCGGTCTCTCCGCCCAGAACGCCTGTCTCTACGCCCTCGGCGCCCACATCGCCGTCGCTCTCATCGCCGCTTGGGCCGGCACCTGCAGGCCGCAGTGGGATTGACGCGCGGGCCGGGTAATGATCGGATGTTGTCATGACGGACCCATCACTAACATCCCGGCGGGATAGGGGGTGAGGAAGGCAGGAATAGAGTCGAATATTCTGCTAGATTCCGATGCGTTTGTGGCTGCGGCGTCCCGCCTCCAATCTTTCCCATAGAAACTAGGGAGGAAGAACTTGATTGAGAATCCATTCCCGTGGAGCGAAGGGCGGCAGGGAGGAGTGGCGCGCTGCGCCATCCCTCCCTCTAGTGGAGTAACTTTTTTACCATAATAACACGCATCCTATTTTCTACCACTATTGCTCATCCTCTCTCTATTCCCTGTATATGCACCACTCAGAAACTTGCCCCACTGCCCCACTTATCACTATTCCACCAATTCTAACCAAACAAAACGAACCAATGACCAACACACCCGACAGTAAACAAACAAACGAGCAACCCGACACCACCGACGATGAACCCTTGTCCGTCCTGCTGGGCCTGTTCATAGAGAACCTTTTGCAGACAGAGAAGCTGGCCGATGAGAACATCCAACTCCGAGGATGGGTTGCCGAGCATGAATTACGGCTCCGGGAAATCGACGGGAAAACAACAGCGGTTGCCGCGCCCCCAGCCGAACCAACCGCCGCCACGCTCGCCCTGGTGGCAGCCATCGAGCGACTTAGCGAGAATGTCGGGGGCGGAATAGATCACGCCGCCCGCCTCGTGGCCGCTCCCATGGAAAAAGATCTCAAAGCGCTCAACCAACGC
>CAYWLC010000138.1:0-7728 GCA_964458895.1 uncultured Luteolibacter sp. | reverse complement strand
ATGCCCGGGCCACGTGGCGCGGGCATGCTGCCCGCCGCCTGTAACAGTCAAGTTATTCAGAAGGATAATCCGTGGTTTCAAAATCGAATCCAAGTTTTCAACTTCGGAGTTCGGGATTCGTCGCAGCAAAAAGCCTCGGGGCATGCCCCGAGGCTTTTGAATCAGGAGGGGCCGGGGCAGAGCCGCGGGTTAAGGCACCTGCACCACCTTGAGGCGGGCGAACTTCTTCGCCGGCGTGCCGGGGGTGAAGGTGTAGGCGATGGTGGCGGCGGGGTCACCCGCGGCTTGGGTCACCTCGGCGCTCCAACCCGTCAGGGTGGTGGACGTTTCGATGATCCAGCTCACGTCGCCGTTGGCAATGGCAGCCGCTCCCTTGGTGAAGGTCAGCGTGTTGCCCGCAAGCACGCCGGCTGGCTGGCTGGAGGTCGTCGGGCTCTTGCCCAGCGCGTATTCCACGCCGTTGGAAATGCCGTCCTTGTCAAAGTCGCCGTCGAAGGGCTGGCCGCTGATGCCATTATCACTGGCCCATGACGCGTAGTTGTTTGTGACTGCGGGTCCGGTGAGCACGGTGAGCGTGCCGACACCGGCGAAGTTGACATCGTTGACGGTGGTGGCTCCGGAACCCGTCGCTCCATAGACGCCGACCGGCTGCTGCACGCCATTGATAAAGAGCTTGTCCACCGTGGCGGTGACGTCTTCCGAGGGTTCATCGAAGTTGAGATTCAACACGGCGCTTGCGCCCAGCGAGACCGAGGATGCGGGGTCCAGGTAGGAATCCCGGATTACCAGCGTGCCGGCCTCGACGGTGGTGTTGCCGGTATAATCGATGGAGACGGCACCGGTGAGGGTCTGGGTGCCGGTGCCGATCTTGACGAGGGAGAGCTTGGCGCCGACGCCGTCGGCGATGAGGCCGTCGAACGATTCCGTCGCATCGCCCGCGCCAAGGGTGAGGGTCGAGGCGGTGGTCGCGTGGTTGTTTTGGACTGTGCCGGTGCCGGTCAGTCCGTTGATCGTGTCGCTGAAGCCATTCAGGCGCAGCGTGCCGACCACGTTCACATTGCCCTTGCCCGTGCCGTCGGGGAGCTGGTTGTTGGCACCAAGGGTGACAATCCCGGCTACACCAATCTTCGTGGCACCAACGTAGTCATTGGTCCCGGCGGCGTTGGCCAGTGTCAGATTTAAAAGATAAGCGAGCGGGCCGACAGACAGCCCCTGGCTTCCGGTGATCTGGCCGGTGATGGTGGCGCTTTGCCCGGCAGGCGTGAAGGTTTCGTAAATGGCGTCCGACAAATTGGCCGTCTGCGTGCCGGCGAGCGTGATGCCGGCGACATTGAGGGCAACGCCCTTCCAGCTTGCATCGAGGCCGGTTGGCGTGTTAAACGTGATGCCGTTGTAGAAGGTCTTGCCTGCGGTGCCGGTGTCAAAATAGAGACTGGCCTTGTCCGTGGCAGTTTTCCCGATCGTGATCGCCCCGGTGCCGAACTCGCTCTTGGTCAAGGTTAGACCGGAAAGCGTTGGGTTGTAGCTGCTGATCTGGAGCCGGCTCCCGGCGACATTGTTGTCGATCACCGTGCCGCCCGAATAGGTGCTGTTGCTGCTCTTGAGCCGCTGGGTGTAACCTTGGTGATTCGAGATTTCGACCGCAATTTTGCGTGTGGCGCCATCGGTGATCGCGCCGTCCGAGGTCCCGTTAAGCGGGCCGTCCACAAACCGCAGGGTCGAGGTGCCGGAGCCAGCCGCGTTGTCCGTGATGCTGGTCGCGGCGGACGTCGTGCTGCCGGGGTTTCCGGTGTTCGTGAACGTGGCGTTGTTGCCGTTCAAATCGAGGATGGCCGCATTCGTCATGGTCAGCGCGCCGGTGGTGAGGGCGCTGACGAGTTTGAGCGTGCCACCAGAGATCGCTGTCCCTCCGGTGTAGGAGGTGGTGCCTGTGAGGGTGAGCGTGTTGGCTCCGACCTTGGCGACACCCATCGCGCCGGTGAGGTCGCCGCTGTAGATGCGATCCCCGGCACTGGTGTCAAACCCGAACCCCGAGCCAGCCGCGAAATTGGTCGTGGCGCGCATCGTGACGACATCGGCATCCGAAAAAGAATTTCCGACCGCCAGCATGGCTCCCGAGGCGACCGAGAACCGGCCGTTGGTATCCCATCCCGGCAGGGCGCTCGTAGAAGAAACGGAGAGAATGCCTGCGGAAACAATCGTGTTGCCGGTGTAGGTGTTGGTGCCGGAGAGCGTGAGGGTGTTGGCACCGATTTTTACGAGGCCGAGCATGCCCTGTGCGGTATTGGTGATATTGGCCGTGTAGGCTCGATCCGCCGTGGTCGTGTCAAACCCGATGCTCGAACCCGCCGCAAAATTCGTCGTGCCGAGCAGAGTTGCGATGTCCGCATCCCCCACCGCATTATAAACCGCCAACGTCGCGCCGCTTGCGACCGAGAACCTCCCGTTGGTGTTCCATCCAGGCAGCGCGCTTGTCGTGGTAATGTCCAAAATCCCCGTGGATATGGTCGTATTGCCGCCGTAGGTATTAGCACCGGAGAGGGTGGACGTTCCGCTGCTTCCTTGGGTGAATGTGGTGCCCGATCCAGCGATGACTCCGGCAGCACTCTGCGTCAGGATGCCCGTGCCACTGGTGGACACGTTCGATCCCGTGAGTGAACCGGTGAGGCTGAGCGTGCCGGCGGAGACGGTCGTATTGCCGGTGTAGGTGTTGGCGCCGCTGAAGGTCTGCGTACCAGTGCCGATCTTGGTGATGGCCAGCGTGCCTGCGGCACCGTTGACGATATTTCCGGTGAATGAGGCCGTGGTATCGTTCGCGCCGAGCGTGAGAGTCGAAGCGGTGGCGCTGTTGTTTTCAACTCTGCCGGTGATAGTGGGAATGGTACTGATGATAGTAATGCCGCCAGTGAGGCCGTTGATCGTGTCGCTGAAGCCGTTGAGGCGCAGCGTGCCGTTGACGTTCACGTTGCCCTTTCCTGTGCCGTCGGGGATCTGGTTGTTCGCTCCAAGGACCAAAATGTCACCGTATATGTTAGCGCCGGTACTGCCTCTGTTAATATTGGTCAGGCCCGCGTAGTCGTTCGTTCCCGCCGCGTTCTGCAGCGTGAGTGTGGTGTAAAATCCTGGTGCGGGTGCGGCGAGCGTGAGTCCACCGTTGCCGGTGACTTTGCCATTGATAACCGCATTGGTCGACCCTGCCCCGTATGACGACATTTTCAGGTCGGTATTCAGTGTTTGTGTGCCGTTGAAGGTGCTCGAGCCTCCCCCGCCGAAAACCAACTGGCCTTTGCCTTCGTTCGTGCCGAGGCCGTCCCAGACGATGTCGTTGTAGAATGTCTTGTTGGCCGGATTGATAAGGACCGATGCCTTGTCCGTGGCGTTGGCTCCGACGTAGATGGTGCCAGTGCCCAATTCACTCTTGGTCAGGGTGCTGCCGCTGAGGGTGGGCGTGTAAGCTTCGATGAGGTAGCGCGTCCCGTAGCTGTCGAGAGCGGTGAACGTCGTTCCACCCGAGTAGGTGTTGTTGGCGTTGGTGAGCAGGCTTTTAGAGTAGTTGGCGTTGGCAATTTTCACGCCGACCTTGCGGGTGGCGCCGTCCGTGATCAGCGCTCCCATGGTCTTGTCGTCCTGGTTGGCGAGGTTACTGAAGAACACGACCGAGGTGCCGGTGTCGGCCGCGTTGTCGGTGATGGTGTTCGTTCCGGTGCCGGTATTCGAGAGGCCCGCGCTGGTGATGAACTTGGCGTTGTTGCCGTTCAGGTCGAGGATGCCCGAGCCGCTCATTTGAAGTGCGCCGGAGGTGGTGAGGGCGCTGACGAGTTTGAGCGTGCCGCCGGCAATCGCTGTCACTCCGGTGTAGGAGGTGGTGCCTGTGAGGGTGAGTGTGTTGGCACCAGCCTTGGCGACACCCACCGAACCCGTGAGGTTGCCGCTGTAGATGCGATCCCCGGCACTGGTGTCAAACCCGAACCCCGCGCCGGCCGCGAAATTGGTCGTGGCGCGGATCGTGGCGAAATCGGCATCCGAAAAAGAATTTACGACAGCGAGCATGGCTCCCGAGGCGACCGAGAACCGGCCGTTGGTATCCCATCCCGGCAGGGCGCTCGTAGAAGAAACGGAGAGAACGCCTGCGGAAACAATCGTGGTGCCGGTGTAGGTGTTGGTGCCGGAGAGCGTGAGCGTGTTGGCACCGAGTTTTACGAGGCCGAGCATGCCCTGGGCGGTATCGGTGATGTTGGCCGTGTAGGCTCGATCCGCGGTGGTCGTGTCAAAGCCGATGCTCGAACCCGCCGCAAAATTCGTCGTGCCGAGCAGCGTTGCGATATCCGCGTCCCCCACCGCATTATAAACCGCCAACGCCGTAGCATTCGCGACTGAGAACCTTCCGTTGGTGTTCCAGCCGGGCAGTGCGCCGGTGGTGGCAATGGAAAGGGTCCCTGTGGATAGGGTTGTGTTGCCCCCGTAGGTGTTGGTGCCCGAGAGAGTCAGAATGCCGGTGCCGGACTTGGTCAGCCCGCCGGTGGTGGCGTTGGCGGCGATGGTGGGTGTCCCGACGACGGCCGCCACGGTGGGGGTGAAGGCCGGGGTTGAGAATGTGACGGTCGGGGCACTGGTGTAGCCGGTGCCGGGGTTGGTGATCGTAACGCCGGTGATCAAGCCGGTGGCAGGATCGTAATCCGCCACGGCTGTCGCGCCCGTGCCGCCGCCGCCGCTAATGCTCACCTGCGGGGCGCCGATATAGCCGGAACCGACCGATGTGAGCGGGACGGTCGCCAGACCGCTGCCGGTCGGGGCCAGAAGATTCTGGCCGACGGTGATGTTCTTCCCATTGGTGTCAATGGTCGCTCCGCCCGAGTAGATCGTGGTGGCGCTCAGCCCGGTGAGGAAGCTCGTGGAACTCTGGCCTGCCCGCAGGGTGCCGCCGTTGAAATTCAGGTTGCCAGCGCCGGTCAAACTCATGACGGTCAACCGGCCCGTGCCGATGAGGTTCAAGGGAAGACTGGCGACGTTGACGACGCCGGTGTTGTTCCAGTCCGCCGTACCGCCGATGGTCAGCTGCACACCGGCACCCAAAGTCCCTGCGTTGATGGTCGTGGTGGCAGCGGTCGCTCCTGTGATAGTGGAGGTGCCGCCCGTCGCATAGACCACGCCACCAATTTGGAAGAGCTGACCGTTGCTCCCCGCGTTATTCATATTAAACGTGCCGCCGGTCTGGAAGAACACGCCCGCGTCACGCACGCTGCCCCGGAAGCCACCGTCGGTGTCATTGACTTGAAGAGTGCCGCCGGCAAGCTCGTAGGCACCATATTTGCTGCCATGGCCCACGAGGAACTGGTTGCTTGTCGTGCTATTCAGCGTGATGGAACCGCCGGTCTGCCGCATGGCACCCGCAGTGCCAGCACCAACACTCGTGCCCACGTATAACTGCGGCGTTCCGGTTGTGCCACCGATCGTGCCGCCGGTCATGAGGATGCGTCCGCCATTGGCATACGTCGCCCCGGTGTAGGTGTTGTTGCCCGAGAGAGTGAGCGTCTTGGCCCCGGTCTTCGTGATGCCGAAATTCCCTACTGACGAAATCGCGCCGCCGATGGCGATGTTGCCACTGGTCGCGGTGATTAAGCGTTGGACGCCCACGATCATATTGAGGTTGATCGTCTGTAGATCGGCATCGTTGTTGACGATATTGCCGCCGAGGGTGATCGCGTTGCCAGCGAGCGTGAAGGCCCCGGCCGTGTTGTCGAAGGTGATGCCAGCGAATGTCGTGTTCGCGGTGAAGGCGTTGTTATTGGTGACGTTCGCGCCGGCGAAGATGAGGCTGCTGGTGCCATCGGTCAACGGAACGGCATCCCAGTTTCCTGCGACGGTCCAGTCGCCGCCAGCGGCACCGGACCAAGTGGAGTTGGCTGCTTGAGCAGATTGGATGAGGGAGAGGAGCAGCAGTGGCAGCAGACCATGCTTGGCGAGGATGCGGGGATTCAGAGTTTTCATTGGGGCTTGATGGTTGGGGATTGATGGTTTTTGGATTATAATTTGGAAAAGGTTCGATTCCGGCGGCGGCGAAGGAGAGCGAGAAGGCCGAGCCCGCCCAGAAGGGCGGTACTGGTTTCGGGGATGACCACCAGCTGCAGGCTGCCTGCCTGGAAGTAGGCGCTCCGATTGCCGCTTAGGCCGTCAATGTCATAGGCATTCGCCAAACCGAAGTTGCCGAGATTGTTGGAGTCAAGGGTGCCGTTGATCAGCGTGTAGGTGCCGTCAGCAATGGTGCTCCAGTCGATCACATTGCCTTGGGAACGCAGGCTGGCGATGCCGAAACCGGTGTTGGCGAAGCTGATCGTTCCGGTGCAATCCAGCGGATTGGCGATGGCCAGGAAGATGTCGAAGAAGGAATTCCCCCCAAAGGCCAGCGCCCCCACAGTCCCGTCACCGCTGAGGGTGGCTCCATCGCCCACCGAGACATTGCTGCCGAGCACCCCGGTCACCAGCAGCGTGCCGGCCGATACGGTGGTGGCACCGGTGTAGGAGCTGGTGCCGGTGAGCGTGAGCATGCCAGAGCCGCTCTTGGTGAGGCTTCCGCCCGTGCTGGTCAGATTGCTTGCCCAAGTCACGTTCTGGCCGTTGGTGTCCAGGCTATACGCCTGGTTGGCCGCAGTGCTGAAGCGGCTGGAGTAATCGGTCGTGTTGCTGGCAGTGGCGCGCAACGCGCCGCCGCCAAAGCTGATCGTGCCGGTCGTGCCGATCGCATCGGCCGAACCGAGTTCAAGCGCACCGCCGTTGATCACCGTGCCACCGGTGTAGGTGTTGGTGCCCGAGAGAGTCAGAGTGCCGTTTCCAGACTTCGTGAGGCCGCCGGTGAGGGCGTTGGCGGCGATGGTGGGTGTCCCGACGACGGCTGCCGCGGTGGGGGTAAAGCCCGGGGTTGAGAATGCGACGGTCGGGGCACTGGTGTAGCCGGTGCCGGGGTTGGTGATCGTAACGCCGGTGATCAATCCGGTGGCGGGATCGTAATTCGCCACGGCTGTCGCGCCCGTGCCGCCGCCGCCGCTAATGCTCACCTGCGGGGCACCGATATAGCCGGAACCGACCGATGTGAGCGGGACGGTCGCCAGGCCGCTGCCGGTCGGGGCCAGAAGATTCTGGCCGACGGTGATGTTTTTTCCGTTGGTGTCAATCGTCGCTCCGCCCGAGTAGATCGTGGTGGCGGTGAGTCCGGTGAGAAAGCTCGTGGAATCCTGGCCCGCACGCAGGGTGCCGCCGTTGAAATTGAGGTTGCCAGCACCGGTCAAACTCATGACAGTCAACTTGCCTGTGCCGATCAGGTTCAATGGAAAATTGGCGACGTTGATGACGCCGGTGTTATTCCAGTCCGCCGTGCCGCCGATGGTGAGCTGTATACCGGAACCAGCTAAGGCTGCGTTGATGGTCGTGGTGGTGGCAGCCGCGGCTGTGATTGTGGAGTTGCCGCCCGTCGCATAGACGACGCCACCCACTTGGAAAGGCTGGCTGTTGGACCCTGCGTTAACGAGATTAAATGTGCCGCCAGTCTGGTAGAACACGCCCACGTTCCGCACGCTGGCCCGGAAGGTCCCGTCGGTGTTATTGGCTTGAAGAGTGCCGCCAGCGAGTTCGTAGGCGCCATACTTGCTGTTATGGCCCACGAGGAACTGATTGCTTGCCGTGCTATTCAGCGTGATGGAACCGCCGGTCTGCCGCATCGCGCCCGCAGCGTTA
>CAYWLC010000137.1:0-7730 GCA_964458895.1 uncultured Luteolibacter sp. | reverse complement strand
AGGCCATCGCGTTGAGACCGTCCTCGGTGTGCACCGTGGCGTTGACCGGGCACACCGTCTCGCAGGGCGCGGACTCGCAATGCATGCAGGTCACCATTTGCGGAACGAGAGCCGGATTGTCCGCATCAAAGGTGTTGTCCTTCTGCGCCGCGTAGTAGCGGTCCATGCGGATCCAATGCATTTCGCGGCCTTTTGCGACCTGCGTCTTGCCGACGATCGGAATGTTGTTCTCCGCCTGGCAGGCGACCAAGCAGGCGGTGCAGCCCATGCATGCCGATAGATCGATGGACATGCCCCACTGGTGCAGATCATCTGATAGAAAGCCGCTGGGGCCATTCTGTTCGGGATGCCAGGTGGACGAACCCTTCGGCAGATAAAGAGAAACGTTGGGCGGGGCGTGCGCGTCATTGCCCTGCTTTTTGACATTGGCGAGCTGATCTTCGAATCCGCCCTTTTCATCGTCGGCATCGAGGGTGGAAACCTCGCGGGCGAGCGCACGGCCGTACATCGCGCTGTGTTCCTGGGTCAGGGCGACCGGGTAGGTTTTTTTGGTTAGAGTCACCTTGGCACCGGCCGCGTAGTAGGAACTGGCGCTATTGCGCAACGGATAGACATTGAAACCGCGGTTGATACCGACGAGGCCGGTGTGGGTCTGGTTGAATGGCGCGCGCTTGAGGTCGTCGTCCTTGTCGCAGGCCTGGCCGTAGCCGACCGGGACGATGATGGTGTTTTCCGCCTGGCCGAAAGAAATGAGCACCGGGATTTCGAGCGTGCGTCCGTTGGCGGTCAATTGGATCACGGGGGCCTTGCGGTTCTGGCCTTCCCCGTCCGGACCCTTGTCGCCGTAAGTGTTCTCGAGGCCCAGCACGGATGTGACCGGTTCGGTTTCGATGATCTTGTCGTAAATCCCGAGTTTTTTGGCGGTCTTGGGTGCGATGAGCGCGGCATTGTCCCAGGTGATTTTGGAGATGGGATCGGGTGCTTCCTGCAACCACGGGTTGTCGATCCAGCGACCGTCATAGACCGAGGCATCGGTGGCGAAGAGCAACTCCAGCGGGCCGTCGTCGGAAACCGCGGCCTTGCCGATTTCGATGTTGGCCGCGGCGATGTCCGCCTCGGCGGTGCCGGCGAGGGCAGCGTTGTTAGATGGATAGGAGGTCGCCGGCAGAAACCCGTCGCGCAGGAGTTTTTTCCATGCGGCATCCCCTGCCCCGCCAATCGCGGCGAAGGTCTCGCGGACGGCGTCATAAGCGGGAGAAGGGGCGCCTTTCGGACCCTCGCCGTTGATGAGTTTCCCCTTGTCGGACAGCAGGGCGAGCAGCAGTTCGAATTCGGAAACGCATTCCTGATAGAGAGGCAGGATCATCGGTTGCACCACGGTGTAGGTGCCGCGGGCGCTGCGGGCGTCCGACCATGACTCGAGGTAATGCGCGGCGGGGATGTGCCAGGTGGCGGCGTGGGCGGTGGCGTCCGTGCGCTCACCCAGATGGATGCTGGTTTTGAGTTTGGCGAAGGTTTCCGGGAATTTCAGATCCGCCGGGGCGTCATGGACCGGATTGGACGGTGTGATGACGATCAGGTGTTCGATCAGACCGGTATCGACGTCTGCCTTGAGGGTGGAGAGGTTGCCGAGTTCCCTTGCCTCGGATTGCACGATGGCCAAGGGTTTTCCGGCACCGAGGTTGCCGAGCGCGAGGTTGATCGCCAGCGCGAGGTGATGGAGGGCGGCCGCTTGGCGGGAACCCGCCAGCACCGCGGACCTGCCGGCATGGGCCTTGAGATCGGCGACGAGTGCTGTGACCCACGCGAGTTGTTTGGGGTCGGTGACCGGACTCGTGCCCTTGCCTTGTTCCACCCCGAGTTCGCGGGCGATATGACCGGCGATCAGCAACACCTGGCTGGGTGTCGCGCGCAATCGGTGATCCGCCATGCCGCCCGTGAGCGAATAGGCAGCCTCCACCGAATACAGACGGTTCATTTTCGAGGCATCCGGGGCGGCATCATAGGCACCACTCTCCGGCTTGCGACGGTCGAAAAACGCGGTCACCGGCCCCAGCGGGTCGGTTCCGGCAAAGTCGCAATCCAGTGATAGAATCCGGTCGGCTTTGGCGAAATCCACGGACAGTTTGGCCCCATCGCCCAGCGCTTTGCCCGCCTCGCCGGTCAGTGCCTCGTATTGATAGAATTTCGCATATAAGAACTTCGCTGCCAGATTGCGACACAGACGGGTGCGCGTGGGGCTCACATCCGCACCGAAGAGAAACCCGATCTTGGTCTCCGTGTCCGCCGCCAGGGTGGCGAGGGCCACGTCGAGATCGACACGTTTGGCGGGCTTGGCGGAATGGAGAATTTTGCGCGAGCGCGAGGTCGCATAGAGGTCGAGTACCGAGGCTTGCGCAAAGGCATCGGTGCCGCCGTTGTCCGGATGGAGGCGGTTTGGGGCGACTTTGGTCGGGCGGCCTTCGAAAGTGGTCACCACCAGCGGTGTGGCACCGTGGGCGCGCGGCATGGCCGATGCATAATAAGTCGCCTTGCCGGGAATCACCCACTCGGGGGCCTTGGTGTAGGGGACGATGTATCCTTCCGGGCGGCGGCAGGCCACCATGCCAAATCCCGCCAGCGCAGTGGATGCGCCCATCAGCTTGAGGAACGAGCGTCGGTTGGTCTGCAGGTCGTCGTGGTCCGCCATCTCAGCGGCCGCCTGGGGGAATTCGCGCTCCAACCACTCGCGGAACGCGGGGCTGTCGTCCAACTGGCCCGCACTGCGCCAGGCGATGGTGGTTTCGCCGACGGGAACCTCGGGGTGTTGCCAGATGCGTTTGCTCATGTTCGACAGCGGAATGTTAGAAAATGGGGAGTTGGGAGAAGATCATCGGTGGCAGGTGGCGCAGGTGATCTTGGGTTTCACCTGATAGATGTCCTTGAGTTTCAGTCCGAGTTCCGCAGGTGTCTTGACGCCGAGTTGCGGGTGTTTGGCGATGTAGTCATTGGCGTCGTACGCGAAATTGTAAACTTCCTCTAGCGGACGCAGGTTTTTCTCGGGATAACGGTGGCAGTCCAGGCACCATCCCATCGAGAGGTTCTGGTCTTGCGAGATGACCTCCATGGTGTTCACGTTGCCGTGGCAATACTGACAGGAGAGGCCGCGGTTGACGTGCGCCGAGTGGTTGAAATACGCATAATCGGGCACTTGGTGGACGCGCACCCACTCGATCGGTTTGCCGTCGTAGCCCGGATAGGCCGGGTCCATCGATTGATGCAGCGGTGCGAGCTTCGGGCTGTCTTTCTGTACGTGCTGGTGGCAGTTCCAACAGGTGCTGCCGGTCGGCACATTCGAATGACCGGAAACATCCACAAACGAATGGCAATACCGGCAGTCCACTCCGATCTGATCCACGTGGATCTTGTGCGAAAACGGAATCGGCTGCGAGGGTTGGTAACCGACCACCAGCGCCTTGGGCGTCGCGTAATAAGTAAAGGCCAAGGCAATCCCTGCAGCCACAAAGCCGGCACAGACGGCGATTTTCAGGGGCAGGAGATTGGACCAGCGGGGGAAAATGTTTGCCATGGCTAAGGCTTTGCAGTGCGGGGGAGAGTGATGTGCGTGGTGTGAATAGAAAAAGTCCCGGAGCGCGACGGGCGCGATTCGGTGCGTGAGAAGATGCAAAGCAACGCAATCCTTGCAATGGAAAAGTGGTTTTTTCTCTTCATGGCTAAAAGGTCTGGGAAAATCAAGGGATTGCGGCCATCGACAAACCCACGCCCCACCATTTCCCAGTGCCATCCTCAGCCTGTCCGCACGTCATGCACATACCAATCCTCCAAGCGCTTGCGCGCCCAGGGAGTCTTGCGCAGGAACGTCAAACTGGATTTGATGGTCGGATCAAACATGAAACAACGGACCGGGATTCTGTTAGACATCTCCTCCCAGCCGTGGCGTTCCACCACCGCGCGCAGCACGGTCTCGAGCGTCACCCCGTGCAAGGGGTCGTTCGGGTGGGATTGCATGCGCGAGACTATTGCCGGATCCACATCGCGGGCAATGGGATTGTTTTTTCTTTGTTTCCTTCTGTGAAAATTTCTTCAAGTTACCCGGGAAACTTACCGCGGGCATCCTCGTCGAAGCCCCGGAATAAAACCATGAAACGATATGCCTATCTCCTGCCCGCCGCATTCCTGCTCGGTGCCTGCAAGCTCGGCCCGGATTTCCAACCCCCGAATCTAACAGGCTGGCGGAATTGGAAGGAATCCCGGGCGGCCCCCGGCACCCGCCTGCCGGACGCATGGTGGCGGCTTTTCAACGACAGCGAGCTCACCCGGTTGGTGGACCGCTCGCTGGCATCGAACAACGACCTCGCCGCCGCCAGGGCGCGCGTCGAGACCGCCCGCGCCCTGGTCGGCGTGGACCGCGCCCGCATGTTCCCGACCCTCAATCTCAACGGGTCGGCAAGCACCTCGCGCGCTTCCGAGGCAGCCACCACCGCGAAACTCCCTGCCCTGCCCGGCGGGATGGTCATCCCGCTGCAATCGCAGGATTACCGCAGCACCTTCAATCTCGCCTACGATCCCGACCTCTGGGGCCGCAACCAACGGCTCGTCGAAGCGTCCAGCGCGCAGGCCGCGCAAGCCGAAGCCCTGTTTGATGCCCAACGCCTCGGTCTCGCCACCGAAGTCGCGCGCCAGTATTTCCTCTTGCGCGGCCTCGACGCCCAGCAAGCGGTGCTGAATGACACAATCCAAAGCCGTCAGAACACCCTCGACCTCCAGAAAAGCAAATCCGACGCCGGCCTGATCGGCACCCTCTCGACCAGCCAGGCGCGCACCGAACTCGAACTCGCCCGCAACGACCTCGCCGCCGTCGATCGCCAGCGCGGATCCGCTGAACACGCGCTCGCCGTGCTCTGCGGTGCCCGTCCATCGGATTTTTCGGTTGCCCGCCGCGGATCTAACAACTCTCTGCCATCCATCCGCGCCGGCCTGCCCGCCGAGGTGCTCAACCGCAGGCCGGATGTGCGCGCCGCCGAACAAACCCTTCGCGCCGCCAACGCCCGCATCGGCGTGGCCGAGGCGGCGTTCTATCCGAACTTCAGCCTCACCGCCGGCGCCGGCTTCGAATCCGTGGAGGCGAAAAATTTCCTCGACTGGGAAAACCGGGTGCTCTCGCTGGGTGCCGCAGTCGCCGCGCCGGTCTTCGACGCCGGAGCTAACAAATCCAACTATCAGGCCGCCGTCAGCCGCCGCGACGAGGCGCTGGCCACCTACAAGAACACCCTGCTCGTCGCCCTGCGCGAGGTCGAGGATGCGTTCGTCGATCTCAAGGGCCTCGCCCGCTCGCGCCATGCGCTCGATCAGGCGCTGACCAGCGCCAAGGACACCCAGCGCATCTCCAAAGAACGCTACGACAAGGGCCTCAGCAGCTACCTCGAAGTCGTCGAGGCCGACCGCACCGTGCTGCGCGTGCAACTCGTGCTCTCACAGATCGACGCCCAACAACGCATCACCCTCGCCGCCCTCGCCAAATCGTTGGGCGGCGGTTGGAGCGGGAAATGATCTAACAAATCAATACGCAACCACCGACAAGCCCGGCACGCGGTTGAAGTGGGCGGCGTTGCGGGTCACGAGCGGGATGCCATGGGCCAGGGCTGCGGCGGCGATCCAGAGGTCGTTGGTGCCGATGAGCTGCTTGCGGCGGCGGAGATTCCTTGTCGTGATGGCATAGTGTTGGGCAGTTTCCAGAGCCACGGGTAGGATCTCGAAGCGCGCCAGCATGGCATCACAAGCCGGGTGATGGATGTCACCAAAACCCTCGGCGAACTCCCCGGCGATGGTCCATGTCACGCAGGCACGAGCGTCGGAATGTTGCTGGAGAAATCCATGGGCCTCGCCCGGCCCACGCTTCATTTCCCGCTCCAAATCAATGAGAAAACAGGTGTCGAATAGGAAACGCTTCATGCTCTCGGATCGTCGGGTGGTGAATCGGCCGCCTGGGCAGCTTCTATCCGCTTGAGCACCGCCTCATCCGCTACCGGAAGACCCGCAAGCGCGGCCAACAAGGCCCCGCAGGTCTTGCCCTGCTGCTGCCATGTCGCCCGCTTGATCACCCGCGAAAACGATTCCGTAGCACCCAAACGGGCGCGGCTCAGGCGCTCATACGCCTCCAAATCGATGGAGATGGTTTTGGTGGCCATGCATGCAGCATACACGGATGATTCCGGGGATCAAGGGAAATTCAAAACTGCGGATTTCGTTTTTTGAAAAACCGGGCGCTTCGTGGCGGCGGTCCGGACCGTTACCGGTCGGGTTCGACAACCACCGCAGTGCCGTAACACAAGACCTCGGTCACTCCCTGCATGAGTTCGGTGGCGTCGTAGCGCACGCCGACCACGGCGTGCGCGCCGAGTTGTCCGGCGTGGGCCAGCATCATCTCGAAGGCCTCGGTGCGGGTTTTCTCGCAGAGGTTGGTGAACAACGAGATGTTGCCGCCCACGAGGGTTTGCAACGAGCCGCCGATGGTGCCGAAGATCGAGCGCGATCTAACAGTTATTCCGCGCACCACGCCGAGCGTCTTGATGATGCGGTAGCCGTCAAGCGTGAATGTCGTAGTGGTCATATCATGGTTCATGGTGTGATGGTGGGTTGGGGTTTCGGAAAAATCATGAAAGCGCTCAGCAAGTCCCGGCGCAGGGCGTGACCGGAAGCACCGCGACATGGTCGATCAGACGGACACCGCCGTAAAAAACCGCGACCGCCAGCACCGCAGGGCGTTGCAGGCTGGAGACTTCGCGCAGGGTTTCGGCATCGACGAGTGTTAGATAATCGATGCGCGCCAGCGGCGAGGCCTCGATCTCGGCGCGGGCGGCGGCGAGCAACTCGGTGGCATCGCCTAGGGCGGACGCCGCGACCAGGGCGCGGCGGATTGTCGGCGCGGCCGCCCGTTGTGCGGCGGTCAGGCGCGCGTTGCGCGACGACATCGCCAGTCCGTCCGCTTCGCGCACGGTCGGGCATTCGAGGATTTCGACCGGCACGTCGAGGTCTCTGACCATCCGACGGATGACGGCCAGTTGTTGCAGGTCCTTCTCACCGAACACCGCCGCATGGCAGGCACTCAGCAGGAACAACTTGAGCACCACCGTGCAGACCCCGTCGAAATGGCCCGGGCGCGCCCCGCCGCAGAGCCCTCGCGATAACTGCGACTCGGTGACCGTCACCGAACGGTCCGGAAAATACATCGCCTCCGCATCCGGCGCGAACACCACGTCCACCCCGGCCGCCTCACATTTTGTTAGATCCGCCTCCAGTGTGCGCGGGTAGGCATCCAGGTCGTCCGGGCGGTCGAACTGGATGGGGTTCACAAAAATCGACACCACCACGGTGCCATCGTTGCCTGCGGATTTGCGCGCGAGTTTCACCAGTTCGAGGTGGCCTTCGTGCAGAGCACCCATGGTGGGGACCAGCACGCGGCGGCTGTCAGGTCCGGCGAGTTGCGCCATCAGCGTTTTCAGTTCGCTTGCAGTCCGGACGATTTTCATGGTGCGTGCCGGGCATTGTGGCCATTTGGGCCGGAGAGGCAATCCGGGATTTTTCCGGGATCCGGGAAAGGGTGCATGACAAATTTATGGCTCTTGGTGAATTTCGGTGGAAATTCCTGTAAGAAAGTCCGCGGATCCTGAGATGACCTGCTCTAACATTTTTGCCCGAGGTGTCCATGAACGGAGCGCGGAGCAAGGTGG
>CAYWLC010000136.1:0-7836 GCA_964458895.1 uncultured Luteolibacter sp. | reverse complement strand
TAACTTGACTGTTACAGGCGGCGGGCAGCATGCCCGCGCCACGTGGCCCGGGCATGCTGCCCGGAGCCCCCATACAAAAGTTACCCCAGATTCCACAACCAGCGCAGCGCGGGTTCTGGTGCTAGAAAGGAAGATGCCAAAGGTGACACCGACCATTTTCACAACTGATTACACGGATTTATACTGATTTCACTGAAAGAATTGGCCGGGATTTCACACACCTTTGGGGTGAGCGGGTCTTACTTTCTAACAACTTCATATACCAGTTACCAAGAATTATATTACTTCAGTTCCTGCTGGGACGGGTGCTCTTGTACAGACTGGAAAGCGCACTTTCGTCGATGACCTTGCCGTTGAGCGACACGTATACGCCGTCTGAAGGGTGGGTGTCTTTGAGTCGAATGCTCTTGACCTCAATAAAGGAATCCATCTTCAATTTATGTACCGTTTCATTCAATTTTTCATACATTTCGGTAGCTCCTTTCGCCTCACACGTTTCGCACATGCACACAGTGAACTCTTGCGTTACGAAGGCGGAGTTGGCTTTCTTGCGAACATGGCAGCTGTTGTTATCCCCTGAACCTGGTGTGTAATGGGTATGAAGCAACTTGTGCGCCAACGGTGAATTCGCCTCTCCGTAAAATTCGTCATACAGGCGCAATATATCTGGATTCTCCTGTGACTTGCGGTACTTGGAGGTCTTGTCGATGTTGACGAGCACCTGCTGGCGTTTATCCAAAGCATCAATCTTTTCTGGAACAGGATGTCCAGCGCCGCAGATACAACCACCCGGGCAAGCCATGACTTCAATTAAATCATATCCCACATCAACACCTTGAATGATCTTCTCGATAATTGGCTCGGCATTGTGCAAACCACTGATTACTGCAACACGAACCTTCGTGCCATCTGCATCCACAGTTGATTCTTTCACGCCTTGGAAGCCACGGATTTCCTCAAAATCCAGATGGCCTTCCAACACCTTGCCGGTGAGTTTTTCCACTGCCATTCGAAGCGCCGCTTCCGCAACACCACCAGACGCACCGAATAATACACCAGCGCCCGTTACACGTTTGTATGGATCATCAAACTCCTGTGGAACAATATCAGAACTCTCAATTCTGAGCAGTTTCACCATCTCCAACATCTCGCTAGAGGTCACAACTGCATCCACATCTGGAATCCCGTCGATGATGAAGTCCGGTCGATCCGCCTCGGATTTTTTCGCCAGACACGGGACAATGGACACGACAAACAAATCCTTCTTATCAATACCAGCAATTTTTGTATAATGATTTTTCACCGTGGCGCCCATCATCATCTGAGGTGATTTGCATGTCGATAAATGAGGAATCAATTCCGGATAACGCTTCTCAACCAAGTTGACCCACCCTGGGCAGCAGGAAGTGAACTGAGGCATAACCCCATTATTTCCAACACGCGTCAGGAATTCAGTCGTCTCCTCGATAATGGTCAAGTCCGCGGCGAAGGAGAAATCGAACACCTTGTCAAAGCCCATCTTCTTGAGCAAGCCAGCCATGAATGGGGAAGCCTCTTCAAAGGAGACACCAAAGGTGGAAGACACGATGCTTCGCACGGCAGGTGCCACAAACGCAACCACTGTTTTTTCAGGATTATTAATTGCTCTGAACACTTTTCCTTTTTCTCGACGATAGTCCAAAGCACCGCATGGGCAGGCGTTCACGCACTGACCACAACTCACGCAATCGGTCTCTTGCAGCGGCAGACCGCTCTTCGTTCCGACCAACTGACGGCCATGTTTCATGTAGAACGCGAGAATATCCGGTCCTTCAATCTCAGCACATGCAGCAATACACCGTCCGCATGAAATGCACTTGTTGTGATCACGCATGATGAATGGATGGTCATCCACGATTGGAATATATGGGCGGTCGTGTAATGGCGGCACAAATTCAATTCCCTCGGATTGTGCTTCCTTCCTGAGGTCGCAAGTGAAACGCTCGCTACATCCGCATTTCAGACATCTCCGAGCTTCCTTCCGCGCGACTTTTTCAGCATATCCAAGCTCGACTTCTGTATAGGTGTTCTTAACAGCATCTGGGGAACCCTTTGCTTGCGCATAATCCGTAAAGCTTTGAATGCGCTCTCTGTTCGGAATAGCAGGCATTTTTGCACGGGGGAATTTTGGCATTTCCTCGAACTCCCATTTTGGCAAATCCTCCATGGAACCACGGCTACAGCTGTAATCCGCGTTTTCTTCCTTCACATAACCTTTCATTAAGAAACAGTCAATGGCTTCCGCCGCATGACGACCGGTACCGACCGCCTGAATTACCGTCGCTGGACCAGTTACGCAGTCACCACCAGCAAAGATGTTGATTTCGGATGTCTGCGAAGTCTTGCCGTTCACTTCAATGTCGCCCCATTTGTTTAACTTTACAGGCAGGTCGTTGTATAAGAACTGTGTATTCGTGCTTTGACCAATTGCTCCAATGATGGTGTCGGCTTCGATGGTTTCTTCGCTACCTTCAACAGGAACCGGACGACGACGGCCTGAGCGGTCTGGCTCGCCAAGGGTCATCTTAATGCATTGCAATTTCTTTTTCCCGTCTTCCGCAACAATCCTGGTAGGCGCCATCAGGAAAATCATTTCAACGCCTTCATGCAACGCCTCTTCAACTTCGTGGGACTCGGCGGGCATTTCGTCCTGCGTGCGACGATAAATTAACTTAACTGATTTTGCGCCTTCACGAAGTGCGGTGCGCGCGCAGTCGATTGCGGTGTTGCCGCCGCCAATGACCACGACGTTGTCACCAAGATTAATGTTTTTGCCTTTTGTGTTTTGCTCAAGATATTGAATTCCGAGCCACACGCCATCGAGATTTTCACCTTCAATATGCATCGGTGTCGCACGCCAGGAGCCGATTGCCAAATAAACAGCATCAAAATCCTTGTGCAAATCCTCCAGCATCAAGTGAGTGCCGAGCGCCTTGCCAGTCATAATCTTAATCCCAAGTTTTCTCATAACGTCAATTTCTTTATCCAAAGTTGCCTTTGGCAGACGATACTCCGGAATTCCATAACGCATCATACCACCAGCGTCTGGTTGGCGTTCAAAAACAGTGACATCGTGTCCGTTGATTGCACTGTAATAAGCGGCGGAAAGACCCGAAGGTCCCGCGCCGACAACGGCAATTTTTTTACCAGTAGTTTCTTTTTTTGACGGTAGCCATTGCTCCTCTTGCGCCATGTCCCAATCGGCGGCAAAACGCTTGACGTTGTTGATTGCGACAGGGGTGTCCACAAGATTTCTTCTGCATTGCGACTCACAAGGATGCGGACAAACTCTTCCACAAACACTAGGGAAGGGATTGTTATCCTTAATCACCTGAATTGCGGCCTTGAAGTTGCCGTTGCCAACCTGGCGCAGATAGGATTGAATATCAATGTTTGCAGGGCAAGTCATCACGCAAGGCGCAACGCAATCCGCGTTATGGTCAGAAAGCAACTGCGCCAAGCGTACTTTCCGATAACTTTCAAGCTTCTGACTGTTTGTCGTAATGATCATGCCTTCTTTAACAGGCGTCTGACAGGATTTGACGTCCCGCACAACCGCGTTTTCAGTCGTTGCATCATCCAACTCAACAACGCAAAGGCCGCAGTTTCCATTTGAACGGTCCAAACGGATGTCATAGCATAAATGCGGAATGTGAATATCCTCCTGCAGCAATGCCTGCAATATGGTCAGGTTGTCGTATACCTCAATTTCCCGTCCGTTTACTTTGACCTTGATTTTTTTATGATTCGCTAATGTTTTCATCTTAAGAGTGGGGATTTCTGCGGTTCATGATTCGCCGGAATGAAGCCCGAGGCGAGTTTTGAGCCGAGAGGGTTGTAGCGCCGCGTCGGCCCACTGGTCAACCAGTTTGCGGAAGCGCTTGAAATTCGCCACCTCCACCCGGACCGCCTTGAGATTCTCCTGTCTATATGCCCGCGCCGCACATATCTGCCTGATGAGTGATATCTATCATATTGGCAAGGACCCGCTGCTGGCCATTCCCGAGGCCTTTGATTTCCTGCGCGCCCAGTGGCAGGAGGCTCAGAAATCCTGATGCGGGAACGCAAAATCCGCATTGGACCATTGAAGTCCGGATAATCTGGGTGCTTTTTGCAAAAATCGCATAATGCCCATCTGAAACACTTTGCGTCTTAGCGGCTTCGCGCGAGACCATCTTCATCTAATCCGAGAAAGGAAAATTCCAAAGGTAACACCACCATTGTTACCACTGATTGCGCTGATTTTAACTGATTTAACTGAAAGAATTGGCTGGGATTTCACTCACCTTTTGGGTGGGTGAGTCGTTCTTTCTAACCTCTTCAAAATCAGTTCAATCAGTGAAATCAGTGGTTTCCATCTTCCTATTCAGGCTAATATTTTCTAGCTACCACTCATCACGCCATCAGCCATCAGCCATCAGCCAGCGGTCGATGGCGCGGGCGCTGTGTTTGCCGTCACCCATGGCAAGAATGACGGTGGCGGCACCGCGCACGATATCGCCACCGGCGAAGATGCCGGGGATGCTGGTCATGCCGTTGTCATCGACCTCGATGTTGCCCCATTTGTTGAGCTTGAGATCGGGACAGGTGGCGGTTAGGAGCGGATTGGCGCGAGTGCCGATGGCCACGACCACGGCATCGCATTCCAGGATGAACTCCGAACCTGGCACGGGTTTGGGGCTGCGCCGGCCTGAGGCGTCGGGCTCGCCGAGTTCCATGCGCTGGCATTTCATGCCACTCACCCACTTCTTGTCAGTGCCGAGCACTTCGAGCGGGGCGACGAGGGTTTCGAACTCCACACCCTCGGCCTGGGCGTGGTGGACTTCCTCCACGCGCGCCGGCATTTCAGTTAGAGTCCGCCGGTAAACGATCATCGCGTGTTCCGCGCCCAGGCGTTTGGCGGTGCGCACGGCGTCCATCGCCACGTTGCCGCCGCCGACCACGGCCACGCGTTTGGGGCGCAGCACCGGGGTGTCCGCGTCCAGGGCATAGGCCTCCATCAGGTTGACTCTTGTTAGATATTCGTTGGCGGAATAGACACCCTTGAAGTTCTCGCCGGGCACGTTCATGAACACCGGCAGGCCGGCACCGTTGGCGATGAACACGGCGTCAAAGGTATTGCGCAACTCGGGCAGGGTGTAGGTGCGGCCGACCACCACGTTGTTCTCGATCTTCACGCCCGCCTGCATCAGGCGCTCCACCTCTTCCTCGACGATCTGTTTGGGCAGGCGGAACTCCGGGATGCCATAAACCAGCACGCCGCCGGGTTTGTGCAAGGCCTCGTAAATGGTCACCTCATGGCCGCATTTGGCCAGCTCCCCGGCAGCTGTTAGGCCGGCGGGGCCGCCGCCGACGATGGCCACTTTTTTCCCGGTGGCGGCGCGCGGTTGGATGTTGACGAGGCCCTTGTTGGCACGCGCCCAGTCGGCGACGAAGCGTTCCAGATAGCCGATGGCCACCGGTTTGGCCTTGACGCCGCGCACGCACTGCACCTCGCACTGGGTTTCCTGCGGGCAGACTCTTCCGGTGATGGCGGGCAGCGCGTTGTCGCCGAACAAACTGCGGGCCGCCTCGGGCAGGTTGCCCTCGACGATGAATTCCAGGAAGCGCGGGATGTTGACCATCACCGGGCAGCCGGACACACATTTGGGCTCCTTGCACTGGATGCAGCGCTGTGCTTCTAACAGCGCCATCTTCTCGGTGAAGCCGAGGTTCACCTCCTCGAAGTTGCCGCTGCGGCGCACGGCCTCCTGTTCCGGCATGGACTGCCGGTCGATTTTCATGCGGTCTTTGAGCGGGATCTTGATTTCGTTCACGGTGCGGAGGATTATTTTTTGTTAGAGTGTTCCAGTCCGATGCGGCAACTGTCCGCATCGCAGGCGGTGGCCGCCTGTTCTTCGAATTCCCGGTAGGTGCCGAGGCGGTCCGCCAGCAGGTCGAAGTCCACCAGATGGCCATCGAACTCCGGACCATCGACGCAGGCGAAGCGCGTCTGGCCGCCGACGTCCACGCGGCAGCCGCCGCACATGCCGGTGCCATCGACCATCACCGGGTTGAGCGAGACGATGGTGCGCGCGCCATAACTCTTTGTTAGATTCGCCACCGCGCGCATCATCGGCACCGGGCCCACGGCATACACGATGTCCACGCCGCCGGCGTCGAGGATTTCGCGCGTGGCATCAGTGACGAAGCCCTTGCGTCCGTAGCTGCCGTCGTCGGTGCAGACGATCACCTTGCCGAGGCGGTTCAATTCCTGTTCGAAGATGACCCATTCGCGGGAGCGTCCGCCGATGATGCTGATAACCTCCACGCCGAGGCGGTGCAGGCCTTGGGCGATCGGGTGGACGACCGCGGTCCCCACGCCGCCGCCGACACAGAGGGCGCGCCCGGAGGAAATCATTTCGGTGGGATGGCCGAGCGGGCCGGAAATGTCCTTGATCGTGTCACCCGCTTCGAGTGCGACGAGTTCGCGGGTGGATTTGCCGACCGCTTGGATGACCAGGGCGATGGTGCCCGTGGCGGGGTCGGCGTCGGCGATGGTTAGAGGGATGCGTTCGGCACCGTTGCCACGGCGCACGATGACGAACTGGCCGGGCTGGCGGATTTCAGCGATGCGGCGGGCCTCGACGTCGAGCCGGGTGACGTTCGGGCTGAGTTGGCTCTTGGAGATGATCGTGTGCATGGAGTGGGGTGGGAAAATGCCTGTGGCCGCGCGGAGAGTTTCTTTTAAAGTCCGCGAGGTCAAGTATGCGCAGCAAGTTGCGGGCCGCCACCGCGAAAAAATTCACGCGGGAAATTTCAGATAAACCGCTGAGTCGCAGAGGGAGGCGCAGAGTGAATGAGTTGCGGCTTGCGCCACATAGGGGGAACGGACGGCTCGTCCGTTTTTCTTTCCGGCTTTTGTCCTTCCCACGGGTGGCATTCCCTTGTTGTTTGGTGGCGGAGATGCGTTGTTTTTACTCGGAGAACCTGGAACTTGCTCTGCCGTCGGGCCACCCGTTTCCGATGGAGAAGTTCCGTGTTTCCAAGGACATGTTGCTGCAGGGCGGCATTCTGCGCCCAGAGGAGATCATCGAGGTCCATGCGGCGGACGCCCGGCTGCTGCAACTTGTGCACGAACCCGACTACATCCGCAAGATCGAGGCCGGACACCTCGGACTCAAGGAGCAGATTGTGTTAGGATTGCCGCTCACCCCGCAGCTCTACGCGCGCAGCGCCACCGAGGTCGAGGCCACCCGGCTTGCCTGTCATGCCGCGCTGGTCGAGGGCATCGGGGTGTGTCTGGCGGGCGGCAACCATCACGCGTTCCGCGAGCATGGCGAGGGGTATTGTGTATTCAATGACGTGGCCGTCGCCATCCGCGATCTGCAGGCTCGCCAGCCCAACATCAGGATCATGGTGGTGGACACCGATGCCCACCAGGGCAACGGCACCGCCTCGCTGCTCGCCAACGACCCGCGGGTTTTCACCTACTCGATCCACGTCGGGCGCGGCGGCCCGCTGGGAAACATCACCGGCACGCTCGATGTCGAGACTGTTAGATACGTCGAAGGGGACATGTATCTGCATCAGTTGTTCACCAGCCTCGCCAACGCGCTTGACGCGTTCTCGCCGGATCTGGTCATCTGGGTGTCCGGCGCGGACAACCACCGCAACGACCGGCTGGGCGAGATGCAGCTTTCGCTCAAGGACATCCAGCGCCGCGACGAGGTGTTGTTAGGTGCGTTCATCCGCAACCGCATCCCGGTCGCCGTGCTCTATGGCGGCGGCTTCAACCTCCAGCCCGAGTTCACCGCC
>CAYWLC010000135.1:0-7867 GCA_964458895.1 uncultured Luteolibacter sp. | reverse complement strand
CACCATCCACACCCCGCGCGCCTCGCAGATCATCGAACGCTTCGAACAACTCGGCATCGAGCGTTGGAAGATCGCGCAAACCCTCAAGGCAGCCTGTGCCCAACGCCTCGTCAAATTGCTCTGCCCGTGTTGCAAGATGCCCATCCCGGGCATCAGCGATCTCGACCGCAGGACTTACTCGCTCGACGAATCGTGGGCGGATGTGCCGCTGTTCGCCGCGAAACCCGGCGGCTGCGGGGAATGCCGCAGCACCGGTTACAACGGACGCACCGCCATCCTCGAAATCATCCCCATCACTCCCAAAATCTCGGACGCGCTGTCCAAGGGTGACATAACCCCCTATGAACTCGAGGTCAAAATCGCCACCGAAGGCATTCTCCCCAGCCTCCGGCGCAGCGGACTGAGACTGCTGCGCGAAGGCAAGACCGACCTTGCCGCCATCAGCAAAGTCATCGACATGACTTATACCGATGAATAACCGAACCCTTCTCCCTGACACTCCACATTCACCCGAATCACAAGCAAATCTAACAATTCCAACCACATCTCACATCATTTGAGCAACTCCAATCGGTCGGCCCCCCCGTTCGCCGGCATCTGTCCAACACCACCCCCCCCATCCCATGAAATCCATCATTATCCGCAGCGGCATTGGTCTGATCACAGGCCTGCTCGCATTATCAAGCGTCGTATCGCAGTCATATGCTGCCGACACCGCCATACCCACCGGCACACTCAGCGTGGACCGCACGCTCGTCCGGGTCGGAGACCGCCCGAAACTCACCTGGCAGGTCAGCAACCCAGGTGGCGTCACGGATCTGGTCACGGTGACCCCCACGGGCACGATCATTCCCAAGGGTTCCCTTCAAATGACCGTGCGCACCCTAGGCGTGGGCTTTCAGAGCGGCTCCACGCTCCTGCCCATCGAAGGGAGTTGGTCACTCAACAAGGGTTCCTTCACCCGCTTCTTTTATGGCACAAGTGCAAGCGTGTTACCGACCAAAGCCCTTCTCCAAACCACGGTCAAGTTGAACGATCAGATCGATTTTGGCGCCCGCGGATGGAGCGGTTCCTCCTGGTATCCATTCCATGGCACCAGCACCAGCGACCGCTATGTGACTATCCTGAAAAACGGCGACCGCGCGCCGAGTTATGTCCCCGCATATGATCAGGCGTCGGTGAAAAGTTTTCTAGCAGCTTATATCGATGGCAGCGGCAAAATCAAGATCGGAAGCCGGGATTTGATCATTCTATGGGAATGCTCCACGGCGGCTCCCGGCTCGACCTATTTCGACATGCAGGATCTTGTGGTGTTGGTCACCTTCCAATAATCCGCATCAGTCCGCATCACCCTCCCCCCATGAAAACCACCTTGCTGCTGTCCGCGCTGGTTGTGAATGGTTTCGCCGCACTGCCTGTTGCGCAACCCGTCACACCCGCCGCCCTCGCCAAGCTCCAGCAGATGGACCCCATGGCCCATCTGGAAAAACCCGTCGCGGGCCAGGCCATCGTCGCCCGCCCGCAAAACCAGTCGATCATCAAACAATCCATCATTCTCCACGATGCCTACCATTGGACCTTCGTGCCCAGCGGTGCCGTGATTTTCCTACCCCCCACCCTGAAGGAACGGATCACCGACAAACCCGTGGGCACCCTGGTACCTTGGTCCGAGTTTCTAGCAAAAAACTACAGCTGGATCACGACGCAAGACGTGTCCATTGCACAAGCCGCAGGCAAAGAACCCCTCCCGCCGGAACTCTCCGCGTTCTGGACCAAACAGGACAAGCTCGTTGTCGCCGTGTTCCAAAGGGGACCCATCTCGCTACGCGTGCCCGAACCCACCACCACCCCCAAAAATCCATGAACCGAATCGCAGCTCTGCTTCTCATCGGCGCCATTCACGCCACCGCACAATCAGGCACTTTTGACAACATCGTCCGTCAGAGCCAGCAGGACACGGGCGTCGTCTGGGACATGCCTCTCACATCCACCACCGGGACTTCCCTCTCGGCAATGGCTCTGGGCGACGGCAGCACCCTGTTCCAATTGTGGGCCATCGACAAATCCACCGGCGTCAATTACCTGCTGGACCACAAACTGATAGGAGCCTACCTGCCAACGGCTGATATCAGAATCACCACGCTCGATCCCTATACCAAGCATGTCCGCACCCGGGTGGACAAGCCGTTCACCGTAACCATCACCATCGGCGGCCTCCAGAGCGGGGCGGGTCTGCCCTTGGCCGCAACCAAGGTCCTTCTGGAGAGACACCTCGGCAACCACACGGCCGACATGGCCCCACTTGACCCTGCGGTGGTCACCGCCAACACCCCCTACAGCAGCGCATATCTCACATCCAATGGCAATACCGTGCTGAACTTTCCCGTAACCGCACTGACAGCGTCAATCCCCACCCAGGCATCCGGGGAGGAATACTTCGTCGTCCAAGCCCTGGCCGACGGCACCATCGCCCAATCACAGATCGCATCCGAAAATGTGCAGGTGTGGCCGATGACGACCGGCTCGATCAAAGGGATTGCCACAGGCGACAATCTCCGCTTCCAGATGCCGCAAATCCAGTTGCTGCTTAACAATCTCTATCCGAGCAGCGATACTTATCTGCTGTTATATCCGGGCACCCAGACCACGGGTGCGGAGGGCGTGGTTGTCACCTCATTTCCGATGGACCGCGATACCAGCGAGAGCCATGTGGTGACCGTCTCCGGTTTGGACGCCATCCTCGGCAAGGACGGCACCTACACGCTGGCCTTGGTCACCGACACCGTCTTCGACCGCTATCCTCTTGATTCGGTGACCTTTTCAGTCAACCGCACCGTTCACGTGAATTCGATGGTGACGGACTTCACCGACGACAGCTCCCATTGAGCCAACCCGTAGCCACGATGATCCAATCTCCCCCCCATCGCCACAAACCGGGATTTGTTTCCTATGCCCTGGTGCTCACCACGGGGGCGGTCCTCACACTGCTGATGATCGCCACCTATCGGCGGGCAATCAACGGCCAGGACGTGCAACGCAGCGTCCAGATGCGGGTGGATTACAGCGAGAAGGAGGATTCGATCCTGCGCTCGGTCATGTCGATCGCGCCGAACCGCGCGATCCTGGCCATGCAGAACGGATCATCCACCAACGCGACCAATTGGAAATTGGGCTGGCAGGACATCTTCACCGATGCATTGGTGGCGGCCAACGCCAGATCCTCGATTCCAAACAATCTATTGACCTCGCTCAAAATCGCCAACCTCAGAGTGGGCAACACGGGCGATGCGGCGAACATCACCCCTAACAATGTTTTCAAGGCAATCTCGCCGGAAACAGGCCTTATCTCCACCGGCATCAACCGCACTCTCACCGGATACCCGCCACCTCTAACCACCAGCAACGCCACCACCATCTCGCGGGATCCCTCCTACCCGATCATCTCGTCGGATAAACTCCATGGTACGCTGGCCCAGAGCGGGGTGGGACTGCCGGTCGCCACCTATCCGAAATTCAACCTGCTGACCTATCCGCGCATCAACTTCGGCTATGCCAAACCCGGCGACCCCTTTGTCGCCAAGCGCAATTGGTGGGCATTTTCGCTGGATCTTGGTGCCTATGACGCGGCCCTCACCAAACTGCCGCACCCGGGGCGTGACTTCGTGCTTTCGATCTACGAAATCCCGTCGCAACTGGCGATTTCCGCATCGTCGTTCATGGAACTCGGACAGTATGCCTCCGGAGACCTGTGGCAGAACACCACCATCAGCGGCTCTGTCTTCGCTGGCAAGGCACAGGTGGACAACACCTCGGCGATTTCCGCCCTCGCCAGCCGCCGCAGCATGAGCTTAGCTGGAGCCACCACCATCGGTGGTCAGGCTTTCACCTGTAGTCCATTCATCCCGGGAGTCCGCGAATCCTATCTGATGACCCAAGGTGATTTTTTCCCGACCTCCCTGGCATCGGAAAGCGGTCGCGCGTCCTTCGTGCCGCTCAACCGCGGTGCGGATTTCTTCGACCGCTTCTCACAGCCCGCGGAAAGCAATACGCTGTCCCCCACCACATGGAACAACTACACCATCGGCGCAATGCAATGCGCGATGCAACTGGACATCACCCAGGTGGTGAGCGCGTCTAACAAAATGCCGGACACCCTGCGCTTTTCCTATCTCAAGGGCGGCGTCCGCCAGAATCTCGTGTGTTCGCTGAGCACCGGCGTGGCCACCGGTCTGCCCGCGGGATACATCTTCGCCTGCAACGACAAGGCATCCTACAACTTCGGAACATCCGTGGTGGACCTGGCATACGGGGGTAATGGCGCTTTTGCTTATCAGAAGGAGCAGACCGGATTGATCACTTTCAACAAGGCCCGCTTCGGCGACCCGGCCCGCAACGCGGTGAAATCCGGATATTACCGGCCGAGCTACCCCTTCGAGGTGAAAACCATGGCGTCGGGCAAAATCTGCCTCGCAGTCTATCCGCAACGCTTCGCCGCGTTCCTGACCGCCCTCAACGCGGACAGCACGGCGGTGAACAATTCGCTCGTGGTGAACGTGGACTACACCACGGCCACGGGTAGCGTCCTGCTCACCAAACCGGCGGTGCCCTGCACGGACCTCGACTACGGGCTCATTCTTCAGGAATGCACCGATCTAACATCATTCCCCAAGGGCTTCTCTCTTGTCACCAATCTGCGGACCTACATCGGGGATGATTTCAACACCGTGCAGGCGACCCCGCCCTCGGGCTACACCCCCGCGTCGGGCAAGTATTATCCGCCCTGTTCGCTGTTCTTGCCGGACAAACGCTATGGTGTGGAAACGGATCCATACGCCGTGGAGTGGAACGGCCAGTCTGGATCGCTGGCCGCCGAGACCATCACCACCCCGGTGCGCCCACTGGATTCCAAAGCCATGAGCGGGAACACCATGGGATCTAACAGGGTCACCGTCAACCTTCGTCCCATCACGCATCCGGCCGAGCTGCCGCCGATCACCATGATGAACTGGCTGGTCGTTCTTGATGAGCGGCGCAAGGAATACGTGGGGTATTGAGCTGCGGAATGCCGGTCCACATGTTTCCGTCCCACATGTTTCTTGACGCTGATGAAGCCCGGTGGCAGTAAGAAGGTGTTCCGGTTGTTGGTTCCTCCGGGTTCGTTTTCATTCATGTTCTAACTCATGCTCCCATGCGCATTCTAGTTACCGGCGGTGCTGGCTTCATCGGTTCCAATCTGGTCCGCCTCCTGGTCCATGGCGGTCACGAGGTGTTGAACGTGGACCATCTCACCTATGCCGGCAACCTCGCCTCCCTGCGGGATGTGGAAGCCGCGCCCAACTACCGTTTCCTGCGCGCGGACATCTGCAATGCGGGTGCCATGCTGGCCGCCTTCGGGGAATTCCAGCCGGATTGGGTCATGCACCTTGCCGCCGAGTCCCACGTGGACCGCTCTATCGACGGCCCCGGTGCCTTCATCCAAACCAACATTCTCGGCACCTACACCCTGCTCGAAGCCGCAAGGAATTGCTGGCACCATCCGGAATCCAAAATCCAAAATCCAAAATTCCTGCACGTCTCCACCGACGAGGTGTACGGCAGCCTGGGCAGCAGCGGCAGATTCACCGAGACCACCGCCTATGACCCGCACTCGCCCTATGCGGCCAGCAAGGCGTCTTCCGACCACCTCGCGCGCGCATGGGGTGACACCTATGGCCTTCCCGTCATGGTGAGCAACTGCTCTAACAACTATGGTCCGTTCCAGTTTCCCGAGAAACTCATCCCGGTGGTGATCCTCAAGGCCCTGCGCGGCGATCCCATCCCCGTTTATGGCAAAGGCGAAAACATCCGGGACTGGCTCTACGTCGAGGATCATGCCGCAGCGCTCCTGACCGTGATAGAAAACGGGACCCCGGGTCAAACCTACAACATCGGCGGCAACAACGAATTGCGCAACATCGACCTGGTCCGCCTCCTGTGCGGCATCCTCGACGAACTGCGCCCGCGGTCCGACGGCATGCCCTATTCTAACCAAATCACTTTCGTCACCGACCGGCCCGGCCACGACCTCCGCTATGCCATCGACGCCACCAAGATTCAGCGCGAGCTCGGATGGGCACCCCGTCAGGAACACAAGACGGGATTCAGCAAAACGGTCCTGTGGTATCTGGAGAACGAACGGTGGTGGCAGGAGATCCTCAACGGGGAATACCGGTTGGAACGCCTCGGAAACGGGTGATCCTGAAAAGCGATTGCCAAGGGTCATTGCCGGAACCCGGCACCAGCTTCAAGATCTTGATAGATTGTCAGAGCTTCGGCATACACGGCTGCGGTGGCCGGGTCCGGTTGTAGGATCCGCGTGGCCGGGGCGAAGGCGCGCGTGAGCACGTCATAGGAATGCCCGTCGATGGTGTGGGCGGCGATCATGGCGCCCCCCAGGGCTGCGGAATCGCACTCGGCCAGGGTTTCAACCCGGCATTGGAAGACATTGGCAAGGGTTTGCAGGATGCCGTTGCTGCGGGAGGCCCCGCCGGTGACGCGAATGGTGTCGAACTCACCGAGCCAGCGGGAATGAACCCGCATCGAAAGCACCTGGGCCTCGATGACGGCACGGATCCGCGTGGCCGGACCCGCCTCGGCAAAATCAAAGTTGGCCCGCAGGCCCGTTGTTAGAACCGGCGGAGTGATCTCGGCTTCAAACCATGGCAGGGCGAGTTTGCCGTCGTTTCCCGCCGGGGTTTGCTCAAAGGCCGTGACATCGAAAAAGGTCCAATCCACCCCGGCCTCCTCGCGGACCCGCTCGCGGGCGAGCGAACCGTTCTTGAAACAGGTCAGACACATGAAACCGCCCGCGGGATTGCCGAACACGTGTCCGCAACCGTCGGGATCGGTGCGGTAGGGATCGAGCACGGCGAAAAACGTGTCACTCGTGCCTAACGAAACCACCGCCAGCCCCGGCCGCGTGGCTCCGGTGCCAACCAGACTGGCTGGATTGTCGCCGGTCCATGCCGTGACCCTGACCTTGGGCCCGAAGCCGTATTTGGAGAAGTAGGGGCATAGCGATCCCACGATGGTGTTGGTGGGGACGACGGGCGGCAGCTTGTCTAACAATCCAGACGCGGTGGCTTCACATATGGCGGGATCCCATGCGAGCGTGTGCAGGTTGAGCAGGTTCATGCCCGCACCATCACCGTGGTCGATCGGGGCGTGGCCGCCTGTCAACACCGTGGCCATGAACGAGGAAACCAGATGAATGCGCGCGGTGGCGGCGTATCCGCCCGGATCCTGTTGGTAAAACTTGCGGATCTGCGGCCCGGTGAAACGCGCGGTCACCGGCGATCCGGTGTCCTTCTGAAACCTTGCCCCGATCGCCGCGGCCAGTTCGCCGCATTGCCGGGATGTGGAGGAATCCATCCAGATCGGCGACGTGGCCCGGGATAGCGCGGGCGTCAGTTGATCTACTAGGTTAATAGTAGGTTCTAGCGAGGCGAGGATGGCGGTCGCGCGGTTGTTGAGATACACCGAACCGTGCTGCTGGCCGCACCCGCCGATGCCAACGACCCGGTCCAAGGGTGCTCCGGCGGCCCGCAGGCGCGCGAACAACAAATCGAGTGCCGCCAGCCAGACCCGCGGGTCGGCGTGCTTTTCCAACGCATCGCCCCCCGGTGAGAAAACCGAAGGATAATCCGGAAGGTCGTTGGCATAAGCGACGTCCGCGCGGCTGACAACTATACCGGCCTCGGGATCAATGATGACGCCCTTGAGGCTTTGCGTGCTGCTGTCGAGTCCGAGGAACATGACGAATGACTAATGACGAATGACCAATGACCAATGACCAATGACCCATGACCCATGACCCATGACCCATGAC
>CAYWLC010000134.1:0-7910 GCA_964458895.1 uncultured Luteolibacter sp. | reverse complement strand
GGATCTCGCCCCGAACGACGGCAGGAGCCAGGCGCTGCAGGCCACCTTGTGTTACCGCCTGGGCCGCACCAGCGAGGCGGAATCCTACTTCAAGGCCGCGATCACCGCCGATCCCGTGCTGAGCGAACCCTACTACAACCTCGCCCTGATTTACTCGCGCACGCAGCGTTGGGAAGATGCCAACAACTACTATCAACAAGCCCTCGAGCGTGGTGCCGTGCCGGACCCCGCGCTGGAACAATCCCTCGAAAAACATTGAAAAACCTCCGTTCATTCCTGTGGCTGTTAATATGGCTCCCGGTTTCCTGCGCCTCCGATACCGGGGGTGGTGAAAAACCCGCGGCCAGCGCGCCCGCCCACAAATCCCTGAGCCAGAGACTCAATGAAAACAACGGCTACAAGGTGGACGCCAACGGCGCATGGGTGCCGAAAAGCGATCAACGCAGCTCCTTCGAATCCAAGGGCCAGTCGCCCTATTTCCAGGGCGGTTATAATGCCAAACAATACCAAACCGGCGACTACACCACAAAATCGTGGTGGGGCAACAAGGACTTCGGAAACCGTCAGTACGCCGGAAACACCCAGGGCGGACGCTTCCAGCAAAGCTCCAGCAGCTCTAGCAGAATAGCCACGGAAAACGGCTCGTCATCGAAGGTCCCCACCTCCTACCAAACCAGCACCTACGGCACCAATCCCGCCCGCGAAACCGGCACCCAGGGATTCACAAAACCATCCTCGCCCTCGAAAGACGCCCGCCAGCGCTACCCCACCCCGGATGTCATCGACTGGAAGGAACAGCGCTCCCTCAGCCTGGAGCAATCAAAGGGAATTCTGGGTCGTTGACCGGCCCGGCCGCGTCCACGGCCTCCGCCAGCGATTCTAACAAAATCTTTTTGAGCGTCTCCCAGCGCCACGGTCGGCCTTCCAGAAAAAACGATTGCGAAACCGACAAGCGGATCTGGGCGTATTGCAGCACCGGAAAATCCCGCGACAAGGCCGCAGCCAGCGCACAGGTCCGGGTCTTGCGCGAATGGGTCACCTCAAGCTCCCTCCGCCGCAGGTCGGCCCGCCACGCGTTGCCGATCTTCCCGGCCAACTGCGAGTCCTTCGGTGTTTCTAACAAAATTCTTCCATCCGTCTCAGCATGGGTGTGGACCATCACATGCACCACCGTGGCATGCCGCCGCAGATCCCCGTCAAGCCTCTGCCAGAGCAGCGTCCGGTATGGACGCTCGTGACGCTCCGCGAGCTTGTGGCGCGTGGCCTCGGGAAGTTTCAGCGAAAACCGGCTCCAGCGCGCGTCGCCGTCATTCTCAAAATCCATGAGCAGGCGGGTCACGTCGCCATGCACTAACGGAGTGCGGAATTTCATGGAAAATCCCTGCGCGAGATTCAGCGATCCGGGCTCCCAGCCCTCGCCGGATGTCAACACATCCTCCTCGCCGCGGAACAACTCCCGATACGCCTCGGGCACCGCGCAGGTGGCGTTTTCACAACTGAAAAGGTAGGTGGTCATGCGATGAATTTCCGACGTTCGACCGCCATCCTGCGACAAACCCCTGGCCATTGCAAGCCATGCCCCGACATGCCTGCCGCTGTTCAAAAGAACATTTCAGGTTGACTGCTCCGGCATCCCGTGGGATCGTTGCAGGTGTGCCCCGGCCATTGACAGCGCTGTTTGTGGATTGCGACTCGTATTTTGCGAGCGTGGAGCAGCATTTGGATGTTCGATTGCGGGGGCGTCCGGTGGGGGTGGCACCGGTGTTGGCGGAGACGAGTTGTTGCATTGCAGCGTCTTACGAGGCCAAGGCCTTCGGGGTGAAAACCGGCACCGGCATCCGCGAGGCGCGCGCTTTGTGTCCCGGCATCGCCATTGTGGAGAGCAAACCGGCGGAATATGTGCGCTACCACCACCAGATCATCGCCGCAGTGGAGGACTGCATCCACGTCGAGGCGGTGTTGAGCATCGACGAGATGTGGGCGTGGCTGCCGCTCAATTTGCGCGATCCGCAAACCCTCCGCGACCTCGCGGCGAAAATCAAAACCACGATCGCGCGCGACGTGTCGCCGGTGATCAAGGTGTCGATCGGCGTAGGTCCTAACCGTTATCTGGCAAAAACCGCGAGCAAGATGCGCAAGCCCGACGGTTTGTTTTTCATTGAGGAGAGCGACCTTCCGGACGTGCTGCATGGTTTGGAGTTGCGCGATCTCAATGGCATCGCCCGCAGCATGGAGACGCGCATGCACGCCGCGGGCATCCATTCGGTGCGGCAACTCTGCGCCGCGCCCAAGGAACTGTTGCGCCATGTCTGGGGCGGGGTTTCGGGCGACCGCTTCTGGCATCTGATCCGCGGCGAGGAAATCCCGGATCTGGTATCCGCCAGAAAATCCATCGGCCACTCGCACGTGCTGCCGCCGGATTCGCGAACGCCTGACAAGGCGTGGCCGATCCTCTGCAAGCTCCTGCACAAGGCCTGTGAGCGCCTGCGCTCGCACGGGCTTCTAACAGGATCCTTGCGGCTGCACGCGGCCTATTTCCGCGGGCACTCGTGGGACCCTGAAATCCGCATGCCCGAGACTGACTCCACCGTGCACCTCATGCGCTTGTGCGGCAAGCTCTGGCGCGAGCGGCCCGACCCGCACGCCCCGCTCATCCAGGTGGGCGTCACGCTCACGCATCTGGTGGATCAGGGGAATTACACCCCGCAGTTGTTTCCGGAACTGATCGCCGGGGATGAAGGCGGCGATCTAACAAAAAACGCAGGCGCCGAGGAAAAACACCGGCGGCTGGATGCGGCATTGGACAAGCTGCGAGCCAGGTATGGCCGCGATGTCGTCTATCTGGGAGCGGTGCAGGATGCGCGGGAAAACGCGCCCATGCGGATCAGCTTCACTCACATTCCGGATCTTGCGGTGGAGGACGACCGTTGACGGATGCGCAGCAGGGCGGCAAGCATTCCCCAGCCATCGCGCAAGGGTTTGACCTTGCCGTTTTTTTTCTCCGTCCAGGTCACGGGAATTTCCAGCCAGCCCCTGCCGCTGCGATTGAGCGCGAGCAAGAGTTCGGAATCAAAGGCCAGGCCGTTTTCCACCAAGTGGCTGGCCACCGCGCGGTAGTCGGCTCCCTTCAGGATTTTGGCCCCGCATTGCGGGTCCTCGCAGCGCAGGCCTAACAGACCATTGGAGGCTAACAAAAACGCGCGGTGTGCCAGCGCGCGCCACGGGCTCTCGACGATGCGGGTGGTGGCGGTGCGCTTGCGGATGCCCAGCACCGATTTTCCCGCGCAACGGGCGCGGCTGATGAGTTCCAACATGTCTTCGGCGGTGACGCTGCCATCGGCATCCACGAAGGCGAGCCAGGCGGCCTCCGGGGCCAGCGCCCATGCCTCTCTAACCACCGAGCCCTTGCCGTGGTGGGCCGTCGCGAAATGGACTTCCACCCGGGGGAATTCCCGGCAAAAGTCGTTTTTAAGTTCGGTGAGGCGCGCGTGTTCCCCTTCCGCCGAGCCGTCATCAGCGATGATCCAACGGATTGGCAGGGGGGACCGGGCGAGCGCGGTCGCCAGGGTTTTCCCGAACACCGCCAGGCGTGCGCAGTCATTCCACACCGGAGTGACCAGCAGGATTTCGTTGGATGATTCGGCCATGGGAGGGATTTTAGATTAACATTGCGGGAAAGTGGATTCTTTCATCGTATCGCCACGTGGGATGAAACGCGCCGTGATCATCGTCTGTTGGATCAGCGTGATTGTCACCGGGGTATGGCTCCGCTTCGACGATCTCGCCAGGCGCCCGTTTCATGCTGACGAGGCGACCGGCGCGCGCATCACCGCACAACGCATGGAATCCGCCGATGCGAAATTCGATCCGAAACATTTCCATGGTCCGCTGCTGGCGGATATGGTCATCCCCTTGTGCGAACTCCGCGGCGAACACGGCTGGCGGGACATGAGCAAGACCACGCTGCGCACGCTGCCCGCCATCGCCGGCTCGCTGCTGGTGCTGCTGCCGCTGTTGTGGCGCAGGCGTTTCGGCGACCTGCCGATGCTCGTGGCTGCGGCCGTGCTGGCGGTCTCTCCCTTGTTAGCCTACTACAGCCGGATGTTCATCCACGAATCGCTGCTGGCGCTCTTCGGCCTGCTGGCGGCGGTTGCTCTAACAGGAAAGCCGCGCCTGGTGACCGCCGGATTTCTGATAGGCCTGATGTATGCCACCAAGGAGAGCTTTGCCATCAGCATCATCGCATGGACCGGTGCGGGCCTGCTGGTCGCCATGGAAAACCGCAGGTCCCTTGACCGCGAAACCTTGTGGCGCGCGTGGCGCAGGTGGCGGCTGACCGCGGGGTTGGGCCTGTTAGCCGCGGCCGCCACCGCGGCACTGGTCTATACCGACGGCCTGCGCCATCCGCAGGGTGCCATCAATGCGCTCCGCACGTTCTTGGTTTATGAAACGGTGGACGGCCATGACAAACCCTTTGCCTATTATGCCGGACTGTTGGCGATGCCGCGAAAATCCGCCGGAGTCTGGTGGTTCGGTACCCCAGTGCTGCTCCTCGCGATCCTTGCCTATGTCTCGACCTTCCGTCGTGATGATCTCACGCGGGAAACACGGTGCATGATCCGTTTTCTCACCTATGCCGCGGCCGGTCATTTCCTGATCTACAGCGTGATCGCCTACAAGACACCGTGGCTCGCGTGCCTGCCGTGGGCGCATGTCTGTCTGCTGGCCGGGTTCGCCTTCGCGGGATATTCCGCCCGCCGGATGCCATCCCGGGTTTTTCTAACAATCATTGCGGGGTTCTGCCTGGTCAGCCAGTTCATTCAGGCGCGCCGGGCCACCGGCCGTTACGCCGCGGACGAACGCAATCCCTTCGCCTACGTGCCCACCCAGCGGGACGTCGAGTCGCTGGAATCCTGGCTGGAGGAACTCCGCAGGATCGAACCCGCGGGCGCGCTGGAGCCCGTGGCCATCATCGGCAGCCAATACTGGCCGCTGCCGTGGTATCTCCGGGCCTTTGAAAATACCGGCTACTGGCAGAGCCCGCCGGAAAATCTCCCGTCGATGCCGCTGGTCATCGCCACCCAGGAAACCTGGGACTCTGTTAGACCTGCCCTTGAACACAGCCACAAGGCCCTGCCTCGCGGGTTGCGCGCGGGGGTGCCGGTCCTGTTGTTTGTTAGAAACGACCTGTGGGACCGCTGGGTGGCCACGCCCACGCCATGAAAAGACATGAAAAATCCACTTCCAGAATCGCTGCTTTTCACCCATGAGGCGATGCACACCACCTTCAGCCTGCGTCTCTGCGGCATGGATGAAAAAGCCGCGGCCGGCGTGGCCCGGGAGTGTTACGAACGGCTCGAGGTGTTGGAGAAGCACCTGAGTCGTTTTGCCGATGGTGGGGACGTCCTGCGGATCAACCACCTGTCCGCCGGGGAGAGCTTGTATGTTTCCGAGGACTGCCACCAATGCCTGTTGTTAGCCCTTGAGGCCCATTCTCTCACCGGCGGCTTGTTCGACATCACCCTGGGCAGCCGCATTCAACACCGCAAATCCAGCGCTCCCGGCCCACCGCCGCCACTCGCCGGCCAACTCATCATCCATCCCGACATTGCCGCGGTCACTTGCGTGGAACCCGGCCGCGAACTCGACCTCGGCGGCATCGGCAAGGGCTTCGCGCTCGATCAACTCAAACTTCTCCTGCACGAATGGGACGTTGAGGGAGCCCTGTTGGCTGCGGGTGCCAGCTCGCTGCTGGCCTTTGGCCCGGGCGAATGGCCGGTCGATCTAACAGACGAATGCGGCTCCGTGCGCATCGGCTTGAGGGACCAAGCGCTCAGCGCCTCGGGCAGCGTCATTCAGGGCATGCACATCCTTCATCCCGCGGGTGAGCAGGCCATGCCGGCCGCCCCGCCCACCCGGGTCTGGGTGACCGCCGGGACCGCCGCCTTCGCGGAAATCTGGTCCACGGCCCTGATGCTCATGGAACCGGAGGAAATCGCGGCTTTCATCGCAGGCAAACCCGGGATTGACGGCGTCCACGTTGCATGTGGATCAGGAGTGCGTAAGGTTCTGCCATCCTGAGATTGTTAGGGAGAGCGCGATTTATTGTTAGATAGATGGGATGATGAATAGGGGATGCTTCGATCAAGGATGGGGGGTGATGGCGAGGATTGTAATCTGCTGGTTGTCTGGACCGTAATACCAAAAGATCCGCCACGCGGCAGGCGTCTTGTTCTCGGCATAGGCCTCGAAAACCTCCTCCCCACCCGGACCCGTCAGCGAGCTGAATTTGTGAGTGTTCAGCCCCGGATGGCGGGGATTCGTTTCCAACAGCCCCAGCGCTTTTCTCACGGCCTTGAGCCGCTTCGCCAGCCCGGCATCGGCCTCAAGCGAGTCGAGGTCGGCATTTGCCCGGTCCGTGAACAACAGTTCGAAGGTCACGGGTCAGGTGATGTTGTCGTTGGCGAACTTGGCGAAACTGCCGCGCGGTTTCACGCGGCCTTGGGCGGCTTGGCTCAAGCCCTCCTTCACGGCTGCTAGCGCCGGTTTGTTGGTGAACAGCCACTTCTCACTGGCAGGAATTTCCGCGTAGGGCTCTAAAATGATCCGGCCTTTCGCGTCCATCGTCGCATGGAAACTGCTGACGCCACGAGCGAACTTGCCCAAGGTGATGCGCCCCTTGGCGTCTGGGCGGATGGTGAGTGCCTTTGCCATGGGAGGATTCTGCCATGGACAGGCAACCAACTCAAGTGGGAAATGAGCTTTTTCCCACTTGACGGCAGGTGGGCTCGCCTCGGAATTTGATTTTTCCCATGGTGTCCAAATTGTGGGGAAATGCCCGGAATTGACCTTGACGCGGACAGTTGCGGCACGCTTGATAAGCCCATCACTCAGACCCGCATGTGCTTCCCATTCCTTCCCAACCTCCTCATGTCACGTGGCATGGGTCAACTCGCCGCTCTCATTTCCCTCATCGCGCTTGCCTTCACCGGCACCTTGCGCGCCCAGGATTTTGAAGGTAAAAACATCGCCGAAGTGGTCGTCCGATACGTGGGTGCCAAAACCGTCGATGAAGCCCGCTTGCGGGATCAAATTGCCAGCAAACCCGGTACCGTCTATCACAGCGAGACCATCGACAAGGACATCACCTCGCTTTACGAGTCCGGCTTGGTGGATGAGATCCGGTTTCTTGCCGAAGCCATGGGCGACAACAAGGTGAGGCTCATCGTCGAGGTCAAGACCCGCTCCGTGGGCGATGCGGTGGGATTCATGGGCAACACGGTGTTCAGCGACCAAAAGCTGGCGAAAGAATCCAAGATCAAATCCGGCGGGGTGTTGAGTGACGCGCAGATCCTCGAGGCGCGCCGCAACATCGAAAAATACTATCAGGGTTCCGGTTACCCGGACGCCACGGTCACCCACCGCATCCAACCGACCGAGCGGGAAGGACACTCCGATCTGATTTTTGTGATCAACGAGGGCGGCAAAAATGAAATCCGCAAGATCCGCTTTGAAGGCAACCACGCCTTCACCGGCCCAGAGCTCCGCAAGGAAATGAAAACCAAACCGAAGGGTTGGTTCTCATGGCTGACCAAATCCGGCCGCTTCGAGTCCGACCAATTGGACAAGGACTTGGATGCCATCCTCGATTACTACAAGAGCAAGGGCTACCTGCGCGCCAGCAGCCCCGGGATCCGCCGTGAACCCGTCAAGGATGGCCGCGTGGACCTCGTCATTCCGATCGTCGAAGGGGAAAAATACACCGTGGCGGGCATCGGCTTCAACCACATGACCGTCTTCAAACCGGAGGAACTTTACCCCGCCCTCTCGCTCAATACCAACGACGCCTATTCCTCGAAGAAAATGCGCGCGGACATCACCATGATCCGCAGTTATTACGGGTCGCGCGG
>CAYWLC010000133.1:0-7926 GCA_964458895.1 uncultured Luteolibacter sp. | reverse complement strand
GCCCTGAAGCTGGCGCGAAAGCTGGGTTGGCCGGTGGTGGTCAAACCATCTAACAAAGATCAGGGGGAGGGTGTCGTGCCGGGGATTCGTGATGAACCCTCCCTGCAACTCGCCTATGAGGCCGCCGCGAAATTGAGTCCGGGTTCGGTGATCGTGGAAAGGCATGTCCCGGGCGACGACCACCGCATGCTGGTGGTGGGCGGCCGCTTGCTGGCGGCGACCCGCCGGATCCCGGGTGGAGTCACGGGCGACGGCAAGGCCAGTGTGACCCAATTGCTCGATCAGGTGAATGCGGACCCGCGCCGCGGTACCGACAAACGCAGCCTGCTGATCGCGCTGGCATTGGATCAAGAGGCCATGTCATGTCTAACCGAACAGGGGTTGACAGCTTCAAGCATCCCTGAAGCGGGATGTTTCGTGCCGCTGCGGCGCACCGCCAATATCAGCAGGGGTGGCACCGCCGTCGATGTGACCGACCAGGTGCATCCGGACAACCGCCTGATCGCGCTGCGCGCGGCCCGGTTGGTGGGGCTCGACATCGCAGGCGTTGATTTCCTCTGTCCTGACATCTCACGCTCGTGGCGCGAGGTGGGGGGCGCCGTGTGCGAGGTCAACGCCCAACCGGGATTCCGCCCGCATTGGCTGGCCCAACCGGAACGTGACATCAATGGGGAAATCATCGACGGCTTGTTTCGCTCCAAGCCCGCGCGCATTCCCACAGCGGCGATCACCGGCACCAATGGCAAAAGCACCACCGCACGCATGCTTCACCACATCTGGAAGACAGCGGGAAAAATCGCCGGTGTCTGCACCACCCACGGCGTGTGGGTGGGCGATGATCTGATCAGCGCGGAAAATCTATCAGGATACCCCGGGGGCAGGATGATATTGTGCGACCCATTGGTGCAGGCGGCCGTCATCGAGATGCCGCGCAAGGGGCTGATCTTTTTCGGACACCCGTGCGACCACTACGACGTAGCGGCCGTGCTGAACGTTCAGGACGACCACATCGGTGTAAACGGCATTCTAACCATCGAGCAGATGGCGCAGCTCAAAGCCGAAGTGTTCGAGCGCGCCACCCATGCCATCGTGGTGAATGCCGAAGACCCGCTGTGCCTGGCCATGCGAGGACGCACCCGCGCCAAACATCACATTCTGGTGGCCATGGACGAGCGGACTCCTGTTTTGATAGAACATCAACGGTCCGGCGGCCCCTGCGTTTTTTCCACCATGCGCGATGGAGTCCCGTGGATCTTTCTAGCAGATAGAGCTAAACAAACCCCGCTGATGCCGCTGGCGGAGATTCCGGCCACGATGAACGGTTTACTGCGCTACAACGAATCCAACGCCCTGTTTGCCGTGGCGCTCGCGTGGGCCCATGGCATCGCGCCCGAGACCATCCGCCGCGCCCTGGCGTCCTTTGCCAACAGCATCAGTCAGAACCCGGGGCGCTATAACTTTATCGATGGCCACCCATTCCAAATTCTGGTGGATTACGCGCACAACCCGCAGGGCGTGAGCGAACTGTGCAAGGTCGTGGCGAAACTTCCCGTCGAAGGCAAACGCCGCTTGTCATTCGTGAAGCTGGGCAACCGCCACCGCGTGCATGTGGATGAAATGGCCGCCTGCATCGCGCGCACCTTCGACCGCATCATCGTGGGCTCCAATGAGGAATTCATCCTCCAATGCCCTGACTGGACCGGCGACGATCCGGTGGCCCAGGCGCAGGCGCACTGGCGGGAATGCCTGCGAAAACACGGCGCGCCCGACGAGGCGGTCACCGTTGAACGCGATCAGGACAAGGCCATCGCCCAAGCCATTGCCTCCGCCCGGCCCGGCGACCTGGTGGTGCTGCTAGCCGAACCCGGGCAGGTGCTGCCGGCTTTGGGATATTGAGAAAACACCCATCAACAAATCCGCCTGCGGTAATGATCGATTGGTGATAGATGTTTGCGCCCCATGGATCAGCGCGTGCGGTTGAAGCCCAAGCGCCATACCCAGTCACATCGTCCGGCCAGCGCAACCAGTGGATCCTGCAACAATGGCATCTGGACGATTTTCTGCAGCCATCGGGCCCAGGCCAGTCGGCGGTTGAAAACGGCATCGCAATCCCGGGCGATTTTTTGGCGTGCATCGTTCCAGGATAATTGGCCTCTGCTCCATGCGACGAGAGGTCTAACAGCCAGTTCCGCGGACTCAAAAGCCATCGACATGCCGTTGCCTGTCACGGGAGGAATCATGGTGATGGCGTCACCCACACATATTTCCTCACGTGCCCCGGCACGTTGAGGCTGGATGCAAAGTCCGGCCACGGCGCAAAAGGATTTCTCATCGAAATCCGCGTTGGCGAGTCGTTGCCGTAACGCCGATCCGCACTGCCCACGCAGCAATTCACGCCAGTGGATGGAACCCTCCTGGCGGTCAACACCTTTGCGGAACAGTCCACAAACATTCACTTCACCACTACTGATGCGGCACAAACCGACATAACCTAACGAAGAAACATGCATTTCCATATCCGCAACGGGTGCCACGTGACGCGCGTGAATTTTCAACCCAAACCAGCGCATGCCATCCGCATCCGCACCAACTCGGCGCCCCGTGGCGCGCACCACCCCTTCTCCAAATCCCTGGGTGTCGCGCTCACCTTCAACCAATTCTCCCCCGAGTTCGCGGAACCTCGTCGCCAGCACGGTATCCAAAATCGAGCGCGATAGACAGATCCCGGCTACGGGCAGCAGGCGTGGCCCGGTGGACCGGGCTGGCGAGAAAAACGCAACGGTGCGCACCTCAATGGCCCCGGCCGTATCCAACATGGACCTCAACCCCAACCGCGCGAGCGATGCCTGACCATGACCGCTGATGAATTCGCCGCAGACGCGATGGCGTGGATAATGACCCGCCTCGTGAACTTCAACCGGGACATCAGATTGTCGCAGCGCGATGCCAAGTGTCAGGCCTGCGAGACCGCCGCCGACAATGGTGACTGGGATTGTCGCGCTCATGATTCAAGTGGTGTGATGACGCGCAATGAAAACATGGCTGAAGAGTCCGGCCCTGTGCTCCGAGTGTTGCCAGTGATCGTCGGCCGGCCACAATGCGGAAAGCTCCCCGTTAGAAAAGCCCGCGCGAACACTGACCACTGCATCGTGACGCGTCACCTCGTTGCATCCCAACGCCCACAACAAACGGCTGCAAAACATCGGCCATGCGGAGCGTCGCGGTTCGATGGCGATAAATACCTTCGCCTGACGTGAAACCAAGCGCAGCAATTCCACAAGTTGCGCGTCCTCGAAATGATGTAAAAACAGATTGGCGATGACCACCTCCGCCGCTTGCGACGTTCGCAGCCAGTCGAAAACGTCGGCAACCATGACTTCTGCGTGCCATCCCAGTCCGGTGATTGCAGCAAGGGTATCCACGGAAACATTGGCTTGCATGTCGAGCAGAGTGATGTGTGAAACCTGCGATGGCTGCTCCGGCACGCATTTGGATGCCCCGCCCACCGTGCCAAGGCATTCCGCCACACGCAGGAAAAACCTGCCGTCGCCCGCGCCCAGTTCGGTCATGCGCGCGGGCCACCGCGGATTCGGCTCATTTCGCAGCGCGTCGGCCATGAGGGCGTGATTGCGCATGCAGATGTTCACACGGTGCAGATCGCGGCGAGAACGCACTGCGCGCGGATCCTGCGGTGACAACATGTCAAGAAGTTCGGGCCGGACGATACGTTTCATGGGGTCGACACTTCTAACATGGCACCATGGCAACTGAAGCCCGCGCCAAATGCGGACATCCACCAAAGTCCGTCCGGCACGCTGTCATTAAGCGCGCGTTCAAGAATGAAATAGACTGTGGGGCTGCTGATGTTGCCAAATTCACTCAAAACGGCCGAGCCATGCCGCATATCGTGCGCTGACAACCGTAGCTTGTCCCGCAATGCGAGTATCACGTCGCGACCCCCGGTGTGCAGGATCCATCCAGTGATCTGCTCGCGTTTGACGCCTGCCTGCACAAGGGAGTCCTCAAAGAGTTGTTCGGCAATGCCGCTGGCGATTTGCGGAACTTGCGGCAGCAGGATGTTGCGCAACATGCCATGCTTGTGAGCAAACCGGAGCGTATCACGTTCAGCCGGGATCAGCTGTGAGTCCGTGAATTTCCATTCCACATGGCGGCGGCCAGGCAATGGGTCGTTAGATAACACGGCCGCTCCGGCACCGTCGCCAAAAAGGCAGGCGCTGATGAGAACTCCCGGATCGTCATCGATGTAGAATGCGGCACTGCAAATTTCAACACAGACCGAAAGTATTCTTCGCGCGCGTCCGGCGGCTAGAATTGCCTCCGCCGTCCGCAGGTTTGGCAACGCAGCGCCGCAGCCCTGACCGACCAAGTCGAGAGCAAACACATCCCGGCGCAAACCCAGGCATTCACTGACATAGCTGGTGAGGCCGGGGCACAAATATCCGGTGCAGGTGCTGATTAGCACGGCGTCAATATCCACCGGAAGACAACCTGCTTTATCCAGAGCATTGCGCGCGGCTCGGGTGGCCAGCACCGGCGCATGCCTTGCGAAGCGGGCTTGAAGGGCGTCGGGTGTCTGGTTGAAAACCTCTGCAAGAGGATCCACGGCAAGGTGACGTGTGGCAATGCCGTTGTCCCTGCAGAGGACCTTTTGAAGGATCATCTTGGAACGCGGTTTGAGCCGCTCAAATTCCTGCCAGGCTTGCAACTCGTTCCAGATCTCGCGCTGGGCATAGCAATTCAATGGTGAGGCCGTCCCAAGTCCCGTGATAAACATCAGACAGCCTAACTCCCGTCACACCCGGCCGCAATCGAAAATGACCCCATGCGGACAGAAATTTTTTTGGCTTATCCGGTATCATCCGCCTGGCGGCCAGCACCGAAGAGGCGCTCCGCAACGCGTAACTCTCCAACGCTTCACCTCCGGCGAGCATCAACACGATGATGGAACCCGCCAAATATTCTCCCAGAATAATGGAGGTGATGATGGAAATGCCGCCCAGGAGATCCGAACCGAATTCCCGTTCAGAACAAGCCTAGAACTTTCAGCACGACGACGATTACAACAATCGCACCAATGATATAGATGATTGAATTCATAAGGATGACTTTCTAATATTTACTGTTTGTTTCTTCTGCAAGAGCGGACGCTTCATTTCTGTTTGGCCAGCTCCTGCCTCTGTAATATTGAGACAATTCCCGCTCTACCTGTCCGCGCTGCCATTCGACTGCGAGACCGAGTCTCGTCCGGGGCTCTCGACTCGCGCAAGTGGCCAGCCGCCAAGGCCTCATTCACTCCGCGCTCCCGCTGCGACCCCTGCGCCTGCGTTTCGACACTAACAGGAAAAAGGCCGCGTGAACGCGGAACTCCCAGCGCACCTCACCCTAGCAGATGATTCAAATCTTTTCCTGCTTTCCTGCCTTCCTCATTCAAAATTCTTCCCTTGGCGGGCTTGGCGTCTTGTATGTCGATTCCACCTCATTCAGATGAACGGACGAGACGTCCGTTCCCCTTATTGGGCACAAGCCATTCCTCATTCACTCCGCGCCCCCTCTGCGACCTCTGCGCCTCCGCGTTTCGATCCTAACAAAAAACAGACCGCGTGAACGCGGAACTCCCAGCACACCTGACCCTAGCAGATGATTCAAATCTTTTCCCGCTTTCCTGCCTTCCTCATTCAAAATTCTTCCCTTGGCGAGCACGGCGTCTTGGCGTTTGGATTTGCCAAGTGCGTTTCACCACTGCAACTGCGACGCCGGAAGACGAATATCATTGCGGTGGGACCTGACGATTCTGCCGTCTGACAGATGGAGCACGCGGTCGGCCATTTCCGCCATCACGGCGTTGTGGGTGATGACGACTGTTAGAGTTCCGAGTTCGCGGTTGATGCGTTCCACGGCTTCGAGCACGGTGATGCCGGTGGTCACGTCGAGTGCGCCGGTGGGTTCGTCGCAGAGCAGGACTTCCGGGCGTTTGGCGATGGCGCGGGCGATGGCCACGCGTTGTTGTTCGCCGCCGGAGAGTTGGGACGGGAAGTGGTCCATGCGCGCGGCGAGGCCGACCATGTCGAGCGCCTCCTCGGGGGCCATCGGGTCGCGCGAGATGCCGGTGATGAGGGCGACGTTCTCGCGTGCTGTCAGGGACGGGATCAGGTTGTAGAACTGGAACACGAAACCCACGCAGTTGCGACGGAAGAGGGTCAGAGTGTTTTCCTCCGAGCTGTCGAGTTGCCAACCCTTGTAAATGAGATCACCGGAGGTCGGCACATCGAGGCCGCCGAGGATGTTGAGCAGGGTGGACTTGCCGCTGCCGGAGGGACCGAGCAGGCAGACAAGTTCGCCGGCATGGAGTTCGAGGTCCACGCCGACCAGTGCCACCACATCCACCTCGCCGGTGTGATAGACCTTGCGCACTTTGCGCGCCTCAAAGACCACCCCTGTGGAAACTGGCGCTGCGGTGGGGACTTCTGAATTCATCGGGCTGCCGGATATTATCAGAAAATCCGGTGAACGCAACGCGGATGGCTGCACGCGGATGCTACTCGACACTTGACACCATCCGGGGAGTCCTCCCAGCATGGCGCATGACCAAGCGAAAAATCATGCGCGATGTGTTGTCCGGCAAAAAACCACCCTACGTGCCGTGGCGTTTTGATTTCACCCAGGAACCGTGGGCCATGCTGTGTGAACATTACGGCAGCGAGGAACTGGCCGAGGCCGCCATCGGCAACCATTCCGTGAATGTGAACCGTTTCGTCGGCCAATTCACCGACATCGGCAATGACCGCTTCCGCGATATCTTCGGCGTGGTCTGGGACCGCAGCATCGACAAGGATATCGGCAACGTCGAGGGCGCGGTGCTGCCAGAGCCGACCCTCGAGGGTTACACCTTCCCTGATCCGTTAGATCCGCGGATCATCGGCAACATCGACCGCAACATTGAAAAAGCCGGGGACCGCTTCCGCGTGTTCGACATCGGCTTCTCTCTCTTCGAACGCGCATGGACCCTGCGCGGCATGGAAAACCTGATGTCCGACTTCATCGAGGAACCCGAATTCGTCCACCAGCTTCTCACCGCCATCGCCAATTATAACATCGCACAGGCCGGCGAGGCGGTGAAGCATGACATCGACGCCATCCATTACGGCGACGACTGGGGCCAGCAGCACGGCCTGATCATGGGCAAGCAACATTGGGACACCTATATCAAACCCCAGCTTGCCCGCATGTATGCCGTCACGAGGAACGCCGGAAAATTCCAAAGCATCCACTCCTGCGGCGATGTGGACGAGTTGTTCGACGACCTGATCGAGCTGGGGGTCAATTGTTTCAACCCCTTCCAGCCGGAGGTGATGAACACCGAGGCGCTGCTCAAACATTACCGTGGCAGGCTCGCGTTCCACGGCGGACTCTCAACGCAGCGGACACTGCCCTACGGCACAGTCGCGGACGTGCGCGCGGAATCCCGCAGGTTGTTAGAACTCGGCCGCGAGGGAGCTTATGTCTTCGCCCCATCCCACGCGGTGGAGGGCGACGTTCCTTTGGAGAACATCCTCGCCTTCATCGAGGAAGCCCAAGCACAGCCCGGTGCGGGCACCTGCTGCGATGGTTAGGCCGGATAATTATGCACGCGGCACGGACAGCCCCCGGGGAGCCACCCGCCATGATCCGCCTATCCTTGATCGATGGTCTTTTCGGTTTTGGCGTCGACGATGTGGAAACGCTCGCGGTTGAGAGTGGGATCGGAGCGGAAGATGAGGCGGCCGGAATGCGAGCGCTCGAGCTCACCTAACAACTTCGAGTCGTCGCTCTTGAAGCGGTTGAGGACATCGCTGTTGACGATGACGATGATGTCGCCGATGGTATCGCGGTGTTTCTGGATGACGGTGTTGAGGCGGCGCTGGATTT
>CAYWLC010000132.1:0-8183 GCA_964458895.1 uncultured Luteolibacter sp. | reverse complement strand
TGTCGATGGGCGGGCCATAGGCGAACTGGGCGTCGGGCCAGATCCGCAAGATGGCGGTGGCCATGACGTGGGCGCACGAGTGGCGGAGGCGCTCCAGGTCGGTCATCAACTGGCGTTCATCGAGGGTCTTGCGATCGTTCATGCGGGCACAGGGAAACCCCGGCGGGGCGTCTTGTTCAAGGGACAAATCGTGGAAGAGGCGGGGGACTCCCGCCCCCGGGGGGTTAGCAAGCTGGATGGGTGGGGTTTTGCGGACACGATTTGCGGATTGCCAAAGGGCCGGGACAGGGTATTTTCCCGGCAGGCCGACACCCAAACCGGGCGGGTGGCCGACGAACCGATTCTTCAACGCAGTGGGCATACTCGACGCGATCAAACGCTGGCGCTTGACCCAACAAGGTCTCTCGTCGGGCAAGAAACGCAGGGTTTACAGCGAAAACGCCGTCATTCAGATTCTTGAAAACAGCGTCTGGGTCAAGCTGGCGCTCTTCGTGACCTTCACGGTGAGCTGCGCCATCATGGTGATCAAATCGGCACCCGGGTCATCCTTCGCCGAAGACCCAATCCGGGGCGCACTTTATGGCTTCATCATCTCGACCACGGCGGTCGTCATGTTCCAAGTCAGCCTGCAAACCAGTTGCCAGCGCAACAGTCGGGTGGTGCTCGTGCTCGGCGGGCTGCTCGGCCACCTGCTGCTCGTCCAGATCGCCATGATCCTGGTCAATGCCGGTCACATCCCGCTTGTCCTGCAGTTCTTTTTCATTCCCTTCGCGCTGGCGCCGATGCTGCACGGGGTTCTGTTAGGCAGGGCGGTCGGCGCGTTTTCCGTGGTGTTCGTGACTCTGATCAGCTGCCTGTTTGCACCGCAGAGCGAAACCCTCAGCTACATGATCCTGAGCCTGATCTCCGGGGTGATCAGCGTGCTGCTAGCACACGAGGTGCGCAAGCGCCTGCAACTGTTGAAAGCGGGCATCTATGTCGGGGCTATGACTCTTCTGTTAGGCATGGTGCTCGGGCGCCTTGACATCACCTCGTGTTTCGGCCCCGACCCCGTGGAGCACCTGCAATTGTTAGCCTTGGGGAGTGCGGCGGCCTTCGGCACCGCAGTGATTACGGCGCTGCTCATCAGCGGCCTGCTGCCGCTCTTTGAAGGGGTTTTCCATCTGACCACCGACATCAGTTGGTTGGAACTCAGCGACCTCAACCACAAGCTCCTGCGCCAGATGCAACTTGAGGTGCCTGGAACCTTCCACCACAGTCTGGTGGTGGCCTCGCTGGCCGAAGCCGCTGCGGAGAAAATCGGCGCCAACGCGCCGATGTGCCGCGTGTGTTCCTATTTCCATGATGTCGGAAAATTGGCAAAACCCGGATATTTCATTGAGAACCAGTTGGATGGCGAGGACAACCCGCATGACGGGCTGACGCCGACGATGAGCGCGCTCATCATCATCGCGCACGTCAAGGACGGGGTCGATCTAGCCGTCAAACACAAACTCAACCCGCGGATCATCAATGTCATCCAGGAACACCACGGCGATTCCCTCGTCGCGTTCTTCTATCGGAAAGCCCAGGATCAGAAAAAACTCGACCTTGAGAAAGTGGACCGCCGCCTGGAAAATCCGGAGGACCTCCCGAGCGTCGATGAAAAGAATTTCCGTTACCCAGGGCCGTGTCCGAGCACCCGGGAAAGCGGGATCATCGCCCTGGCGGATGCCGTCGAGAGCGCGTCGCGCACGCTCAGGAATCCCACCCCCGCCAAGATCCGGGCCCTGGTGGACGACCTCATGTACGCGCGCATCCAGAACGGCCAGCTCGATCAATGCCCGCTCACACTCCAAGAGCTGGGCTCCATCCGGGAGAGTTTTGCCGCAACCCTGCGCAGCATGCTCCACAGCCGCATCGACTATCCCAAGGAGGACGATGCCCAACCATCCGCAGCCAAACGCGCGGCTACCGAACGCGAGTCATCGCATGGCGGACGTGTCATCCCCATGCCGAAACGCGCCCGAACCATCTAACATAAAGATTACCCCCGCGCATGTCGCTCGAAATCATCGTTGGCAATCACCAGGAAATCACGGAGATCCCCGAGAGCTGGCTAACCGCATTCGAAGAAGTGGCCGCCGAGGCCGCCTTGCTGGCCCTGGCCCGCTCTAACGGAAATGACACCCCGCTATGCCACCTGGCCACGCTCGAAGTCGCCTTGGTGGATGACGCCACCAGCGGACGAGTGCACCGCGATTTCATGGACATCGAGGGCCCCACCGACGTGATCACCTTCCATCACGGGGAAATTGTCATCAGCACCGAAGTCGCGTCACGCCAGGCTGCGGATTACGAAGAACCGTTAGGCCGCGAGCTCCTGCGCTACCTCGTCCATGGACTGCTGCATCTAGCAGGTCACGAGGATGCGGAGCCGCACGAAGCCGCCACCATGGAATCCGCACAGGAGGACATCGTCGCCCGCCTGTGGTCACCCGCCCTGCGGGCGCGGTTCGGCGCCGCATGAGGTGGGAAAAAGCACGAAGCATGAAGCATGAAATTAGCTGATTTTGGGAGTCAACACAACCCTTCTACCACTATGCCTGACGCCAAATGATGCTTTTTCTAATTTCGGATTTCGGGTTAAATATGATGGAGACCGGAGCGCAAAAAGTTGGATTTCATGTTAGGTTCAGGCGCGCTCGTGGCTGTGGCGTCCCGCCGCCATTCTTCCCTTGAAACTTGAAACTCCCAACTTGAAACTTCCACCGTCCTGCCTCACTCCAGAAACTCCAGCAGCGCGCGCGCGGCCTTGAGCGAGATGCCGGGCAGGCTGGCGATGTCCTCCGCGCTGGCGGCCTTGATGCGGGCGACGCTGCCGAATTTCTCCAGCAGGCGAAGTTTTTTGTTAGGGGAGACGCCGGGGCAGTCGTCCAGCCGGCTTTCCCGCATGCGGCGGCCATAGAGCAGGGCGTTGTAACTGTTAGCGAAGCGGTGGGCCTCGTCGCGGATGCGTTGGAGCAGCTTGAGAGCCCCGCGGTCGTGGGGGATGCGGATCGATGCGTCGCGGCCCGGGATGAAGACCTCCTCATGTTGTTTGGCGAGCCCGATGACCGGCAGGTCGTGCAGGCCGAGCGCACGCAGCTCTTTAACAGCCATGCCGAGCTGGCCCTTGCCGCCATCCACGATGACCAGATCCGGCAGCACGATCCTGGCGCGGCCGTCGCGCGCGAGGCGGCGCTGGGCATCTAACAAGTTTTCCCGGGAGTCCTCCGCTTCCGGCGCGGCGGCCGCGTTTTCTAACAATATGCGCGAATACCGTCTGCGGATGACTTCCGCCATGGATGCGAAATCGTCCTGGCCCGTCACGCTGCGGATGCGGTAGCGGCGGTAGTTCTGGTTGTCCGGGCGGCCGTCGGTGAAGCGCACCATTGAGGCGACGATGTGGTTGGACGAGACATTGGAGATGTCAAAACACTCCATGACGCGCGGCGGGCCGGGGAGCAGCAAGTGCTCGCCGAGTTCGGCAAGGTCTTCGGTGGGTTTCACGGTGCCCGGCACCCCGCGCCCGCGGCTGAACTGGCGTGTGGGTGTCAGCGTTTTCACCAGATTTTGCCAGACGTCGCGCAGGGTGGCGGCTTTTTCGAATTCCAGGGTGGCGGCGGCTTTTTCCATGTCCTGGTGCAGCCCGTCTAACAAATCGCGCCGCCCCTTGCCCTCGAGAATCCGGCACGCTTGATCGACGCGTCCGTCATAGTCCGCCTTGGTGATGCGCCCGATGCACGGGGCCGAGCAATTGCGGATGATGTCGGCGTTGCAGTGGCGGTAATCCGCATCACCGGGCACTAGCGGGCGGCACATGCGCAGGCCGAGGCTGCGGTTGAGCCATTCGAGCGTGTGGTGCAAGGCGTTGGAATGGGGAAACGGTCCGAAGTAGCGCGAGCCATCGTCCTTTTTCACCCGTGTGGTGATGAAACGCGGCCAGGGGTCCGCAGGGCGGATCTTGACCAGCAGGAAGCGCTTGTCATCCCGGAAGGCCACATTGTAGCGCGGACGGTAATCCTTGATAAGCTTGCCCTCTAACAAAAACGACTCCTCCTCGTTGCGTACCGTGTGGAACTCGAAGTCGTGGATCGAATCCATCAGGGCGCGTGTCTTCAGGCTGGCCCGCATCTGCTGCGAGGCCATGAAATACGACGACAAGCGTTTTTTCAGGTCGCGCGCCTTGCCGACGTAGATGATCGAACCGAGACGGTCCTTCATCAGGTAAACCCCGGGTTGGTGGGGCACCTCACGCAGCCTGGCTTTGAGATCCGGCGTGGTCATCCGCCGCATGATACGCGCATTGACCGCCTGCCAAAACAGTATTCCGTCAATTCCTGCGCCTCATTTGGCCTTGGCGGGCTTGGGTTTTTCGACGGGCGGCGTTTTTGGCGCATCTTTCGCGGGTTTCACCTCCACGGCGGTGGCCGTCATCGTGTATTGCACGGTCACCTTCGCGCCCACCTTGAGGTCGCCGGTCACCTTGGTGTCGGCCGTCCGTGCGATTTCCCATTTTTCGGACCCCTTCTGGATGATGATCGCGGAATCGGTCAGCTGGAGGATCGGTCCGGTGGCCTGATAGGTCCCGTCCGCGAAAACGGCCGGGGAGGTTCCGAGAACAAGGGCGGTGAGGACGAGCAATGTTTTGTGTTTCATGGTATTGGTGCTTGTGATCAAGCCGGACAATAACGCACGGGTTGCCGGAAATGTCAAAGGGGGAGGATTGGGACAGACATGCGGTCCATTTCGTGGGACATGGTGTTATCATTTCTGGAGGGCCGGAATGAACCCGATCAATTGCCGCTCGGGCAACCAGCGCATGCATGAGGAACCCGCGACAAAATGCATCCTGTTTCTCGAATCACGGTTCAAGAAGAGATCTAGCTTTTTCCTTCGTGGCGATCGGCGTATTAGCAGCATCTAATGTGTTAATCACCCATTTGTTGAAAAGATTGATTGTCATCCTCTTGTCGTGCTCCATGATCGGCAGCATCGAATGGAAGTAGTCATTGTATGATAGGACATTAACGGTGCGGGAGACAACCTCAGGGGTTAGAATTATCGCGTCGGTACGGGCATCCTCGTGAACCAAGAAACGCAACTCCAGATTCCAATCGCTCACTTCGGATACACGGGACCACTCTTCAAGACGAGCCGCCAAATTCATTCGAAGGGTTCGAAGGTGTTCTTTCACATAGATATCCGTTAACCGACCGGCGTGGGCCTCTAGCGCAACGCATTTGCGTTCGGAAATCTTTTGGAAATCACAGTCTCCAAGCTTCCTTGATGACGTGTTGCTTGCGCATACCGGATCGCCAAGACCGCGGGAACGCCACTCTGGATGTGGATATTGCACGGCGGCTAGGAAATCGACGACACGTTGTTCTATGACGCCCCGGGTGCAGGTTGGAGCTTCAGCAACTCGACTAACGAATTTTGTAATGATTTCAAAATCCGTTTGTTCTGCGAGATGGACCGCCGACGGGGTATTGATTTCAATAAATCTGATGATTGCCTTCCTGAGCAACGACGATATCTGAATTCTTGGCGAATATGCCAATGACGACAAGCCTCCTACAATTTCCACCAGTGCTCTGGCTTGCTCACGGTTGTCCTCGCGCGATTCGGCCCAGTCCAATGTTATTCGATCTACGGCTTTGAAATTATTGAGTATAGGATTTCCTCCCGGAGCCAACTCGGATGAGAATGCACTGAAAATCATATTCGCGACCATACCCCTGGGTTTGAATGTGTAAATATATTCCGGCGGATGGTCGAAAAATTCATCAATCGTGCAAATATACAATAGAATTTGTAGGTAAGGAATGAATGCGGAACCTTCATTGGGAAGAAACAACCGTTCCACCCCATCTTGGAAATTGTGGTCCAGACCAAGATTTTCGGAATGGTTTACAAGCATCTCGACAATCGTTTCTACTGTTGAGTCGCCCAGTTCCTGATTTGAATTTCTTTTGTCTTTTTCAATTAGATCGGCCACATCCCGCGCATCCAGGTCGCATTCTATGTCGAAGGAATTTAAAATAACTTCGACCAATCTCCATCCAACGGATACCCGCAATTCCGCATGTCTTAACAATCGAGCAATATTGGCTGGAGACGCCCGGAATTTTTCGGCAAGATGAAGTATCAACGGCAGTTGTGAAAGGACAATTGCAGCATCTCGTCGAGTCATTGCGAATCGTGTGGTGATTCTGTTGATCAATGAACTGTAACATCGTGCGCGACTTTTCCCGGGCGGGGCGGCCCAACAGGCTTTATTGAGAAGAAATTCGAGATCGGCAGGAAATCTGTCGTTGGGGGTGCCATCATCCAACCAGTTATCAAAGTCCGAACCCAACTTCAGATCCCCCTCATCATCTGTCAGACCCCGTGCGTGAAGAACCGATATGGCCTCATTCATCCCGGCCTGCAACTCGGAAGGACTCAAGGGAAGTATGGAGAGGCTATTCGGCATGGGATTCAAAGATTCTAATAAAATCCAAAATCACCTGATGGGATAGGTTCAGTGCTTTTGACCAACGGATGAACTCAAATAAGGATAGCGTCCGCTTGCCTGTTTCGACCTTCGAAACGTATGTCTGGTCGCGTCGAAGGATATCCGCCAGAAACTCCTGGGAGATGTCAAGACCGCGCCGATAATCGGCGAGACGTTTTCCCAACTCCTCATCGAATGTTTTTTGGGGCACGGGCAGGAATTTTGCAGAAAATGGTTCAAAAGTGTTGACAAAAATCGGGCTCATGCCAAATAAGCATAATGAAGTGCGTTTCACTATACACCGGATGCGGCGGTTTGGATCTTGGGTTCCATGATGCGGGATACACGACAATCTGGGCTAACGACATTGATCCTTTCGCATTAGACACCTATTCGAAAGAGCTGTTACGCAGAGGGCATTCGATGCCTGAGATCCATTGTGGGGACATTTCAAAGACCAAGCTGCCAAAGGCGGGATCGGCGGATGTTGTCATTGGCGGCCCGCCATGCCAAGGATTCTCGGTAGCAGGAAGAATGGATCCTCACGACCCGCGCAGCCGACAAGTTTGGGAATTTTTTCGAGTCGTGGAACACATCAGGCCTCGGGCATTTGTGATGGAAAATGTGAAAGCTCTTGCGTCGAATGCAAGATGGGCGGGAACAATACGGGCACTGGAAGCCAAGGGGGAAAAGCTGGGCTATCGTACTCGACTCATGGTATTGAATGCCGCAAATTTCGGAGTTGCACAGCTCAGGGAAAGGATGTTTCTCGTAGGTCTTATGGAAGGCTTGATGCCCAAACCGGTTGGAAGCAGAATTCGAAAAACCGTGCGGGCAGCGCTAAGTGAATTGCCCTCGTATGGCGAGGAAGGGAATCATTCCATATGTAAGGCGATAGTTACCACTGCCAAGATTCCTGTTCTCCGTAAGAGTCCATTTGCCGGCATGCTGTTTAACGGACAAGGCCGCCCGATTGATCTGGAGGCTCCGGCACCTACTCTTCCTGCATCGATGGGTGGAAACAGAACCCCAATTATCGATCAGCAATGCCTTGCTGAAAACACAGAACCATGGGTTGTGGGTTATCACTCTCATCTAATGGCCGACGGGCGAATTCTAGCAGAAGTTCCCAAACGGCTGCGACGCCTGACTGTCGAAGAAGCTGCCTGCCTGCAGGGTTTCCCACAAGGAATGTCTTTCTCCGGCAGTCAGTGTACCAAGTTCCGCCAGATTGGCAACTCCGTCCCTCCAGCGCTGGGCAAAGCGGTTGCCACCGCCCTGCTAACAGCGCTTACGGGGGAAGCACGTTCGGAAGAATGGCTAGACAATCAAAAATGTTGGGTGGCAGAGGAAGCGGCGGAATACCACGTCGCTTGATGACGTCTGTTCGCAGTAGCAATCGGAGTCCTCCGCGCCTCTTGGCTCAATAGCGGTAGTGGTCGGCCTTGTAGGGGCCTTCCACGGGCACGCCGATGTAGTCGGCCTGGTCTGCGGAGAGCGTGGTGAGTTTGACGCCGATCTTGGCGAGGTGGAGGCGGGCGACCTCTTCGTCGAGGTGTTTCGGCAGCACCTTGACCTCGCCCGCCTGATAGATGTCCTTGTTTTTCCATAGGTCGATCTGGGCGAGGGTCTGGTTGGTGAAGCTGTTAGACATCACGAAGCT
>CAYWLC010000131.1:6903-8519 GCA_964458895.1 uncultured Luteolibacter sp. | reverse complement strand
GGTTCCGGCAAATCCACCAGCCTCTACTCATTCCTCAGCGAGGTGAACCACCCGGAACGGCGCATCGTCACCGTCGAGGACCCGGTGGAAAACAAACTCACCGGCGTCATGCAGATCGCCGTCAAAGCCGAAATCGGTCTCACCTTCGCCGCCGCCCTGCGCTCAATCCTCCGCGCCGACCCCAATATCGTCATGGTCGGGGAAATACGCGACCTTGAAACCGCAGAAATCGCCATCCGCGCGTCTCTAACAGGCCACCTGGTGTTTTCCACCCTTCACACCAACGACGCCATGGGCGGCATCAGCCGTCTGGTGGACATGGGGGTCGAACCCTTCCTGGTCTCCGCCGCAGTGCGCGCCTTCCTCGCCCAGCGCCTCGTCCGCCGCCTCTGCCCGCATTGCAAGCTGCCCCGCGATGTCTCCGATGAGGATAAACGCAACCTCGGCATCCCCCTCGACATCCCCGGCATCCCTTACATACCAAAAGGCTGCGACCGCTGCCGCAATACGGGTTTCTCCGGACGCCTCGCAATCTTCGAGGTGATCCTCATCACTCCCGCCATGCAGGAACTTGTCGCCCACAGCGCCGCCGCCCCGAAAATGCGCGAACAAGCGTTCCGCGACGGCTACGTGCCCATGCGCACCTACGGCTGGCACAAGGTGCTCCAAGGCGTCACCACCATCGAAGAAGTCATCTCCGTCACCTCCTCCGACATCGGCGGCGACGATTGATCCCCAACAATCTCAAATCTCAAATTTCTATTCTCAAATCTGAAATCTCAAATCTGACATTTCAAAATCCAAGATGCCCCTTTACGCCTACAAAGCCCTCGCCTCCGGCGGTGCCCTCACCACCGGCGAGATCGATGCCACCGACCGCCCCGAAGCCCTGCGCATGCTCGACCGCAAGGGGCTTCAGCCGATCAACCTGAGGGAAACCAGCGGCACCGTTTCCGCCGCGCAAAGATCTAACAACAAAGCCAAGGCGGAGGAATCCTTGCGCCAGTCGGCCAAGGACGACTCGAAGGAAGCCCCCATCCCTGAGGGCCCGATCAAACTCAAACGCCAGGAGGTGGTGCTCTTCACCGAGGAGTTGTCCGACATGTTAGGAGCCGGCCTCCAGCTCGAACCCGCGCTCAAGTCGATGGAGAACCGCCAGGAACTCGGCAACCTCAAGGCTGTTTCCTTCAAGATCCGCCAGATCGTGCGCGATGGTGTCAATTTCTCCGCGGCGCTCAAAAAAGTGAGTCCCAGTTTCGGCCCGCTTTATTGTTCGCTGGCCGCCGCGGGCGAGGCGTCCGGCGCGCTGGACACCATCCTCAAGCGCCAGGCCCACTACCTCAAGACCCTCGCCGAACTGCAAAGCCGCCTCATCCTGGCGATGATCTATCCGCTTTTCCTGATCGTCGCCGGCATCGGCGTTTCCATCGTCTTCGTCACCACGCTCATCCCCCAGCTCACCCAGCTCATCGCCAGCACGCCGGGTGCCAAAATCCCGTTAGGCGCCGCCATCCTCATCGCCGTCTCGGATTTCCTCGCCAAGTGGTGGATCGTCATCATCCTCGCCCTCATCGCCGCCTTCATCTTCTTCAAGGCGTGGAAGGACAACGAGGCTA
>CAYWLC010000131.1:0-6893 GCA_964458895.1 uncultured Luteolibacter sp. | reverse complement strand
CGAGGCTAACAAACCCGCGTGGGACCGCATGAAACTCGGCCTACCTCTGTTAGGACGCGTCATTACCAGCCGCTTCTACGTCCAGTTCCTCGAAACCATGGCCAACCTCGTCGGTAACGGCCTGCCCTTGCTGCGCGCCCTCGAACTCTCGCGCGACGCCACCCAGAACCGCTCGCTGCGCGGCGAGCTCAACAAGGTCATCGACCAGGTCGGCGACGGCCGCTCGTTCTCCAAAGCCCTCATCCGCAACGGGGCCTTCCCGCCCCTGCTCATCGACATGATCTCGGTCGGCGAGCAAACCGGCAAAATCGACCAATCCCTGCGCCGCGCCGCCGAACGCTACGACAAGGAACTCGACAAGGACCTGCAGCGCATCATGGCCCTGATCATGCCCACCGTGCTCATCATCATGGCCGGCCTCATCGGCACCATGGCCTATCTGATGATCACGGCCATCTTCCAAACCATCTCCAACCTCGGTTAGAGCGGAAGCCCGCGCGTGAAACCTGACGGCACGCCTGGCCCGCGACAATCCCCGCAATCCGCGGTCGGCCCGGCGCGCTTAATCCCACCGGAACCGGACCAAGTGGCACGGGCATCCTCACGCCGCATTTTCCCCTCAATTTGGATTTGACCAGCGACAATACACGATCTCTATTCCCGCCTACTCAAGCCATTTTCCCCCAACCCCACGCCAAACCAGAGCCCCCATGAAACATGGTCTAATCATATTTTTGTTAGCATCCGTGACCACCTTCACGGCCGCACATGCGGCGGAAAAACCCAACATCATCCACATCGTCGCCGACGACCTGGGCTGGAAGGATGTCGGCTTCAACGGATGCACGGATATCAAGACACCCAACCTCGACAAGATGGCCGCGCAGGGAGCCAAGCTCACCCATTTCTACGTGCAACCGATGTGCACCCCGACGCGCGCAGCCCTGATGACCGGCCGTTATCCGTTCCGTTACGGCTTGCAAACCGCCGTCATCCCTTCGGTCTCGGCATACGGATTGGACACCGGCGAGTGGCTCATGCCCCAGTGCCTCAAGGAGGCCGGTTACACCACCGCCATCATCGGCAAATGGCACCTCGGCCACGCCGATAGGAAATATTGGCCCAAACAACGCGGCTTCGACTACCAATACGGCGCGATGATCGGCGAGTTGGACTACTTCACCCACGAGGAACATGGTGTGCTCGACTGGTATCGCGACAACCAGCCGGTCCGTGAGGAAGGCTACACCACGCAACTCATCGGTGACGACGCCGTGAATTACATCAGCCAACGCGATTCTAACACACCATTCTATCTCTATCTCACCTTCAACGCCCCGCACACGCCCTATCAGGCCCCCAAGGAATACACCGCCCGCTACCCGTACATCGCCGACCCCACGCGCCGCACCTACGCCGGCATGGTCGCCTGCCTCGACGACGAGATCGGCCGGGTGGTCGCCGCGCTCGACAAGAAGGGCCTCCGCAACAACACGCTCATCATTTTCCACAGCGACAACGGCGGCACCAAGAACGCGATGTTCGCCGGCGTCATGGCCGACATGTCGAAGGTGAAAATCCCCTGCGACAACGGCCCATACCGCGACGGCAAGGGCACGCTCTTCGAGGGTGCCACGCGCGTCTGCGCCCTCGCCAACTGGCCCGGTCACATCAATGCACAAACCGTGGACGGCTTGATCCACGCCGTGGACATCTATCCGACTCTCGCCACCCTCGCCGGCGCGTCCACCACCAAGTGCAAGCCGCTCGACGGCATCAATGTCTGGGACACCATCGCCGCCGGCAAACCTTCGCCGCGCACGGAGTTCGTTTACAACATCGAGCCGTTCCGCGCGGCCCTGCGCCAGGGCGACTGGAAACTCATCTGGCGCACCATGCTTCCCTCCAGCGTCGATCTCTATGATCTATCAAAAGACCCGTCGGAGCAGAACAACCTCGCCTCAGCCAACCCCGACAAGGTCGCATCCATGCAACAACGCCTCGACACCCTGGCCAAGGAAGCCGCCAAACCGCTCTTCCTCGCGGACCAGTTCAAGGTCGTGATGAAAAATATGAGCGGCGAACCCGTCCTGCCCACCGACGAAGGTTTCGGCGATCCCGAGGAACCCTGATCGGAAGCCCGCACGCGGCACCTCACTGTTAGATCCTTCACTCGGAAAACCACAGATGAACAGGATTTACGCAGATAAAGAATTGAAAATAAAACCTTTGCAGATGACGCGCCGTTCACTCAACAGGTGAGGCGCGATTTCTTCGTAACTCTCTCCTATAATCTGCGTCTATCCTGTTTATCTGTGGTTCTATTTTCCAATCTAGGATCACGGCTCCTGCGGCACGGTACCCTCCGGCACCGCATCCGGCACCTCGTCGGGCACCTCATCGGGCACATCATCCGGGATGTCGTCCGCCTCATGGTCGGCATGATGATCGTCATCCTCAAAGTCGTCCTCCTCCATGAGTTCGCCATGGAACAGGTGGAACTTGCGCTTGCGCTGGTGTGTGGGCAGCGGTGATAGAATCATGGCCACCGCCCGCCCGTTGAGACGCGGTGCCTGATCCACCTGCGCCATGGTCTTGAGATCCTCAACGATGCGCTGCAGCACCACGAATCCCAAATCCTTGTGCGCGTTTTCCCGACCGCGGAACTGCAACACGAATCGCACCTTGTGGTTGCCCTCCAGGAAGGTTTCGGCACGACCAAGCTTGATGTTGTAGTCGTGCTGACCCGTGCCGACGCGGAATTTTACTTCCTTCATGCGCGTGGCACTCTTGGATTTCTGCTTCTTCAGCTTCGCCTGCTCATACTTGTATTTCCCGTAATCGACAATCTTGCAGACCGGCGGGTCCACTTGTCCGGCGATTTCCACGAGGTCAAGCCCGAGCGCCTGCGCCTTGGCCAGCGCCTCGCGTGAACTCATCACCCCGAGTTGTTGGCCGTCACTGGTCACGACGCGCACGCGCGGGGCTCGGATTCGGTCGTTGATCCGCGTCATGTCACGGTAACGACCCCTGTTTGGGTCTCTGGTTGGCTTAGCGATGGGATGGTCCTCCTGTGGGTGGGTGCGACACACCACCACGCGGACAACCGGAGCCGTCACACGAATGCGGTGCGAAGAGGGAAACGGAACGATACGCCGGTCGCCAAGTCATGGGAAATAGACAGCGAAACCCGACCGGTCACTGCGACCGGCTTCTTGTTCAATCATGGATCGTTCCAGTAAAATCATTGCGCGGCGGGTGGCCGGAAAATGCCGCAGGCGCGACATGCAGGGGTTCTTACCGCAACCGGGAGCGCGAATCAAGATTCTTTTTTGCATGGATGAAACTCTTCCCGCTCACGAAAAATCCAGCGCGTCCATATCGAAAACCACAGTGACGTCCTCGGGCAGACTGGTGCGGGCGAGCACGGCCTGGACGTGGCGGGTCAGCGGGCGCGCGCGGTGCGCGCGTAGCGTGATCTGGAAGCGGAACTGCCCGTGGGAACGGATCAGCGGCGAAGGGATCACCTCGCCGAGCGTGATGCCGGGCGGCAGGTTTTCCGCAAGCCTCAAATGCAGCGTTTGCAAGGTGAACTCGGCGCGGCGCTCGTGGTTGGAGCGTGTTGTTAGAACGGCGCAATGCGCGTAGGGCGGAAACGAAAACTGCCGCCTGAACTCCATTTCCTGTTCGGAATACCCGTCGAAGTCATGCTTGCGCGCATACTGGATGGATGGCGAGTGAGGCGTGAACGTCTGCACGATCACCTCGCCTTCCACATCACCGCGCCCGGCGCGCCCCGCCACCTGGGTGATGAGCTGGAAGGTGCGCTCACCCGCCCGGAAATCCGGCACGTGCAGGCTCAGGTCGGCATTCAAGATCCCAACCAGCGTGACGTTGGGGAAATGCAATCCCTTGGCGATCATCTGGGTGCCGATGAGCACGTCGATCTTGTGGGATTTGAAGGCGTTGAGCGTGTCGCGCAATGCGTGCTTGCGCCGCATGGCGTCGGCATCGATGCGGGCGATTTTCGCGTTGGGCAGCACCTTGGCCAGCACCTCCTCGACTTTCTGCGTGCCATAACCCTGCAAAATGATGGAGGGGTCCTTGCACGCCGGACAGACGCGCGGAACAATGGCCTGGTGCCCGCACACATGGCAGACGAGCCGCTCGTCGCTGCGATGATAGGTCAGCGCCACCGAACAATGCGGGCACTCGCAGACATGGCCGCATTGCGGACATTGCAGTGACCGCGCGAACCCCCGGCGGTTGAGAAACAAGATCGACTGTTCGCCTTTTTCCAAACGTTGCTCGAGCGCCGTGCGCAGCTTTTCTGATAGAATCGCCGGACCACCCTTGCGTTTCGCCGCCTCCAGACGCATGTCCACAACGCGCACCAGCGGCATCGCCTGGCCGTCCGCGCGCTGGTCGAGACGATGCAACTCGTATTTCCCGGTCTGCGAGTTATGCCATGACTCCAGCGACGGGGTGGCCGACCCTAACACAATTCCGCAGGGCTCGAACGCGGCGCGCAACACCGCCACATCCCGCCCGTGGTAACGCGGCACGTTCTCCTGTTTGTAGGTGTTCTCATGCTCCTCATCCACCAGGATCAGCCCGAGATCCGGCAGTGGCGCAAATACCGCCGACCGCGCGCCGATCACAATGCGCGCCACCCCCTTGCGGATGCGGTGCCACTCGTCGAAACGCTCGCCCTGCGAAAGATTGGAATGCAGCACGGCCACCTGATCCCGCATGTCCGCGAAGCGCGCCTTGAAACGCCGCACGGTCTGCGGTGTCAGGGATATCTCCGGCACCAGCACCAGCACGGTTTTCCCAAGATCCAACACATGCCGCGCCGCCTGCAGATAGATCTCGGTCTTGCCGGACCCGGTCACCCCTAACAATAATATCGGCTTGGGCACCGGTGCCTTCAAACCCTCCAGTATGGCATCCAGCGCCCGCTGCTGGCCTTGGTTGAGCACCAGCGCCTTGGACTCCAACACCTCGTCCACCCCATCCGCTTCGGGATCGCGCCGCACTTCCTCCGCCTCCAGCCGCAACATGCCCGCCTTCTCCATGCCCTTGAGCGCCGCCGCCGAACCATCCCCCAGATCCGCCACCGCCATGCGCATCCCCGGCGCGTGCGCCAGCAACGAGAGAATCGCATGCTGCCGCGGCGCACGCTTGGCCAGTTTTTCTAACATATCCACCTTAGGTGCGGCGTCCAGCACCGCGATCCTGCGCGTCTTGGCCGAGTTTTCCTCCGACCTAACAGACTCCGGCAGCAGCGAGCGGATCACGGTCTCGATCCCACAGCCGTAATATTCCGCAATCCATCCACCCGTGCGCAACAACACCGGCGTGATCAACGGCTCGGGATCGATCAACGATTCCAACTCGCGCAACGCGAAGTCCATCTGCCCGCCCTCCACCATCGACAACACCGTGCCGGTCGCCGATTTCCGGCGCAGCGGAATGCGCACCCGGCAGCCCGGACGCACGTCCAGCCCCGCCGGAACCGCGTAATCGAAGACAAGCTCCGATGGACCATCAATTAAAACCCTGACATTCACTGCCACAAGCCTGCCTTGTCGGACCAAAAACGGAAGATGAAACCACCGATATCCCGCCCCAAAAAAAATTGTTCAAATGAACACTTTTTTCTTGCGACCTGTTATTTTTCCGTTATGATCCCTCTTGCAACTTAACCAAACCGTCCCATGAAAGACACCATCCTTGAATCACCGCCCACCACCGCAAGCCCTGATCGCCTCCCGGATTACGCAATCTACAAGCCCAACTCCCGCGGCAGCGGCGGCGTGGTGCGCTTCAGCCTCAACCCGTTCAAAGCCGCCCTCTTCGTCGATGCCGCCGCCCAGTCGGGCGAAAAACAATTCGATTGGGAAAATAAAATCACCATGAAATGGGGACTCTCCGACCTCGGCGCGGCCATCGCCACCCTGCAAGGCCGCCTGCCCCAGGCCAAATTGTTCCACCAAACCGAAAAAGCCAACAGCGCCTTCGATCTCACCCTGCGCGAGGACCCGGAACGCGCCCCTTATCTGTTGACGCTATCCCGACAGGACTCCGCCGATAAATCCCTACGCAAAGTCAGCGTCCCCCTCACCCACAGCGAAGCCGCCGTGCTCGAAACCGCCCTCCAAACCGCCGTCACCCGACTGCTCGGGTGGTGAGACGATCACACCCCCCAACCACCCCCCCCGGACGCCAAGCCACCGCCCCCGCCCCCCCAAGGGGCGGTGGTGAGGCGAAATCCAATCGACATTTTGGCACGGCTGCGGCGTATTGCCGTCGTGCCGACTGTCCAAATCAAATACCAAACGTTCCATCCTTCGATCTGGCCAAAAATGATCGGCGAGGTTTCACGCGACGCCACGCCGGGTGCCCTGGTGCGCGTTCTTGGCAAGGAGGGCACTCCCTTCGGCTGGGGCCTGTGGAATCCGAAATCACGCATGCCGCTGCGCGTGGTCAGCCATTCGTTGGATGACATTGACGAATCGTTTTTTGAAAACGCCATCCGCCGCGCCGCAAGCTTGCGCCGGGACACCCTCAAGCTCGACGCCGACAGCGACAGCTACCGGGCGATCCATGGCGACGCGGATTTCCTGCCGGGCATGGTGGCGGACAAGTTCGCCGATGTTCTATCCGTTGAGATCACCAATCTGGCGGCCTGGCAGCGCCTGCCCAAATGGCTGCCGCTGCTGCACGAATGCTTCGACACCCGACGCGTGGTGGTCGGCGTGGATGCCGATCTGGCCCGCATCGAGGGCATCCCTAACAGCGGTGGCGCGGAATCCGATCCGGTGCGCACGGTGAAAATCCGCGAACACGGCGTGAGCTATGAAGTCGAGTTCAACAAGGGCCACAAGACC
>CAYWLC010000130.1:0-8529 GCA_964458895.1 uncultured Luteolibacter sp. | reverse complement strand
GGTCAACCGCGAGATCGCCAAATACGTGGATGTCATGATTGGCAACGAGGAGGACTTCACCGCCTCGCTCGGCTTCGAGGTCGAGGGCGTGGATTCTAACATCTCTGAGATCGAGACCGATGCCTTCAAGCGCATGATCGAAACCGCGGTCAGGGAGTTCCCCAACTTCAAGGTGGCGGCCACCACGCTGCGCCGCGTCATCACCGCCACCTGCAACGATTGGTCCGCCATCCTCTGGCACGACGGGAAATTCCACGAAAGCCGCAAATACGACGCATTGGAAATCCTCGACCGCGTCGGCGGCGGCGATTCGTTCGCCTCGGGCGTGCAGTTCGGATTCATGGAGTTCAACGACGCCCAGAAAGCCGTCGATTACGGCGCCGCCCACGGCGCGCTGGCCTCCACCACCCCCGGCGACACCTCGATGGCCACCCGCAAGGAAGTCGAAAAACAAATCGGCGGCGGCGGCGCACGGGTGGTGAGGTGAGGCGGATATCCCATGACACCCACCCCCAACGATCCCTTCTACATCTGCGGTCCCACCGCCTCCGGCAAGTCGGCGCTGGCCATGGAGATGGCGGCAAGGCTGGACGGTGAGATCGTTAATGCCGACGCCTTCCAGTTATACCGCGGTCTGGAGGTCGTGAGCGCCGCGCCATCTGTTAGAGAAAGAGGTTCGGTCCCGCACCATCTTTACGGAGTGTTGGAACCCACTGACGCCGCCGATGCAGGCTCCTACCACCGGCTTGCCATGCCCGTCATCGCGGAAATCCGGAGCCGTGGCAAAACCCCGGTCATCGTTGGCGGCTCGGGCCTCTATCTAAAATTCCTCACCCACGGCCCGGCACCACTGCCCGCTGGCGATGCCGCGCTGCGCGCGGAACTCGACGCCTGCCCGCTCGATGAATTGGTCGCCCGGTTGCGCGCGCTGGATCCGGTGGAGGCGGAACGCACGGCGCTGCAAAACCGCCGCTTCGTTTCGCGGGCCCTGGAGATCTGCCTGCTAACAGATCGAAAGGCGTCCCACCTGCGCGACCAATGGGAGACCAAAACCCGCGAGATTACCGCCACCCTGCGCGGCATCGTGATCCTGCGCACGCGCCCGGACCTGCATGCGCGCATCGCGGAACGCACGCGCGGGATGCTGGACCATGGAGCCATTGCGGAGGTCGCCGCTCTAACAAAATTTTCCGCCAACTGCGGGAAAGCCATCGGTTTCCGCGAGATCCGCGCGCTCATCGCCGGAGAGACGGACCGCGCGACCTGTGAGGATCTCATCAACGCCGCCACCCGCCAATACGCCAAGCGCCAGGAAACCTGGTTCCGCAGGGAGAAGTGGTTGGAACCGCTGCGGGTTTGATTGGGCGGCTTATAGGTCCTATAGGTCATATAGGACCTATCAAATTGAGCACTCCCCTCCGCTACTTCGGCAGGCCGTTGGTGATGGCGTCCCAGTGTTGTTTGAAGACCGGGCTGGCCTGGGAGAGTTTGGCGGCGGCGGCCAGGGCGCGTTCGCGGTTGCCAGCCAGCCAGTCGAAGGCGATGGCACATTCGTTGCGACGCAGGCGCTCCAGGGGATTGGCGGTGTTTTTCACAAAGGCGCGGTGCATGGCAATGAGCGTGTCCGGAGTGAAATCCCCCCATGCGCAGGGGCGGCTCCGGCCATCGGCGGATTTCAGGGTGATGGTGCCTTCGGCATCGATGGTGATGCTCTCCACGGCCTCGCCCGACTTGAGTTGCACATCATGAACCACCGGCTCGCTTGCCAGATCCTGCGCAATGTCGGTTAGAAACACGGCGGACCATTCCGCCACCGCCAGCAAAGAGGAGCGGCTGGCACCCGGAGGATCCTGCGGCAGCGCTTTCAGATAGGTGGTGGCATCCGCGAAACGACATTCCTGCGCGAGGGTTTCCAGCCTGGCCAGCGCGTCCGCCGGGTCCGGGGGGGCATCCGTCGCAGGCTCCTTTGCCATGGCCGCGTCTAACAACTTTGCGCTGCGGGTGAGGTCCAGTTGCCATGCGCGCAGGTTGAAGCGCGTGCGCCCTTTGGTTTTCACGGTGGCGAGCGCGGCCTCGAGTCCCCTGACCGCCGCCTCGCATCCGGCCTTGTCGGCGGGTTGGGTGGTAAACAGGGGACCGCTGAGCAACTGGTAATCCGCCAGGTAGTCGGTCGCCATTTTTTGATAGAACGCGGCCCATGCGTCCTCCTGCTGGAGTTTGACGGCTGCCGCCGCGTTGAAACAATTGGCCGCGGCATCCGGCATGCCCTGCTCCCAGTTTTTGAGCCCGGCCAGCATGCAGGCGATCATGCGGGATGCACCGCCAGCGCTGGCCCCCGTCGCCTTGGGCACCTCAAGCGGGCCGGGCAGGTCGAGCTTTGTTAGAACATCGGTTGGTTCGCCGGTGTTGCGGGTCACGTCGGGCGCTTGGGACTTCCCATGTTTGGCGATCTCGCGTGCCAGCCTGCGGGCGTCGGTCGAGCGTCCGTCAAGGAAGGTTGCGAGCACCGCCTCCATGCCAACCCATGTCCGGGTGGGTTCCTGGACGGCCGGGTTGTGGTGAAGCGACATGAATTCCATGGCCGCCTTGTGATAATCCCTGGCTTCCACGGCGATGTGGGCGTTCACATAGCTTTTGCCGATGGCGGCGGTGGTATCCGGTGCCACCGGCGGCGGCACCGCTGCGACCACCGGCGGCGGCTCCCCGGTTTTCTGGGCTTTTTCCTGTGTGGTCCGCCATCTGGCGAAGATGCCGAGCACACCCAGCAGCACCACCAATCCACCTAACAACAACATCCTCTCCCGGCGCTTTCTAACTGACCTGCGCCTTCCGGCGGTGCCGGCACCCGGGCCGCGCCCGGACTTCAAGAGGGACAGCGCGGCTTCAAGGCTGGAGATCAACTCGTCGTAGGATGCAAACCGGGCATTGGGATCGTAGGCCATCGCCTTGTCCACGATCCGGCAGGTTTCCCGGGAGACCGATGTATCCGCAGTGCCCAGTGGCACGATGTGTTTTTTCGCCTCGCGCAGGACGTCGGTGGCCATGGATTCCTCACCACAGGGAGGTTTGCCGGCAAGGGCGTGATAGACCGTGGCCCCGAAGGCATAGATGTCCGAGCGGAAATCCTCAGCGTGACCTTCCACCGTTTCGGGCGGCACATAATAGGGTGTGGCCCACAATTCGGTGGCCTGCGCCTTGCCGCCGTGCGTCACCAGCGCGAGACCGAAATCGACGAGCTTCGCGTGGCCCTCCGAATCTAACAAAATGTTGCCGGGTTTCACGTCGCGATGGATCAAGCCGGCGGCGTGGGCGGCTTTGAGTCCATGGGCCACCTCGATGGCGAGGGGCAGCATTTCGATTTCCGGGATTTTCCCGCGTTCGTTGATTTGGTGTTCGAAGTGGCCGCCGGGGACGAATTCCATGGCGATGTAAAAGCGGCCGAACGCGCGTCCGGTGGTCAGCACGCGCACCACATTGGGATGGCTGAAGCTGGCGGTGATGCGGGCCTCCTCTTCGAAGGCGGTGATGCGCCGTTCGTTGGCGGAATAATCCTCGCTGAGGATTTTTAAAGCCACCTCGCGGCCCAAAGTGTTGTCCTTGGCCGCGAACACCATGCTCATGCCACCCACCGCATGCCGCCGCAGCAGCGTGTACGGCCCGAATTCACGCTTCACCCGGGTAGGTTCGCCGCATTTCGGGCACTCGACGTTGGTGAACGGACCCACCGCCGATACATCCATCAATCCACCGCAGGACGGACAGTGGGCGATGGCGTCGGGTGGGGTGGGCATGGCCACAGCATAACGGCAGGCGGACGCGGCGTGCAAACTTCAAACTGCCGATCATTTCCGCTTTCTGCACGCTCCGGCCACCAGGCCATATTTCGGGCTGAAAAGAAAGGCCAGCAGGAACACCGCGCCGAGCACCAGCACGATGGTGGGTCCCTGTTCGATGTCGAGCCACCACCCGACGAACACCGCGAACACCGCCGCCACCCCACCTAACAACGATCCGCCCCAGAACAGCGCGTTGGTCGAATCCGTCAGCAGATAAACCGTGGCCGCCGGGGTGACCAGCAGTCCCAGCGCGAGGATGCAACCCACCGCCTGCAGCGAGGAGATCAACACCACGATCAACACCGCCAGCAGCAGATAGTTGAGCGCGCGCACCGGCACGCCCAGCGTGGCCGCCACTTCGGCATCGAACAGGGTCATCAGCAGCGGACGGTGCAATGCGGTTAGAACCCCGAGCGCACCGAACGAAATCCAGAAATTCGTCCACAGGTCGTTGTCGCGCAGGCCCATGATGTTGCCGAACAACCACTCCTCCAGTTGTTGGGTGACTCCCAGCCGGCGCAGCAGGATGATGCCGCCGCTGAACGCCGCGGTGTAGAGAATCGCCAGCGCCGAATCCTGATCCAGACGCGACCCGCGTGAGACCGCCAGCGAGCCGAGACCGATCAACAACGCGGCAAACAGGCTGCCGAGAAACGCGCTCCAGTCGTGCAGACCGGCCACCAGGATGGCCACGGCGATGCCCGGCAGCAACGCGTGGGACAACGATCCCACCTTGAGCGCGGATTTTTTCAACACCACATACGCGCTGGCATAACCATTGGTGCAGCCGATCAACAACGCGGCCAGCAAGGCGCGCTGGTTGAAGGGATGCTGCAGCGGTTCTAACAAAAATTCGATCATGCGACCTCCTTCCCGGCGTCCGCTGGTTCATCGAAGGTTTTGGCCAGCAGTTCCTCGTTGAACACCTCGGCCACCGGGCCGAAGGCGACCGCTCTGCGGCGCAACAGCAGCACCTCATCATAAATGTCACGCACCGAGTCCATGTCATGATGCGAGGCGATCACCAGCCGTCCCTCCTCCGTGAGTTGGCGCAGGGTGATGGCAAGCGTGGCTTTTGCATTGCGGTCGAGGCCGGTGAACGGTTCATCCAGCAACAGCACATGCGCCTCCTGGGCCAAGGCGCGGGCGAGGAAGACCCGTTGCTGCTGACCGCCGCTCAACTTGTTGATCTGGCGGTCCCTGAGTTCGGCCAGCCCCATCGCCTCGATGGCACGCGCGGTGGCCGCGTCGTCGGCCGCAGAGAACGGGCGCCACCATCCGGCCTGCGGATAACGACCGGATCTAACCACCCTGCGGACGGTGATCGGGAACTGCCAGTCCACGTTCTCGCGTTGCGGGAGATAGGCGATCTCGCGGCTCCATTTGGCGATCTTGGTGCCGCGCCAGAGAATGCGGCCCGCGGCCACCGGCAGCAATCCGGCCACTGCCTTGAGCAGGGTGCTTTTCCCCGCGCCGTTGGGACCGATCAGGGCGACGCAGGAGCCACACGACGTCGAGAAGGAAACATCCCTCAGGGCCTCAAGATCGCGGTAGCGCACCTGCAGCTCCTCCACCTGGAGTTCGTGGTGGTGGCCGCAGTGGGCGCAGGCTTCGTGGTGGGCGGAGGAGACCATGGGTTTCTTTCAACGGCTGGGCCAATCGTAGCGCAGGGTTTCTTCTAACAAACCTGCGCCGGTGGCATAACAGGTTTTCTCCTCGTAGCCGTCCGGCAGCACGGTGAGGAACACCGCCGTCTCGGACGTCCCGTCGCCGAAATCCGCCCGCAGGACGATGTCCAGCCCGCCTTCGGCAAAAGGAATGACGGCGTCATGCCCGGATTCCCCGGCGGAGGGAGCCGTAAGGTCTAACAAAACAACACCGTCGCCGGCGGTCAATCTAACACTCCTGGCCGGGGCCAGCAGTTTGAGACGCAGCACGGCCGGGATTTCCTTGGCGCAACGGGCGGGTGCCGGGTCACGCGCGGCACTCGCGGCGGAGGTGAGCTTGCGCAGCGGGACCGCCAGCAGACACAAGCCCGCCAGCACCCCTGCCGTCCCCGTCAGCGGGGAGGCCAGCCATCTTGGAAACCTCATGGAAACCCCGTCATGCAGTGATTCACTCGCGCCGCAGACCTTGACGCAGCAAAGTGCTAATTGCAAGCAAATTGCGACAAGGGACTCAATCAGGACCCACGCCACCGCCACTTGGCCAGTTGACACGCAAGCTCACCCTCTATTGGAATGATTAGGGGCGACCGGCAACGACCACGGCCTCGGAATGTTCTGGTGGACGGCGACCCGTTCGTTGTACAACTGGAACCAGTCCACGTGGAAAAGACTTATATGTCAGTCTAAATACCTTTAGCAAGAACAAGAGGTGTCCTTGCTGTAACAGGTCATCCGGGATGTTCATAAAATCCACCCGTTTAATCCTGTAATCTGCGGTTTCCATCCCTGTTTCACTATCAGGCTTCCCTAATGTATCCGCAATGCGCCGCGCCCTGAACTTGGGGCTTGGAAGTCGCGGGGTGCTTGCGCACACTCGCCCGCATGCGCACGAAAGCGATTTCCCTGTTGCAGGAGTTGACGGAGGCCCACTCGGTGCCCGGTCACGAGGACGAGGTCCGGGCGATCTTTGTCGATGAACTGGAGGGCTGCGGCGAGTTGGCCACGGACCGCAACGGTTCGGTTTTCTGTGAGACGGGAAACGAGGGTCCGCGCGTGCTGGTGGCGGGACACATGGATGAGGTCGGGTTTCTGGTGCAGAACATCACGCCGGAAGGGTTTTTGCAGTTCCTGCCCGTGGGCGGGTGGTGGGAGCACAACCTGTTGTCCCAACGCGTGGAAATCCTGACCCGGCGCGGCGAGAAGATCCTCGGAGTCATTGCCTCGCGTCCGCCGCATTTCCTGCCAGAGGCCCAGCGCCGCCAGGTGATGACCATCGAGCAGATGTTTATCGATGTTGGCGCGGACTCACGCCGCCACGCGATGGAGGACCTAGGAATTTCGTTAGGAGATCCGATCGCACCCTGTTCCGCGTTCACGCCGATGGCGCGCGAGGATTATTTCATGGCCAAGTCTTTCGACAACCGGGTGGGCATGGCCGGCGTGATCCAGGCCGGTCAGATCCTGGCAGCCTCGGCTCATTCTAACAGACTTATCCTCTGCGGCACCGTGCAGGAGGAAGTCGGCCTGCGGGGGGCGAAAACCGCGGCCGCCTATTCCAATCCGGACGTAGCCATCGTTCTCGAAGGCCCGCCCGCCGACGATTCGCCCGGGTTCTCCCGCACGGAATGTCAGGGTCGCCTCGGCGGCGGCGTGCAGATCCGCCTGTATGACCCCACCGCGATCGCCAATCCGCGCCTCGCCAGCCTCGCCATCGAGGTGGCGCGCGCCGAGGGCATCCCGCACCAGGTGACGATGCGCCGCAGCGGCGGCACCGACGCCGGGGCATTCCACCTTGCGAACCACGGCATCCCGTGCATCGTTCTGGGCGTGCCCGCGCGCTACATCCACTCCCACAATGCCATCATCGATCTGGACGATTACCTGCACCTGCTCTCATTGGTCATCGCGCTGGTGCGCGAGCTCGATCAGGACGCGACGGACCGTCTCACGGCCTACCTTTGAGCTTTCGGTCTAACTGAATGGATCAACGCCTGGCCGCACCCCCCGGACGCTCACGTGAAAAGTTACTTTCTCCGCAGACTGTTGTTGATTCCGCCCACGTTGGTGGGGATCACGCTGCTGGTGTTTGTGATCACGCGTTTCGTTCCCGGCGGTCCGATGGACCGGATGTTGCAACAGGCGGCGCGCGGCACCGATCAGGGTTCCAAACGCGTGTCGGCCAGCCCTGCGCAAGGCGGACTGAGCGAAGAACAACTCGAGGAGTTGGAGGAACAGTTCGGCCTCAACAAAAACGTGTTCGTTGCATACGCCCAGTGGCTGGGCATCGCCCCGCGCGAGGTGAGGATTTCCAAAGGGGAATTCGGCACGCCCGGTGACGAAATGATCGGCGCTGAGATCGATCCGGAAACCACGACCCGGGTGGTGCTGCGCGGCGACGGACGCAGCGTGCTGGTGAAACGTGCGGGGGACCAAGTGCAATCCGCCGTGTTCTACGATGATGGCAAACCCGTGGAATTCGAAGGCTGGAAGGTCCGCTACGAAAGTTCGCAGGACCGCAAGGCGCGCTTCATGCGGCGCAATCCGGGCGCTGATTCCGCGCCCGACCACGCGCCGCGCGCGATTGTCTATCAGACCCGGATGGGTGGCCTGCTGCAAGGCGACCTCGGCCGCTCCACCACCTACAATGATCCGGTCGGCGGGATGATTCTGGCGCGCATGCCCATCGCGCTGTATTTCGGCATTCTAACAGCAATTATCACCTATGCGGTGTGTCTGCCGCTGGGCGTGTTGAAGGCGCTCAAGCACCGCACGTTCATTGATTCGTCCACCTCGGTGCTGATCTTCATTGGATATTCGATACCGGGATTTGCGCTCGGGGCGATTCTGTTAGTGAATTTCGGCGCACGCATGAGCCTGTTTCCGTTGTTCGGCCTGACCAGTCCGGACTTCACGCAGCTCGACACGCTGGGCAAGATCCGGGATCTGGCGCATCACACGGTGCTGCCCCTGTTGTGTTACATCGTGGGGTCCTTCGCGATGCTGACGATGATGACCAAGAACAACCT
>CAYWLC010000129.1:0-8534 GCA_964458895.1 uncultured Luteolibacter sp. | reverse complement strand
GACAGCCAATGATTCCGGTAGTTTCCGATTACTATTTTCATTCTTTTTCTCCTTTCAATATTTTTCTACTTGTTTCAAATGCATTCCATCTTTCGATGGCTCTACAGTTCGCCAAGGCAATTAGAATTGAGGGAGATTTTTCATTATATAAAACTAAGAAATATGCATCTAATGCCCATCTGTAACGTCTTCCTAAATTAGCGACTATGTTTCTTTCTACTGAACCTTTCATTTTTCTACTCCAAAATGTTTCTTAATAGCATCATAGTATTGGTCATTAGTGTTTTCGTAGACTCTAAGTAATGCTGCTGAACCATATTGCGATTTTGCCCCAACACCTGCAGCATCCATTGCATCAAAAGGATAAAGGTCACTGCTTAATGACAAACATTCCCGAACAATCAATTCAGCAAACTTTTCCAATTCATACGAGTATGAGTTGCCATTACGATCTTGGTGACCATTTTCAAAGCCAGCCTGTTCTGCAAGTTCTCTAATTTTATCATTCATTCTTCTACTCCAAATTCTTGTTTCATAGCACTGCAACAATCAGCAACAGCAGCATATAAAATACCTTCTTCCTGTGCTGCAAAACATTTTCTCATATATTCATCAAGTAAATCTTCTTCACATACACGAACACATTCCTTTACAATCAACTCGGTAAACTTTTCCAATTCTGTTAAATCTAATTTGATAAGGAGTGAACCATCGTATGGTCTAGTAATAGTTCGTCCAGAAGATTTAGATAATATTTCCAAGAATTTATCGTTCATTCTTCACCCACTTATTTCCCAAAATTAAAAACTGCATCTTTCTCCAAAACCAGTTAGGTTCTTGACCTTTTCTTGGCACAAAAACCATACCTTGACTAGATTTACTACCGAACAAATAACACTTCCATTCAGAAGGTTCAGGAAGGGATAATGAATAGGATTTAAGGATCATAATTTATCTACCTGTAGCAAAGGTAACATTCTAACACAAAGGTTCACAACTTCATCATATTCTATTCCATCTTCCATTGCTATCTCAACCAATTTTCTAATCTTACCGAGGTGAATAGATTCTTCGTCCAATTCTATAGCTAAGTAATTCATCAAATAATCTTCAAGGTCAAGTCTGAATTCTTCAGTAACAAAATCATTTATCTGATGCCATTCTACTATGGCAGCCTCATAATTGTCTTTATTGTAGTGTAAACTATGTGGGAATTCTGGAACTTCGTATTTGGTAAAATCTAATGGTTCAATCATATCACACACTCACTTTATTAAAAAGTTCATTCCAAATTATCTTTTGCTCAAGATACTTATCAAAAGATAAGGCAGGGATACCATTAGCACGACATTCAAAACTTGATTCTTCCCAACCCTCATAGAACGAATTAATTTGTTCATCAGAAGAAAGGTTGATATCAAGTTGTGCCATTAGACGTTTTTGAGTAGAAGTAAATGTTTTCATAATTCATATCCAGTTACAAATCTATCAACAGTAAAATAATGAGTTCCATCAAATGAAACAAGATATCTTGGAATATCAGTTTTTACATCATCAACTGTCCAGCTATAATCTCTACGTTCAGCAAACTTTACAACACCAGTATGAGATACTACTGGAACTACATTAAAATTAAGTGTAACAGTTAAACCAACTACATAATTAACATCTTTTTTCATCATTTCAAGTATATACATAACAACCTCATAATTTAATTTATGAGTCTATTATATCATAGTTTTAGGAAATGTAAACGTTTTATTTCACTTTATTTGAATATTTTTCATATTTATCTTTACTTGATTTCTTTATATCAATAAACATATCTGGATTGCTTATCCGTAAATCATCAAATACAATTTTACAAACTTCTTGCCATTCAATATCTTCATCTGGGTGAAATGGTATACAATCGTGATATTTTATCGACAATTCAATATATCGCTTATTTGCTTCTTCTAAGGTCATAGTATCTATTCATTTCTTATTTGTCTCTATGTTAACTCTTTGGAAAGTAGTCCATAGATTTACTAATGCGTATCTTGGACTAATAAATCCAACTATTATTATTGCAATACCAAATACTACTATAAAGATTCGTTCTAAGAAAAACTTAATAATCATATTCATAATTTGCACCTTCAATCCTAAGATTAACGACTTCAACAAAATCCTTTAATCTTGCTATATGATAACTGGTGCTATTGGAATCTATTTTCAAAGAGATTTGTTTTAGTAAATCAGTATAAACTTTCTTTTCTTCAGTTGTCATTTCATGCATAATAGTAATCAAACTCCTCTATTGTTTGCCTCCAAGATGTATGGAGTATTGCTTTACCTCCCTTAGCTCGCCATTGATCTACGTTAGAAAGTGTATCATCAATCAATAGTCTATAAGGTCTAGCATAAGTTTGCTTTAATATCTTTCCAGGTACATATATAGCAGGATATTTAATATCATAATCTTTTAACCATTGTTCTTTTTGACTTGATATAGTTTGCTTAAGTTCAATTCTAGCAGTTGATGTTAGTAACTTTATATCATAATCAAACTCAATACTAGTTAAAAACTGCAAACCTTCTTCCAGATCAGGCATAGGATCAAGAATAGCAAATTGTAGTTCATCAACCATAGTAGCAAATCTTCCTTTATATGCACTCTTCTCTTTATTTTTAGATGGATAATCTAGTTCAGGTTCTTCCTTGAACCGTTCTATAAATCTCTTCTTAAAATCTGCAAGTACACCATCCATATCTACATATATGGCTTTAATCATAATTTATACCGATCCTTCATAGAAAATACCAATGGAACTTTTATTAACTCAGATTCAATCTTTTTTTTTCAAGTTTAAACTTCGCATAAGCCCAGGTTAATGGCAATATTATTAAATAATAAATTGCCGATATTGAAAGTGTAATTAGTATATAAACCGCAGCAACTTTATCAAATGGCTTTGGTAAAAACACAAATGAAAAACATATAACTAAATGGAAAAACAATGCTATATAAAAATAATTAATATTCTTAAATATCCACTTTAAAAACTCTACTTTATCTTGCATTATATCTCCTAACACGTACCAGTTAAATATATTCTTCTATATACAATATAGTTATTAGCAACTATCACAAATACAATAGTCATTATACACGAAATAACTAATTCACCCGTTATAATTAAAATAAACAATGAACTAACTATTAAAAACATCAAAATAAAATCCATAGTATAAACTATAAAAGTCTTCATTCTACCTCTTCTTCTGTATTAACACAAATTGCCCTTTAATCTTTTTATAATTACCTACATCTGTTTTCTGAATCAATCCAACTTCGCAATCTGATGCAGTTGGATATTCATATACTACTATTTGCCCTGTAAACATTACAATTAGTAATAGGTACATTAATTATTTTCCTTACCGGCGGTTATACCAAAATAAAACATTGTTAGTCCAATCACCAACCATATTGCTGGTTGAATACCTGGATCGAATTGATTAACCTCTACATATAATAAGGAACCTATAATCATTAATGCACCAACAACTAAACGTATTAAACCTTTCATTTTTATATCCTCAAATATTAAAAACAAGACTAGCAGCCATATAAAAGATACCGAAAGCAACTGCATATATCATAGTCAAAATATTGTTTTTCATTTTATTTCTCACTTGGTTTATTTAATTTATAAGTTATTATACTATACACAATCACTAAAGTCAAAGTTTATTTTCCTATCGCACCATCGAGCATATCTTTGTAAATTCTAGGAGACCACCCAAACAATTTGCAAATTTCATTTCCTGAAAGAGTTGAATATTTCTTTCCTAGGTTTAAAAAAGTTCTACCTAAAAAATTTATTCTAAAGGAATCTTTGAAATCAGAATCAATTTCAGCAACATCAATTAAAGATAATGCCTTTGATAGTACGTCATTAAAAATAACAATAGATTCTTCTGTTGGAGAATCTGACTTTATTAACAGAGGTTCATACAAACTATTGCATTCTTTTTTTATAGTTTTTGCTAATTTGTTCACATTGTACATAGATTTAAAAAAATTCATAATATAATATTCCTCATTTATTTAGTTTATGAGTCTATTATATCATAGTTTTAGGTAATGTAAACGTTTATTTTCACTAATAAAAATTATTTTCAAATGTTACCCGACATATAACGCGGCAATACCAAACATAATAAAATTTAAAACGGTTGAAATTACCAATAACGAAAACAGTTTGGTATTCCAATTTTTAAGATATTCCAAATCATCACCTAGACGTTGAAGTTCTAAGAAATTTTCCATAGAATCTGTTTGATGTTCTTTAAGGTCATCTTCTCTCATTTTATTAACTTTACTAATTAACACATTAAGTTCTTCAATACACTGTTTATGCATTTCAATATCTGCATTACGTTCTTTGATAACATCAAACAATGCGTCTTCATTACTTTTTAGTATATCTTCAAACTCTGCGTGTTTAACCCATTTCCCAGTATTAGACTTAATCAGTTGTGCGAACGCACCACTAAATCTTTGCTTATATCTTTCCATTTTAAATCACCAGAACATCTTCAAATTCCACAAAAACGCTTTCTATTGAACATTCCGTTGGAGAATGAACTTTAGCATAAAATAATTTAGCATCAGTACGACCTCTGTTAATTGCTGATGTAATTTGTAATGTGATGTTTTCTCCGGAAGAATACATTTGCAAAGGAATAAAGTTTTCTTCCAAAGTTTTCTTCTCTTCATCAGTGTAATTTAAAACATCTTCGAGCATTTTTACAGTATTTTTATCTTTAATTCTATTCATTTTAATACTCCATTAAATCTTCGTTGTCATACGTTACAAATGCATCTAGTTTCGCTTCATCAGTCCAAGAATGGCAATAATCATAATCATTATCTTCATCACATAACTTTAGGACTTCATCTCGGGATACTATCCTATGAGATATAATAGTTTCGCCAAGAGATAATTGAGAAAACTCTTTGGCTTCTTCCATTGTAACTGTATCTAGTGCCCAAACAGAATTACCAAATGGAACTTCAACAACATAACGCATACGGTATTGATGGATACATTCTACTAATACTAATTGTGTTTCAGAACCTGGATTCTGTATACCTATTGCTTGTTCATTCATTTTCATATCCTCAGTCTTGTCATACCAATAATTTACTTCACCAGGATATGGTGCACCTGTTGGACCATCTTTTTTTGTTATATCACTCATTCTACTGCCTCATAGGTCATTTCAAAAATATGTGGTTTACAGGGATATAATGAACCAGTTTCCTTCACATCCTTTTGCCAAGCACGATGCATCCAGTCTGGCCCAATCACAATTAGAATTTCTTGTTACTTCTGTAATTTGAAACGCTTCAATTACTACTGGTTTCTTTCTATATTTCATTATCTATCCTTATAATATTGGTATTAAATTTAACTAACTTTGATACACCTTTAACTTTTTCTAATCTAAAACAATCGCCTTCTTTCCATCCAATTTCATCAGTATTAAGTTCTTCATCAAGAATAATGCCAAAGGAAAATAATTCCCACTTATAATCTAAGTAAATCATCTGCTTTCCTCAGTGAGAATGAACCATCGTTATTGTCTATCCAAGTTATCTTATCACCGTCAAACCATTTCAATTCTTCTAATAGTTCTTCGGGAAGTTTAATTATCAAATCATTATCTGGACCAAACTCATAAACTTCAGTTGTATATGTTTTAGACATCTTCCCTCCAAATCTTGCCACAATCTAGGCAGGTAAACTTTTTCTCATAACCATCATCACTAGGATCAAAGTTTCCTGTGCTACCAATATGTTCTACTGAAGTATCTATATGATTACAACCATATCTAATATGTCGCAATTCACAATTCAATCGGTCAATCTTAACTTGGATTTCTTTTACTCGTTCTTTAGTAGGCATCATTGACCCCCAAGTCTTAGGAAAGGTCCAATCTTGCCTGAACCTGAGAAAAAATCCATTGAGTCGGAAGATTCGTGAAAATGTTCAGTTGGAAGTTCTAGGTCAACCCAGTGACAATAACTGCCGTATCCTGATGAATCTTCATTGAGAACATCAACTGTAGTTTCTGGTGGAAGTGTTTGGAGATAGGTGATAAGTTCTGCTACAGTTGTCATATTATTTCTCATTATGAATTAATCTAAAAACCCAAGCTGGGTAGGATATTCCAATTTCGTATCCAAAAATACTGAGAACTACCCAACCAAAATTTCTAAGTTTTGTCGCTAAGGTTTTGTTAAAAATAATAACAATCCCAAACTGCATTATTGTTAATTTAATAAAATCTCTTTTCATAATATATAATCTCTCTTTATTTAATTTATGAGTCTATTATACACTATTTTCTGGAAATGTAAACGTTTTATTTTAGTTTTTCCAAATCTTTTTTCAATCATCATTCAACTCCAATAAACTCTAAAATCTCTGCTCTAAATTCACCACCACGAAAATTATCCGCAATATGATACCCCATTGTATAGCAACCCATCGCAACTATTGCATCGTGTTCTGGTCTATATTCAACATTTACAGCAGCGGCAAACTCTGGACCCCAAAATTCTTTATTACTTTCAATAAAATCACTTGTCATATAATCTCTCCAAATCTTTCTTCAATCTTTCGTGAAATGTTTCCTCACCATCATCTCCAGAAAGTAACCAATCAATTCTCTGAGTATATACAAATGCTTGTTTCAAATACCATACTGCCAATTTGAATTCTTGTATAGTATCTTCAGAAAACCCATTGCCTTTCTTATCATAATATTCATTAACTTCTTCTGAATCATTATAATAGATTTCATCTTCAATATCTGCTGAGATTTGGTCTAGGTTATATTGACTGTGGTTAAAAAATCCGCCACTCATTTGAGCGACCTATAATCATCACACACCACTTCACCTGGACCAAGCACTGTTAATTTTTTTAACATAGATTCATCATCACCCATTTTGATATGATTACCTTCTTCATCAATTATCCATAAATATTCTTTAGCAAAATCATCGGTAAAATAATTGATTAATAATGGATTAATGCTATGACACACAACATCTTTAAAATCATCTTCGTCCCAATTGTTTACTAAATATGATGTCATAAAGTCAACAGTTTTCTCAACATTATAATCATTTTCAATTAAATAAAATTCAAATTTTTTGTCCAATTTTTGAATTTCATCTCCTTCTGGTTTTCTTCCAAAATAAATTCTCATATTATTCCTCACACTCTGGATACTGACATTGCAAATTATGTAATGGACAAACACCATCAATTTTATTCTCACAAACTTTGAATTCAGGTTCTCCTAAAAGAATAATAGATATAAACACTAAAGAACCACATACTATATTTTCAACACTCATAATCTTTTTCTCAGTTCATTAAATTTATCAAAAATACATTTGAACATCTTATACATTGTAGCCAATATTAACCCACCAGACAATACACTGGTAACTATAAAAATAATTAATTGCAAATCAGTTACTGGCATACTAACCACCCTGTCTATGATTCAATATCTCCTGACCCAGTCCACTCGCACCATCTAATAGAAACTTAGCTGCAATTACCAATTGCTTAATTTCATCGTAGTCAATCCTCATAGAACACTCTTCCTGACTAACTGTGAAAAAGAACCCACCTGCCTCATCTTCTAATTTAAGATGGATAACTCCTTCTCCAAATAGGGGATGTTCATTTTCTCTATGTATAGAAACAGCTATTGGTGTCATTTTTAAACTACTCATTTGCTTAACCACCTTGATGATATGTTGGATGATATGTTGGATTCCTATCTACTGACCCTGCCCACTCTGCACCATCATATTCAATCGGAAAGTAAACCCACCAAGTTGTCCAAAGAGTGAATGGTAATCCTCTAGTCCCACCATAACCAGCATCAAACTCAACATCTAGTTCTTCTTCGGTTAATGTAGTTACATAGTTAGTGATATCCTTATCTTCATTTGATATCATCACTGTTGTTATTTCTTTACGCCAAGTTGTCATTCTCATCTTAATAACTCGACAATTCTTTTTGTAAAAACTGATTAAATTCTTCAACCATTTCTTTCTCACCTTTCCATTCAAGGAAGTCTTGGATACATTTACCAGTCATCCAGTTCTCTGGTCCATACCATTCATCACTATTCGAATCTAAAGTCTTTATAAATTTCTTCAAATCATTCAAATCTATTGTTACTTTCATTTCACTTCCTCATAATTTATAATAGAATTGGTATTAGGAATCAACTACGTTAAATCCTTCATTGATTGGCCAACCACGACCTCTTTCTTCTTTCATTCTTACGAACATTTCAATAGTTTCAGGTAGAGCCATAATCTTAGCAAATTCAACTTCTGGGTCATACATTTTACCAGTTACAACACATTTTACCATCATTTCACTTTCCTCAATTAATTAGTTTATGGGTCTATTATAACACGTTTTCAGGGAATGTAAACGTTTA
>CAYWLC010000128.1:5068-8672 GCA_964458895.1 uncultured Luteolibacter sp. | reverse complement strand
ATGCCACCACCGGCACCAACGCCCTGCAACAAGCGAAGGAATTCCACAAGGCCAGTCCGCTGGACGGACTGATCGTCACCAAACTCGACGGCTCGGGCAAGGGCGGCATCGCCGTGACCATCCATGACCAGTTGGCAATCGCCCCGCGCTTCATCGGCACCGGCGAGGAACCGGGCGCTTTCGCGATCTTCCAAAAGGAATTGTTTGTTAGAGAAATCCTGTGAGGCGTCAGCCTGCGGTTGACATGCCATCATCCAGCGACCATCCGCCCGGCCTGCGCAGCATGATTCCCATGCTGTCCTCGGTGGTCCTGTTCAGCATCAACACGCTGATGATCCGCGCACTTGCCCAGCGTTTCCCTGCGGCGGATGGCTGGATGGCCTCGTTGTTTCGCGGCATCGTCGGACTCGGCGTGGTCTTCATCCTGCACGGGCGCGGGCGCGGTCTGCGCATGGACCGGCTTTTCGCCAACCGCCTCGTCACCCTGCGCGGTATTGTCGGTGGCCTGACCATTATCATCTTCTATGTGACCATCGTGAAACTCGGGGCCGCGCGCGCGGTGATCCTGAATTTAACATATCCGGTGTTTGCCTCGATCATCGCCGCGGTGTGGCTGAGGGAAAAACTCAGCCGCGCGGCCATGATGTGGATGCTCGCAGGCTTCTGCGGACTCGTGGTTTTCCTGAGCAACGGCGGCAGCCTGTTCCATCCATCGGGTTACGATTTGTTAGCCATTGTAGGCGCGGCCGCGACCGGCTGGGTGGTGGTCATCATCCGGCGGCTGCGCAACGAGGAACATCCTGCCACAATCTATGCCTCGCAGGCGCTCTTCAGCCTGCTCATCGCCAGCCCGTCAGTTGTTAGACTCCCGCAGGTTTCCGCCGCCGCGTGGCTAGGCCTCACCCTGGCCGCGGTGGTCGTCGGCATCGCCCAGTTGGAGATGACGCGCGCCTATCAGACGATGTCGGTGGTGAAAGGCTCCTCGATTCAGATGTTGTTTCCCGTTGTCACCGGCATCGGCGGGTATTTCATCTTCGGCGAGACCTTCCACCCGGTCGAGATCCTCGGTGCCGTCATCACCCTGGTGGCCACCTGGCGGGTGGTCGCCACGCGGTGAATTCGCATGGACCAGATTCACGCGGGTTGACATGGCGCGGCGGTGTTTGCACAGTCGGTGCGCAATGTCAGACTTGAAACACTCGCCGCTGGAATGCGCCCATCAGGCACTCGGTGCCCGCCTGGTTGCGTTTGCCGGTTGGAACATGCCCGTGCAATACACGTCAATCATCGACGAACACAGCGCCGTGCGCGGCAAGGTCGGCATTTTCGACATCTCCCACATGGGCCAGTTCCTTGTCAGCGGACCCACTGCGGAGGACTGGCTCAACCGGATGTTAACCAACAACATTTCCAAGCTCACCCCTGGCCATGGCCAATACACGCTCATGCTCAATGAAAACGGCGGCGTGATCGACGACCTCATCGCCTACCGCACCGCGGAAAACGATTACTTCCTCGTGGTCAACGCCTCAATGATTGATGAGGATTTTTTCTGGCTGGCCGCGCATCAGGACGAGCAGGTCACTCTCCGCAATGAAAGTGACCTCTGGGCCGGCATGGCCGTCCAGGGCCCGCTCACCGCAAAGATCTTCGCCACCGTTTGCCCAGGGGAATCATTGCCCCCGCGCAATGGCATCTCCATCACCGCCGCCGGTGACGCCGTCTGCCGCACCGGCTACACCGGCGAGGATGGCTTCGAGTTGTTCTGCCCTGCCGCCTCAGCCGTTTCTAACTGGGAGAAATCCATCGCCGCCGGAGCCACCCCCTGTGGCCTCGGCGCGCGCGACACGCTGCGCCTCGAAATGGGCTACCCGCTCAACGGCAACGATCTGTCACCCGAACGCTCGCCCGTCGAAGCCGGCCTCACATTCTTCTGCGACCTCAGCAAACCGGATTTCATCGGCCGCGAAACCCTCGCTCGACAGCAAGCCAATGGCCCTGCCGTGAAACTCACCGCCCTGCAATACACCGGCAAGGGAGCCCCGCCGCGCGCCCATTACCCGGTGGTCGATTCTAACGGAATCATCATCGGAGAACTCGCCAGCGGCGCGCTCTCGCCGTCCCTCATGACCGGCATCGGCATGGCCTACCTGCCCGCCCGATACTCCACCCCCGGCACCGCCCTGCAAATCGACGTCCGCGGCCGGCTCTTCCCCGCCACTGTGGTTAGAAAACCGTTTTATAAGAAATAGAGACCAGACGCGAAAAACAGTAATGATCCGTCGGATCCGCCCGATCGGACAGATCAGACTAACAGAACACAACGCCCGCCTTCCCATCTCATGAACATCCCCACCGACCTCCGCTACGCCCCGTCCCACGAATGGATCCGCCTCGATGGCGCGATCGCCACCGTGGGAATCTCCGACCACGCTCAGGAAGAACTCACCGATGTGGTCTTCGTCGAATTACCCGCCCTGGGCCGCACGGTCGATGCCGGTGATCCGACCGCTGTCGTGGAGTCCGTCAAGGCCGCCAGTGACATCTACGCCCCTGTCAGCGGCGAGATCGTCGAGGTGAACCCGGACGTCGAGGCCGACCCCTCGCTCGTCAACACCGACCCCCACGGCATGGGCTGGATCTTCAAACTCCGCGTGAAAAACGCCGCGGACGTTTCCAAACTCATGGATGCGGCCGACTACGAGGCCCACATTTCCTGAATCCTAATAGACATCCTTGCGGCTCCAGAGGATGGTGTCGGAGTCGTCGCGGATTTCGCGGCCCTCAATAAAATCATCCAGATCACCGGGCAGCGGCGTCTCCCACTCGAGCCACCGCCCGCGCCACGGCAGGCCGAGCCTGGCCGCGTGCAACGCATGGCGCGCTAACAGAAGTTTATCTAACAATCCTGGCGTCGCCCCCCGTGACATCCACTCGACGTATTCCGCGCCGTCGCCCGAGTAGAGTTTGTCGCCCAGGATCGGATGCCCGCAATGGGCCAGGTGGACGCGCAGTTGGTGCATGCGTCCAGTGGCGGGAAAACACCGGACCAACGAAAATCTGCCCTCGCCGCGTTCGAAGCGCCGCTCCACCCGGAAACGCGTGAGACAATCGCGACCTGCGGGATGCACGATCTGGCGCACCCAGATGTTAGATATGCCGACATCCCCCGCGCGCAGCATGGGTGCGGCGCATTCCCATGCATCCGCCTCCGGCCAGCCGGTGACGATGGCAAGGTATTCTTTCTTCGCCTCGCGCCGTTGGAAAATCATGCCGAGCTCGCCCGCGGCGGCGGTGGTCTTGGCGATCATGACGAGGCCGCTCGTGTCGCGGTCCAGGCGGTTCACGATGGCCGGGCACGCGCCATTCTGCACCTCGTAGGCCAGCAGGCGTTCGACCCCACCTAACAGAGTCGGCTCTGGCCGACGGTTGGCGGGATGCACGATCAGGGGCGCGGGTTTGTCCACGACGATCCACTCGTCGGTTTCGTCGATCACCCGGAAATTGACGACCACTTGAAGGCTCATGTTTCAACACACAAAAAGCCAGAAGCCCGCCTACAACGGACCTCTGGCAATGGAAATGACAATCACACCTGAGGATC
>CAYWLC010000128.1:0-5058 GCA_964458895.1 uncultured Luteolibacter sp. | reverse complement strand
CGGATGCACGATCAACGGCGCGGGTTTGTCCACGACGATCCAGTCGTCGGACTCATCGATCACCTTGAAATTGACAACGACCTGCAGACTCATCGCGGCGGAAAACAAAAAGCCAGAGACCCGAAACAACGGGCCTCTGGCGCTTGAAAGCAACAATCAATCCCGGTTATCAGGACTTGTAGCGGAGACGCTTCTTGTGGCGGTTCTGCTTCATGCGCTTCTTGCGCTTGTGTTTGTTGATCTTGGTTTTACGGCGTTTCTTGATGGATCCCATGACTATTGCGTTCGGGGTTGGTTTACAGTGAGAGGTGGCTTACGGGACGATTTTATTGAGGGGATACTCGATGATGCCCTCGGCCCCGAGGCGTTTGAGTTCCGGGATGATGTCCCTGACGACGATTTCGTCAATCACAGTCTCCACGGCGACCCAACCTTCTTCGGACAAGTTGGAAACCGTCGGCCTGCGGAGCGAGGGAAGTTTGCTCAGAAGCTCGGCCAGACCCGAACTCGGAAAATTCATTTTGAGCCCGACTTTTCCGCGCGCACCAAGCGCCGCCTTGATCAACAGCGCGATGCGGTCCATTTTTTCCCGTTTCCACGGGTCTGCGGCGGCATCGGGGTTGGCGTAAAAGTGTGGAAAGGATGTCAACAAGGTGTCCACAATGCGCAGGCGGTTGGCCTTGATCGAGGATCCGGTCTCCGTGACATCCACGATGGCATCGACCAGATCCGGCACCTTGACCTCGGTGGCACCCCAGGAAAATTCGACATCCGCATTGATTCCACGCTCTTTCAAATAGCGGCGGGTAATGCCCACGCCTTCGGTGGCGATGCGTTTGCCTTCAAGGTCTTCGGGTTTCCGGATCGGCGAATCCTCCGGCACCACGAGCACCCAGCGGGTCGGTCGTGTGGTCGCCCGGGAATAGGGCAGCTCCGCAAGATCGACCAAGTCCACCTCGTTTTCGTAGGCCCAATCGTAGCCGGTGATGCCGCAATCGAGGAAACCCTGGCCAATATAGCGCCCGATTTCCTGGGCGCGGATCAAATAAAGATCGAGTTCCGGGTCATTCGAACTCGGGCGCAGACCGCGTGAGGACACGTAGATTTCGTAGCCAGCCTTGGAGAGAAGCTCGATGGTGGGCTCCTGAAGGCTGCCTTTGGGGATCGCGACTTTGAGCGTGCGTGACGGTTCCGGCATGAGGGGCGGACGTTTTACCCCCCCGAACCCGTAGGAATCAAGCCATGTTTTGCAATTTTTCCACAGCACCTGCCGCGGCAGGCTTGCGCTCCATCCACCAGAGCCACCCGAGCAGCGCGAAATACCCGGCAAATTCCGCGACTTTGTTCCAATATCGGATCTTCGCGCCGTTGCCATGGCAGCCGCAGGAAATGTCGAGCTGGTGGACCCACGCCCAGCCAATGCAAAACGCAAACACACAAACCAACCCGGCAATCGTTAGAATCGCCCCACGCCGCAGAATGCCCGGAATCAGGCAAACCCCGGCAATCACCTCGAACCACGGCACGGCGTAGGCGGCCATCGCATCCATGGGTGCTGCGACCAACTTGTAGTTGGCAATGTCATAGGTGAATCGGTCCAACCCGCTAACAAAAATTTTCTCGCCACCACTGAACACAAACCAGAACCCGAGCAAGATCCGGGCGATCATGGCCAATCGTTCCATGGTAATTACGCTCATCTCATCGAATGCAGCCCGATCCTGTTCCCTTCCGTGTCCAGAACCAGACTGATGAAACCGTAAGGTCCGATCGAAAACTTCTCCCGCGCAATCCGACCGCCATGCGCCGCCGCCCGCGCCGCCTCCACCGCACAATCCTTACAGGAAAAATATATGATGATGCCGCCCGCACCCGAGTCCTTGCCGTCCATCTTTGCCAGCGCTCCCGCGCAGCCCGGCCGGTGTGGATCCCCGGGAAACGCCCACATCTCAAAATCCGGACTATCTAACTTTTCCAGCACGGTCCCAAAGGTGTTCTGATAGAACTCCTTCGCCCGGTCCATGTCCTGCACATAAATCTCAAACCAACCTGCGGGGTTGCGTGGGGCATCCATGACGGTCACTCTAGACGACGCCCGGGAGTCCGCAAGTCGGGAAATGAACGTCCACTCCACCATAAAGCTGGACGTGATGGGACATTGCAGGCAGTTTTCAAGCCATCCAATCACCCGATTGAAAAGACCCAAAATCATGACCCCGTGAAAATATTCATTGTTCTTTTGAACAGTTCATGCTAATTTTTGTTTATGAAGCCGCTGGCAGACCTTCAGATCCCCTTGTTTCCCGTAGCACCCGGACTTCCGGCGGCGCTCGGAAATTTTCCCCGATTCCGCTACATGGGAAGCAAGTTCAAATTGCTTCCATGGCTGCACGGGACGTTTCAGGAGCTCGATTTTGAAACGGCAACGGATGCCTTTTCCGGCTCCGGGGTCGTGTCCTATCTGTTGAAAGCCATGGGCAAGCAGGTCCGCGCAAACGATTCGCTGGCATTCCCAGCCGTTCTAACAGCCGCAACGGTTGCAAACAACGCCACCCGCCTTGATGCCACGGATCTGAAGTTCCTGCTTGCATCCAAGGCCCGTAAGCCTGGCGAGTGTTTCATTCGCCGGACTTTTGACGGCATTTTCTATACCCCTGCCGAACTTTCATTCCTCGACGACCTCTGGGCAGGCATCCGTGAAATTGACTCGCCTTTCAAACGGGCAGTCGCTCTCGCCGCCATTCTGCGCTCCGCAATCAAGCGCCAACCGCGGGGGCTTTTCACTGTCAGTGACCCGGGACGATATCAGGATGGCCGCCGCGACCTACAATTGACCCTCCGCGAACATTTCGTCGAACAGACAGCCTGTTACAACGCTGCGGTTTTCACCAACGGCAGACGCAATTCCGTTTCCTGTGGCGATGTCTTCGACACTCAGCGGGTGAGTGACCTCGTCTATATGGACCCTCCATACGTTCCAATGGCCGACGACAACTGCTATATGAAGCGATATCACTTCCTTGAAGGTCTGGCCTGCTATTGGGAAGGCAAGGAAATCATGATGAACACGAAAGTCCGCAAGATCACCAAACCCTTCACGCCGTTCGCCTACCGCAACACCGCGTTGGATGCCTTTGATCGTCTGTTCCGACACTTCGCCGATTCCACCCTTGTTCTATCATACTCATCGAATGCCTTTCCTGATTTGAAAACACTCCGGTCCCTGATGGGGCGCTACAAGAAGTCTGTCGATGTGCTTGAACAGGAGCACCGCTACCATTTCGGAACTCACACCGCCGCCAAAAGGAATATCGTCCGGGAATACCTGATCATTGGCACATGAAACGCTACCGCCAAACCTTCGAGGAAATTGTAACATCGCTGATGCCCGTCGAGGCATCCTGGCTCGACGACCACGCGGAAGAGGTCATCAGAATGATTCAAGCCCTACCGGTGAAACAGCATTACGATGCAGACGATGTGGCGATGATTCTGGATGCTGACTTCAACACCGCCAGCACTGTAATCCGACTTTTCCTGGATCAATCAAAGGACGAGTTCACACTAAACCTCAAGGAAGCGTTTAATATCGACGGTTTTAACAATGGGACAGGAGTGAAACGGTACGGCGCAGACAAGCCAAGCTACATCAAGACGCTTGTCCAGCTTGGTCTCACCGAAAAAATGCGTGGAGTCGTCAATCGCCCTCTCATTTGGTCTGATGTGTTGGTGGAGAGACTCAAGGGGGGACGCGGCAGCGCGATTAAAGGCCAATCCCGCGGAAGGGGAATGGAGGATTTTGTTGAAGAGATTGTTAGGTCGGTGTTTGAGCCGCATCAAGTCGCAGTTCGCGGCAGTTTCCTCGGCGCAAAAGGACAAGGCAACGCCAAAGCCGACTTTGCAATTCCATCAATGGAGGATCCCACCATCCTCATCGAGACCAAGGCTTACGGCGCAACTGGTAGCAAACAGTCTGATGTCCTTGGCGATGTCGCTAAAATCCTAGAGGAAAAACGGCATGACACGGTTTTCATACTCGTAACCGACGGCGTGACATGGAAGGAACGCGCGAATGATCTCCGAAAACTGATTAGTCTGCAAAACGAGGGGAAAATTCAGCGCATCTACACGAAATCTATGAGCCAACAATTGAAAACGGACCTTCAATCGCTGAAAAAGAGTCATCGGCTCTAACTTTTGTGTTCTTTGTGCTCTTTATGGTCAAACCGGATTCCAAAGGACATCGGTCCCAACGAATGACCAGCGATAGTTTACGACGATCACTGACAGCCGCCACATTCCGCCAGAAACCTGCGCTGGGCTTCGGCTTCGGGGTTGTGCGGCTTGAGGTCGTTGGCGGCGCGGGTCTCGGCCAGCAACTCGTCGCGGAACTTGGCAATGATCGCCTCCACCGGCCATGACGACGCCTCGCCAAACGCGCAGACGGTGCGGCCATCAATCTGATAGGCCACACTTTCAAGGGTTTCGAGATCCCTCGGGCTGGCATCGCCCGACACCATGCGGTCGGAGATTTTTTTCATCCAGGTGGAACCCTCGCGGCACGGCGTGCACTGGCCGCACGACTCGTGGGCGTAGAAGGCGTTCAGGTTGTTGAGCACCCATGACATCCTGCGCGTGTCGTCGATGACGATCACGCCGCCGGAGCCGGCCATCGAGCCGCAGGCGGCCATGGTGTCGAAATCCAGCGGGATGTCCCGGAATTCTAACAAACGCTCGCTGCCATCCGGGTTTTTAAGCTTGTACGTTTCATCGCAACGCAGGATTTTCGATGACGAACCGCCGGGGATGACGGCCTTGAACTCGCGGCCGTCCTTCGGGCCGCCGCAGAGGTCATAGAGCAACTCGCGCATCGTGAGCTTGCCCACCTCCACTTCGAAGTAGCCGGGTTTTCTAACATCTCCAGAGACGCAGAGAATGCGGGTGCCTGTGTTGCGGGGCACGCCGAGCTTGGCGTATTCCTCGCCGCCCATGCGGATGATGTGTTTCACGTGGCAGAGCGATTCCACGTTGTTGACGATGGTCGGGCACATGTAGAGG
>CAYWLC010000127.1:360-8852 GCA_964458895.1 uncultured Luteolibacter sp. | reverse complement strand
GCGTTGGTTGAGCGCTTTGAGATCTTTTTCCATGGGAGCGGCCACGAGGCGGGCGCGCAGGGCTTCCACGTTGTTTTCCGCGGCGCGGAGCTTGGCGCGCAGGGCGGAGTATTCGGGTGTGGCGTCGGCATTGCCGGGCTTGTCCTGCGTGGGGTTCACGCCGGTGTTGGTTAGATCGCGCAGGCGTCGCACTTCCGTCTCGGCATCATGGAGGCGGCGGGTGGCAAGCGGATCCACCTGTAAAATCCCTGGTGTTAGAGGCTCCACGTCCCTCGCGGGATCGATCAGCCTGCCGGATTTTTTCACGCCGCCTTCGAGTTCGGCCACCTTGATCCGGTTGTCGCGGTCTTTTTGCTCGGCCTTGGCGCGCACCGCGTTGATGGCTTCGGAGGTTTTTTGCGACCGGCCTTTCACCATGGCCGGTTTCCAATCCGGATAATACTTCAGGACCGCATCGAACATCTGGGTGGCCTTTTCGAGTTTTTCCCGGGCACCGATGAAATCCCCGGCGGATTCGAGTTGTTCGGCAGCACGGGTGGCCAAGTAGCCTTGGAAATAAACGTCCGATGGGTCGAACTGCGCTTGGGAAAGCGGCGGTGACGGGGTTTGGCCTGCGGCTGGAAACGCCAGCATCAAGGCAAGCGCGCCGAGGCACCCGATCATGGGCGAGCAAGTGCGGTGACCAATGCGGAGCAACATGGGGAGCGGACACTAAGCACTTCCACCGGCCAGGGCAAGCCGGATTCCGTAACGTGCGGCGCGTGCGCAGTGCGTTTGGCTGGCTAGTGGCATTGGCTGATCGATGATTCAATCATATGCCGCGAGTCAATCAGTTCGTGAGCGCGCGCGCCGCGCTTCCGCCTTGCATCGCGCCAGGGGATCAGCTTTGCTCCCGCCCGCATGTCCTCACTCCCCACCGCTGACCTCCTGGCGCTTGATACGGCCGGCCTGAAAAGCCGCCTGTCGAAGCTCAGGAGGTACCTTTGACGTCCCGTCCCTTGAAAATGAAATCCACACGCTCGAGGAGGCCATGGGAGCCCCCGAATTTTGGAACGTCGCTGACAAGGCGCGCTCGATCAGTTCCAAGGCCGCCGGCCTGAAGAAAAAACTCGAGTCCTTCCTCAAGCTCGAAGCGCGGGTGGCCGACATCGAGGACGGTGTGGCGCTGGCCAAGGAGTTCGATGACGGCGACCTCGCCCGCGAGGCGATTGCCAACGCCAAAAGCCTTGAGGACGACATCCGCTCCTACGAGCTTCTAACATTATTGGATCAGCCGAACGATCCCTCGCCGTGTTTCCTGGTCATCTCCGCAGGCGCGGGCGGCACCGAGGCCTGCGATTGGGCGCAGATGCTCCACCGCATGTACACCCGCTGGGCGGAACGCAAGGGATACAGTGTGGAAACCCTCGACTGGCAGGATGGCGACGAGGCCGGCCTGCGCACCGCCACCCTCAAAATCACCGGCGACTATGCCTACGGATTTCTGAAAAACGAACGCGGCGTCCACCGGCTTGTTAGAATCTCCCCCTTCGATTCCAACGCCAAGCGCCACACCTCCTTCGCCTCCATCGATGCCACGCCCGAGGTTTCCAAGGAGATCAACATCGAGATCAACGAAAAGGACATCGAGATCACCACCACCCGTTCGGGCGGCAAGGGCGGCCAGAACGTCAACAAGGTGGAAACCGCCGTCATCCTGCGCCACTTGCCCTCCGGCATCCTCATCCGCTCGACCGCCGCGCGCACCCAAGGCCAGAACCGCGAACTCGCCTTCGAAATCCTCAAGGCCAAACTCTACACCATCGAGGAGGATAAACAAAAATCCGAGGCCGACCGCGCCTACGGCGAAAAGGGCGATGTCTCATGGGGCAACCAGATCCGCTCCTATGTGTTCCAGCCCTATCAGAAAGTGCTCGACCTCCGCACCGGCGAGGAAAGCGGCAGCATCCAGGAGGTCATGGACGGCGACATCGACGCCTTCATCGAAGCCAAACTCCGCGGCAAGGTCCGCGTCAAGGGTGCCAAGGACGCCGAGGAGTAGGGGAGAGACAAATGAATTGTCATGGGGCTTTCGGGTGCTAAGGTCCCGTGAAAGCCCGTGCCATCCCGTCGCAGATCCTCTTTCCAATCCGTTAGACACGCGTTTCTTGCGGGTCTGCTGGCCTGCGCCGCCATCCTGCCCGCACCCCTTGCCGCAGCGGCCACCATCGCCGGCTGGGAACTCACCAAGATCGACGGCCATGACTTCGTATCAGTCGATAGCATCAAGCGCTTCTATGGGTTCACCAAACTCACGCGTACTGGGAATTTGGTGGTGCTGGAAAATGCGAAGGTCCAGATGAAGCTCAAGGTGCATGGCTTCGAGTGCCTGATGAACGACGTCAAGTTCGTCTTCACCAACGCGGTCATGACCGTGGGCGAAAAAGTCTATGTGTCGCGCATGGATCTTTCCAAGCTGATCGACCCCGTGCTGCGGCCCAATTTCATCAAAAACGCCGGGGATTTCCACACCGTGATCCTCGACCCCGGCCACGGCGGCAAGGACCCCGGCGCCACCAACATCCTCGGCACCGAGGCGGGCTACAACCTCAAGGTCGCGTTGAAAACCAAGGCCCTGCTGGCAAAACAAGGGTTCAAGGTCGTCATGACCCGCTCCGACGACCGCTTTCTAACACTCCAGGAGCGCGTGGACGTCGCCAACGCCGTCAAGGAAAGCGCCATCTTCGTGTGCATCCATTTCAATTGGGGCGAGCGCGCGGCACGCGGCATCGAAACCTTCACGCTCTCCCCGCCGGGAGTCACCCACTACGGGCGTGATTTCGTTCCTGCGGACAATCTAACACGCGCCGGCAACGAACATGACTCCGCCAACATCGCGCTGGCCACCGCCGTGCACGGCACCCTGCTCCGCCAGCTCCTGAACAACACCTTCGACCGCGGCATCAAGCACGCCCGCTGGAGCGTGCTTTCCGGTGTCAGACATCCGGCGATCTTGTTAGAGGCGGGCTTCGTCTCACACCCGTTCGAGGCGCGTCTGATCGAAACCGAAGCCTATCAGAACACGGTCGCCAACAGCATCATGTATGCGGTCGGCACCAAGTACCGATTCGCCGTCTCGCGCAAGCCGCCGGTCAGGGCCGAGGAGTGAGAGGTCCAATGGCCTCGACCATGCGCAGGGCCTCGACGTTCGGGCGCACGGCGTGCACGCGGTGCAGCATCACGCCCTGATCCCTGGCCCGGACGGTGATGGCCACGGTGGCCCAGTCGCGCAGGACGGGTTCGCCGATGCCGAGGATGTTTCCGATGAAGGATTTCCGCGAAACTCCTAACAACATGGGGGCTCCCTGCGGGGCGAGGGTTTCCAGCGAGCGCAGCAGGGCGAGATTGTGTGCGTTGGTTTTGCCGAAGCCGATGCCCGGATCGAAACACAGTGCCTCGCGCCGGATGCCGGCCTTGACCAGGGCCTCCAATCTAACAGCAAAGAACTCCCTCACTTCCGCCACCACGTCATCATAACTCGGCGCGCATTGCATCGTGCGCGGCTCGCCGCGCATGTGCATGACCACCACGCCGCAGCCGCCCGCCGCGCAGGTTGCCGCCATTTCCGGGTCGGCCCGCAGGCCACTCACGTCGTTGACGATGTCCGCCCCGGCGGCCAGGGCCGCAGCTGCCACCGCGGACTTCGAGGTGTCGATGGAGATCAGCCCGTTCCACTCCGCGCGCAAGCCGGCAATGACGGGGAGGACGCGCCCGTTTTCCACGGCGGCACTCACCGGCTGCGAGCCCGGCCGGGTCGATTCCCCGCCGATGTCGATGATTCCCGCGCCTTCGGAGATCATGCGGCGGGCATGGGCGATGGCGGCCGCGGTGTCCGCATGAAATGCCCCATCCGAAAACGAGTCTGGCGTGACATTGAGGATGCCCATCACCTGCGCGTGGCGGGTGAGATCGAGCGATCCGCGTCGTGTTTTCCAGAGCATTGCAAAACTGGCGGCTTGCAGCGTCCGCCTTGGATGCCTAGTTTGTCTCGCATGCACACGCTGGCAACATGGAAAATCGTCGCCGCCACCGCAGGGCTGCTCGCTGCGGTCTGCTGCGGGGCCAATGAGCCTTCAAAGGAACTCTCGGAGGTGGATGGCCCGAACGTGCGCGTGATGCGCCATGAGGATGGTGCCAGCACCCTGTTCATCCGCACCCCCGACAACCGCAAGCTGACCAAGAAAAAATTCTCCGCCAACGGAGTGCTCACGATGCGCACGGTCTATGTGATGGATGCTAACAAAAATCCACTCAACTGCAAGATCTACGATGGCCAGGACCAGTTGCTGTTCAAGGTGAGCTACGGCTACCGCAAGTCCGACGGCCAATTGGTGGAGGAGCGCATGTTCGACGCCCGCGTCACGCGCAAGGATCCCAACACCGGCAAGGAAATGCCCATCCAGGTGATCAGTTATGCCTATAACGCCCAGGGCGAGCGCAGCGCCCCGCAAGTCGTCAACCTGCTCCCGGGCAAAACCTTCGAGCAGGTCTTTGGCATGAAATCCTCCGCGCTGGAAACCAACCCGTTCCGGAACAACCCGTCCGGCGGTGTCCCGGTCAATCCGAAGTCGCGCCCGCCGAAACGCTAACAATCCATCGGAACCACCGCGGCATCCACACCATGATTGCCAGACGTGTCATTTTCGAGGGCCGTGTGCAGGGGGTGGGCTTCCGTTACACCGTCAAGGACCTCGCCCGCGGCTTTGATGTCAGCGGCTGGGTCAGAAACCTGCCGGATGGCAACGTGGAACTCCGGATGATGGGCGACGCGGACGAACTGGACGCCCTGCTGCTTGAAATCACCCGGGAGTCGCCCCTCGCCCATCACATCCGCAATCATACCGCAGAAAACATCCCTCTGCTGGAAAATTGCCGCGGCTTCCGTATCATCCGCAGCTGCGCGGACTGAAAATCGCAGGGAGCCCAAGTTAGCGAGAATCAAAAAAAAACCTTTCTCCCTCGTGTCGAGACCCTTGCTGAAAATCGTCAGGAAACCCGCTGGCGGTCTGGAAAATTATCAGATACACTCCCTCGCGACACATGCAGTCTCCCGTTACGCGAAAATTCTGGAGGACCGAGCCCTTCCTGGGCGGCTTGGCCCTCTTGTTGCTGCTGCTCGGGTGTTTCTTCGTGTTGCAGCCGTTTCTAACAGCATTGGTCTGGGCCATCATCCTCGCCTATTCGCTGCATCCGATGCAGCGCACCTTCACCCGTTGGTTCCGGGGTCGCCGGACGCTGGCGGCCTGTCTGGTGTCCCTTACGGTGACGGTGTTGTTTGCAGGGCCGGTGGTGCTCATCGGCATGAGCCTGGCGCAGGATGGCAAGGATCTGGCGCTGGCGACGCGCGATTGGTTCATGGCCATGCCCGATGAACCACCCGCCTGGGTCAACAAGACGCCGGTCTTCAGTGAGGACATCAACACCTATTGGAAGGGCTTCGCCGAAGACCGCAAACGCTGGATGGAACAACTCGACAAGGAGGTGATCGCTCCTCCGCCACGCGCACAAATCGTGGTGGAAACCGCCAACGGACCGATGGTCAGGGAACCCGCCCCGCCGCTGAAACCCGTGTCCGGCGAGGAAGCCGAGAATGGTGCGCGCAAAAACCCATCGTCACACATGGTGGTTTTGTTAGGTAGTTTTCTGACCTGGGCACGGTCCGGCCTGCTCATGGGCGGCAAGGTCGTGCTGCAGGGGGTCTCACAGGTGGTCATCAGCGCCTTTCTAGCATTTTTCCTGTTGCGCGACGCCCCGGAGTTGTCGCGGCGTCTGGAGGTCTCGGTGGAGCGTCTGGCGGGCGACCGCGGGCGGCATCTGATCAAGGTGGCGGGCAACACCGTGCGCGGCGTGATTTACGGCATTCTGGGCACGGCGATCGTGCAGGCGCTGGTGGCCGGTTTCGGATTCTGGATCGCAGGGGTACCGGGCGTGGTGCTGCTTTCGGTTCTAACATTCCTGTTGGCGGTGGTGCCGTTCGGCCCCCCGCTCATCTGGATTCCGGCGGCGATGTGGTTGTTCGCGCAGGGCCGGCCCGGGTATGGCTTGTTCATGTTGTTGTACGGGTTGCTGGCCATCAGCAGCGTGGACAACTTCCTGCGGCCCTATCTGATCAGCCAGGGCAACAAAATGCCCTTCGCACTGGTCTTCTGCGGCGTGATCGGCGGTGCCCTGGCCTTCGGATTGGTGGGTGTTTTCCTCGGCCCCACCTTGCTGGCGGTCGCCTTCCGCCTGGTCGATGAATGGTCAGCCATCCGCCCCGGTTCGGATGAGGATAAACCCTTGCGCCGGATTTCGGAATTGCCAACAGGTCCGTGACCGGCCAACACCCATGCATGGCGGTGAACCCTTCGGCATTGGAAAATGTGTTAGATGCGTTCGGGCGCAATTTCCGCGACCGCGGCGAACTCGGCGCATCCGTGAGCATTTGGTGTGATGGTGAGGAGGTGCTTTCGTGCGGGCGCGGGTGGTGCGAGCGGGAGAAACAACGACCGTGGACCACCACCACCCTGGTGCCGGTCTATTCCGCCACCAAGGTGCCCTCGTCCGCCACCTTGCTGCTGGCGCTCGCCTCACACGGGTTGAGCGAAGAAACCCCGGTGCGCGAAGTATGGCCGCGCTTCCCCGTGCCCGCCGCCAGGTTCTTCCATCTGTTGTCCCACCAGTGCGGCCTGCCCGTGCTCGACAAACGCGCCAGTGTGTTGGATCACGCTGAGGTCGTGGACGCCATCGAACGGCAAACCCCCGCATGGGCTCCGGGCGAGGGCCACGGCTACCACCCGCGCACCTTCGGGAGTTTGTTAGATGAACCGGTGCGCCGCCTCACCGGCCTCACCCTCGGCGGATATTGGCGCGAGATGATCGCCGGCCCGCTTGCCTTGGATTTCTGGATCGGCCTGCCGGAACCCGAATGGCCGCGTGTCGCCCGCCTCTATCCCGGCAAGGCCGGCAAAGATGATCTGGCCGATGCGTTCTACAAACAACTCACCACCTCCGGCACCTTGACCCGCCGCGCGTTTTCCTCCCCGCGCGGACTCCATGCCATCCACGAAATGAACGATCCCAAGGCTTGGTCGGCATGCCTGCCCGCACTCGGCGGCATCGGCACCGCATCCGCCCTGGCCAAGTTCTATCAGGCGGCCGCCGGCCGCATCGAAAACCCGCTGCCAAATTCCGTTAGACGCGCGCTCGCCACCGCGCGTTCGGCGGCGGAGGACCGGGTGTTGCTGCGGCCCACGGTGTTCACCTGTGGTGCCCAACAGGACCCGCTAGGTGCTGATGGTCACAAGCTCAGAACCATCTACGGCCCCTCGCTCACCGCCTTCGGCCATCCCGGTGCCGGCGGCAGCCACGGCATGGCCGACCCCGAACACGGCATCTCATTCGCCTATGTCATGAACCAGATGGACGTCAGCATCATGCCCGGCCTCAAATGCGTAGGTCTGTTAGATGCGTTGTATTCCGCTGGCTAACGCGTCCCGATTCCCAGCAGCGTCTGGAAATTAGGGCTGGAGGACTCCTTGTCCGCGACCAGGGTTTCAACCTCCTTGAACCCCGCGCGTTCTAACATTCCTGCCAGCGCGCTCTCGGAAAACCCCAGCCAGCGGTCGGCGTAGAGATCGCGCGCTTCCTCAAACTGGTGTTGCACCAGATCGAGCACGATCAAGCGCCCGCCGGGTTTGAGGATGCGGAACGCGGCGTCGATCGCGCGTTGCGGGTGTTCCGCGTGATGCAGCGCCTGGCTGAGGACCGCCAGATCCATCACTTGGTCGGCGATGGGAGGGTCCTCGATGTCGCCGATCCGGTATTCGAGGTTGCTCAGACCGTTTTGGCGGGCGAGTTCCTGGCCGAACTCGACCATCTTGGGCGACAGGTCCACGGCGATGACCTGTTCCGCGCGCTGGGCGAGCAATTGGGCCAGGGTCCCCTCCCCGGCACCCAGATCGGCGACGTTTTTGTAGTTGAGCACCTTGATCAGGGCCTCGGCGAGCGCCTTCCACGAGCGACCCGGCACATAGCCCTTGCCGAAACGCCCCGCCAACTCGTCGAAGTAGGCCCGCGCGCTGTCCTTGCGTTTCCTCAGCAAATGCCGCAGCGAGGCCATGTCCGCCTCCACTTCGGGGACCTCCCGTGCCGCCACCCGGGCGACATCTAACAAGTCAGGCGCCGCGCAACCCGAATACATGTTGTTTTTCCCGCTGCGTTCGTCGCTCACCAGACCGGCCGTTTTGAGGTGGGAGAGCTGGGTGGAGATCCGGCTCTGGCCCATGCCCAGGATCTCCTGAAGCTCCAAGACCGAGAGCGCTTCATGGCCCACCAGCAGCAGAATCCGCAGACGCGTCGGGTCCGAAAGCAATTTTAAGGATTTCAGCATTGACGCCATGGCGGGTGTATTGTATCAAGGCATCACGATTTGACGATATGAAAATCAACAAACACATGAACACATTCATTTT
>CAYWLC010000127.1:0-350 GCA_964458895.1 uncultured Luteolibacter sp. | reverse complement strand
TCTGCTCGTCGCCAGGCAGGAACCATTGAGGGTATGAACACATTCATTTTTTCCTCGGAATCCGTAGGCGAAGGGCATCCTGACAAGGTCTGTGACACCATTTCCGACGCCATTCTGGACGCCTGCCTTGCGGTCGATCCGAAAAGCCGCGTGGCCTGCGAAACCTTTGTGAAAAGCAACATGGTCGTCGTGGGTGGCGAAATCACCATCCCGAAAATCGGCCAAAAACCCATTGGCTCGGTGATCAATGTCGAAAAGGTCATCCGTGATGCGGTGCGCGGCATCGGCTATGTGAATGACGACGATGTGTTCCATGCCGACCGGATTTTCATCAACAACTACCTGACCAC
>CAYWLC010000126.1:795-8931 GCA_964458895.1 uncultured Luteolibacter sp. | reverse complement strand
CCCATCATCCAGAAGATGTCCGTGACGTTGCCGTTGACGGTCTGGACGGTGGGGTCGCAACCCTGCGAACGGAAGAGCCCGGCCCAGATGTCCCATGCCTCCTGGTCGAACTCGCCGGGGTCGCCGGGTTTCGGGGCATAGACCGAGGCATAGAGGCGCTGCGGAGGGAAGCCCCAGCGGCCGACTACCAATTCCCATGCCCAGGTGATGGCTTCCTTTTTGAAATAGTTGCCGAACGACCAGTTCCCTAACATCTCGAAGAACGTGTGGTGATAGGTGTCATATCCGACATCCTCGAGGTCGTTGTGTTTGCCGCCGGCTCGGATGCATTTCTGGGTGTCCGCGGCGCGCGGTGGATCGTAGGGGGCCTTATCGACACCGAGGAAGTACGGCACGAAGGGATTCATCCCGGCGTTGGTGAAAAGCAGGCCCGGCGACTGCGGCAGCAGCGAGGCGGATGGCACGATGGTGTGCTGTTTTTCGCGGAAAAAATCGAGGAAGCTCTGGCGGATCTCTGCGGCGGTCATGATTGTTAGAAAAATTTCGGATCAGCCGCCGTTGTCGGATGGCTTCGGCGCGGGTTGTTTGGGAGTGAGGAGTTCCTTGAACGCATCGCCCCATGCGCGGGCGTTGTGGTGGGTGATGTGTTTGGAGATATGCTCGAGCATGCGTTTGGCGGCGCCACTTTCGTCACCGCAGCGGAACAGGTCCATTTCCATCTGCCATTGGAATTCCGGTAAGGTATCGGTGACAAACTTCTCGTATTCGGCAGTGCGTGGGGCGTTCGGCGGGTTGGTTTTTTTTGCGGCACCCTGCCAGATCTCGATGCGGATTTCCTCCTGTTTGATGCGTTTCATCCATGCCGTGCGCACGGGTTCCAACCTGCCGGACGCGCGTGCCGCGGGCAGAATCACCTCGTGGTAGATGCCATCCAACATCAGTGGGGACAGTGGCCAATTGTTATTATCCGGGCGGCCCATTTCGTAGGCCTTGGCGAAAACCGTGGTGTTCACAGCTTGGTTAAGCAGGCGTTCCTCCAATTTCAACTTGTCGGCATTGTTGAAAATATCATCCACGGTTTCCTGCACTTCGGGCGCTAGTGCTTTCATATTGCCCTTCTCCGTCCATGCCCGCAGGGTGAGGACGAGCCAGCGGAGTTGGCAGCGCAACGCGGTCTTGAATCCCGGCTCGTTGAACTGTTCGGCCTGCTTGCGCTTCCACTCACGGAATCCGCCAGCCTTTTTCTGATGATCAAAGTCCACCTTTTCCACACATTTCAGATAGAAATTGAGGACCGCTTCGTCACTGCTCATGGCATCGCGGTAGGCGGCCAGCGCCATGCGGAACTGCGAGTCCACCTTGGAATCGACGGACTCGCGAATTTTCTCGAGATTTTCCAACAAGGCCTCGCGGTCCGCAGGAGAAAGACCCTGGGCATGGAGCCAGCCGGATGGTAAAATGAGCAGTGCCGCACCGAGGAGGATCGCCGGGATTCGCATGCGCCAAGTCATCGCACTTTCCGCGCGGCGGGCAAGGCGGAAGAAGAATTAAATGTGGGGTCTGCGGCCATCGGCGTTTCCGGGCTTGGAAATCCCGGAATCTTGGCGCAAGGTCCGATGCGTCACACCCATCCATGAATCCTGCTCTCCGTCGTTTGTTGGCGCTTGCCGCTTGGTTTGTCATCGCCTTTGCCGCCGTGTTTGCCCTGAGGATGTGCGGCAGCGGCGGCAATTGGCGTGATTGGCTCCATCTGGCCAAGGCCGGCAAGCAATTCCGCCCGGAAAAATTCTCGCTGCCCGACAAGACTCCGGTTCCCCTCGGCGATGTCGAGTATCTCTCGCGCCTCAATGATGAATATGCCAGTCTCACCCAAGCCGTGCTGCCCTCCGTGGTGAGCATCGACACCGCAGGCGTGCGCACCGAACACCTGCTCGACTTGTGGGGGCGTTCCCGAGAGCAACGTTTCCCCACCCAAGGCCAGGGGTCCGGCGTCATTGTCACCCACGAGGGCCATGTGGTCACCAATCATCACGTCATCGCCGGCCAGCAGCAGATCCAGGTCACTTTGCATGAAGGGAAAATACTACCTGCCCACCTGATCGGCGAGGATAGTTTGTTAGATATTGCGGTGCTCAAGATTGATGGCGACGGCCCGTTCACCCCGCTCAAACTTGGGGATTCGGCCCAGGCAAAAGTCGGCCAGATGGTCTTTGCCGTGGGCAATTCCTTCGGTCTCGGCGAGACGGTGACGCAGGGCATCATCTCCGCCAAGGAACGCTCGATCTCCGACAACCAGCGCGATCTGTTCCAAACCGACGCCGCCATCAACCCCGGCAACTCCGGCGGCCCCATGGTCAATCTACGTGGGGAAATCATCGGCATCAACGTCGCCATTTACTCCCCGGATAAGCAAAACCCGGGATTCCAAGGTGTCGGATTTTCCATTCCGGCCAATGACGTCAAGGATGCGTTGTTGCAGATCCTCGAGCGTGGCCGGCCGATCCGCGGGTTTCTCGGAGTGCAGATGTGCGACCTGAATCCGTCGATCCGCACCATGCTCGATTACAATGGGACGGAAGGCGCTGCGGTGTTAGGAGTTTCTCCGGGGTCACCCGCACAATTGGCCGGACTCCAACCGAAAGATATCGTGGTGTCCTTGAACGGTGAGAAAATCACCTCTGCCAGCCAGTTGTTCACCCTCGTCCAAGGCGCTCGCGTCGGGGATTCTGTTAGATTGGGGGTCTGGCGCAAAGGGGAATCCATGGAACTCGAGGCCGGCATCACCGATAGCGGAGCGACGGAAGTTCCTGTTAGACCAGCGCAGGGAGGCGCCGCTCCGGGTCACCCGCGTGATTCCGAGGAAATCCTGCAAGCGCTCGGCATCGAAGTGAGGGATCTATCAGTCCCGGAACGCATGCGGGGGGTCCGCGGCGTTGTGGTGACCGGCCTGACCGCCAAAGGACTCGCTGCGCCAGTCCTCCAAGCGGGGGATTTGATCATGGCCGTCAACAACTCGCGGATCAGCGGAGCCAACGATTTTTTCCTCAACCTTGCCGCCTCGGCGGCGTATCAGGACACCACCCTGCATGTCGCGCGCGGCGGAAAAATCCTGCGCGTCACCCTCCCGCCCCCCCCCCGCAAGGAATGATGTGGACGGAGTGTAATTCGATTGCCATTGTTCACGTTAAGTCCATCAGTTCCCATGCAACGCTCGAAAATGCCCTACTTCTTCCTCGGACTCGCGGCGCTAATCTCCGTGTCCGCATTGGTCTTGCTCGTGATGCGCCCCGGCGTGGAACCCACCCCCATCGCCAAGGATCTCAGCGTGGTGGAAAAATCCACCCCCACTCCCCAACCCGGCCCATCCGGCAAGCCCCGCCCGCGCGTCATTCCCGGCACCCGCATGCCGGACAAGCCCGGGACAAGCCCGACCCAAGACCCCGGCCTCCCAAGTGCCGCCAGTGATCCCGCGGAACTGGTCAATCGCATCGCCAAAGCCCTTGATGCCGGAGACCTCGCTGCGGTCGAAGGCCTGCTCGGCAAAGGAGCCTTCGATGCTCTAACCGCAGAACGCCTCAAGGTCCTGGCCGCCGCAGGCGCGAAACCGCGCCCGAACGGCATCCGCGAAATCGGCGAATTGGACCTCAACGCCCGCACCCGCTGGGAACTGCAACTGGATGGCCCAGACCCCGCACATAAGCGGGTTTTGTTAGACCTCAGGCGCGAGAATGGCAAATGGCTGGTGGAAAAAATCACGTTTCCCGCCGAACCGGGCGCACCCGGCGAACCCGCGCCCAAGGAGCTTGCGACCGATTCGCTGGGTGTGGCGGACACTTTCCTGCAAGCCGTGCTGCGGCAGGATTTCGAGTTGGCCCGTGCCTTCGTGGACCCGGCGACCGTGACCGACGCGAAGATCGCCGGGCTTTGCATTCTGTTTGAGGAAGGACAATACCATCTGCGCAAAGCCAAGCCCTTGCGCGCGATGTTCCAGCGCGCGGATCGTGCGGGTTACCTCGCCAACGTGGAGACGGCGGATGGCACACAAAGTGCGCAGTTCTCCATCACCTTGGTGCAAGGCCCCGCACCCACTCAATGGCGAGTCACCGAAATCAACCTCGATCAACTGCTCGCCGATTACGCCCGGCGCGTCGCGGGCGGCGATGTCTATTACTCGCCCTTCGTCAAAAACCCGGGCGGCGGTGACACGCTCGCTCTCTACTTCGGGTTCGATGAGGACAACATGAATCCGCGCACCCGCAGACAACTTGAGATCGTCTCGTTGATCCTGCGCGCCGACCCCGGCAGTAAAATCACGCTCAGCGGACACACCGATGCCTTGGGCGCCGAGGATTACAACCAGAGCCTGTCGTCGCGCCGCGCCGATGTGGTTAGAGATTTTCTGATCAAAGCCGGCGTGACCAGCCGCCAGATCGTCACCTTCGGCAAAGGCGCCAGCCAACCGCGCCGCCCCAACGTCACCGAAACCGGACAGGACAACCCCCAAGGCCGCCGCGCCAACCGCCGCACCGAAATCTACCTTGATTTCTGATAGAGCCGATCCGATGGAGCCTGTCGAACGCAAACCGATGATCTCGCGCTACCGGCTGAAGGCGCGCGGGCTGCTGAACTCGGCCACCCGCCGCCGCGAGCTCGATGGCGTGCTCATCCAGATCGATGGCGGATTCGGCTGTATCCACCCATGGCCGGAACTGGGCGACCCGCCCTTGGAGAAATGCCTCGCCGATCTGGCAGGCGCGCGCCGCTGGCCGATCGTCAGACGCGCGATCCGCTGCGCGGAATACGACCGCGTGGCGCGCGTGTTCGACCACTCGCTGTTTGAGGAAATGGAGATTCCGGAAAGCCACGCCACTCTAACAAAGTGTGATGCCGCTGAAGTGGCCGCGGCCGCGGAGGCCGGGTTTCAAACAATCAAGCTCAAGGCCGGGCGCGAACCCGCGCGTGAGGCGGCGTTTCTCGATGCCGTGGCCGCGGACCATCCGACGCTCAAGTGGCGTCTCGACTTCAACGAAACCCCGACTCCGGACGAGGCGGCGGATTTCCTGTCAGGGTTGCGCGAGGAAACCCGCGCCGCCATCGATTTTGTGGAGGATCCATGCCCGTATTCGGATTCCGCATGGGCCGCCCTGCACCGCAAAACCCGGGTGGCCCTGGCGGTGGACCGTGAAGCGGCTCCTCTCAGCGCGGCTGCCCAGGTGATGGTGGTCAAACCTGCGGTGGATGAGCCATTCTTGTTAGGAGAGGCCGCGCTGCGGAACCGGCAACGGGTGGTTCTAACAAGCTACATGGACCATCCCGTCGGCCAGGCCTTCGCCGCATGGGAGGCCGCCCGTTTGGGCCTGCAATTCCCCGGCCTGGTCGGGATCTGTGGCTTGCAAACCCACCATTTGTTCGAAGCCGACGCGTTTTCCGAAATGCTCGGCCCATGGGCACCCGTGTTCCAGGCTCCGGAGGGAAACGGACTGGGTTTTGACGATATGTTAGACGAGCTGTCATGGACGCGCAACTACTGACAAGCGCCGGTTTCTGGAATGATTCCGAGCCGATGGCGGCGGGCGGTTTTCCCGACGTCCTGCCGCTTGATCCGGGCTTGCGCAGGCATGTGCTCTTCGAGACATCCGGCACCAGCGGAAATCCCAAATGGATCACCCTGTCCAAACGCGCGCTGCTGGCGTCGGCTGCGGCGGTGAACCGGCACCTTGATGTTAGATCAAGCTCGTGCTGGGGACTGGCGCTGCCGCCCCACCACGTCGGCGGCTTCGGCGTGGCGGCCCGGGCCTACGACGCCGGATGTCGCATGGAGGTTTTCATGCCGCGGTGGGAGGCGCATGCTTTTGCCGGATGGTTAGCGGACCACGGGATCACCCACACCTCGCTGGTGCCCGCCCAGGTCCATGATCTGGTTGCGGCCGGGCTGCGCGCACCCGCAGCGCTCGCCGCCATCGTCGTGGGCGGCGGACAATTGGATGCGGCCACCGGGCGGGCCGCCAGGGACCTCGGTTGGCCGGTGCTGGCGAGTTATGGCATGACCGAGGCCGCCTCGCAAATCGCCACCCAGGGGCTTGGATTGTTAGACAAACCCTATCAACCCGCACCGATCCCGCTGCTGCCGATCTGGCAAGCCTCAACCACCGCGGATCAACTGCTGCGCATCGCGGGTCCCGCCTTGTTTTCCGGAATGGTGGTCAAATCCGGCGGCGCATGGGCGTTCCTCCCGCGGGAGGATGACTGGCATCTAACACGGGACCGCGTGGTGCTGGAAAACCGCGATCTAACACCCATCGGACGCGCCGACAACCTGGTCAAGGTGCTGGGCGAACTGGTCGATCCGGAAATGATCGAACGCGAGCTGGCATGTCTATCCGACGGCATGTTGATTCCCGGAACCTTCGTGGTAATTGCCATTTCCGACCCGCGCGCCGAACACGCGCTGGTGCCGGTCTTCGAGGCCGGAACGGATACCGCTGTGATCATGGCAACCCTCGCGGCCCATGCGGCTCACACCCCGGGATTCCGCAGGTTGCGTCCTCCGGTGATCCTTGAAAAACTCCCCCGCAGCCCGCTCGGAAAACCCCGCCGCACCGAAATCCGCGCCCTGCTGGAATGAGGATGGCTTGTGCCAAATAAGAATAACGTCTCGTCCGCACATCAGCTCTCCAAGGGAAGAATTTTGAAAGAGGAAAGCAGGAAAGCAGGAAAAGAATTGAATTTTCTGATAGAATCAGACGCACTCGTAGCTGCGGCATCCCGTTGCATCTGTTAGTATAGCAAGTACATTGTTACCTAAGGCTCCGGGCAGAATGCCCGGGCCACGGTGGCGCGGGCATTCTGCCCGCCGCCTCTTTTTACTGGCGAATGAAAGACCGCGTGAACACGGGGCGCAATACTCTGCGTTCGGTGACGGAAGGATGACTGAGATCCCCAAGGCCTGGGCACGGTGGCTCAGGCCGGTGCCATCTCGCTGCGCTATCCCCCTCTTCCTCTTCGTATATAATTTAATACTTCAGATTTAGTGCTTCTTTGCGGCCATTCCACCAAGGTTGTTAGACTCAGCGTTCCGCGCCGCAATACGCCTGGCGATGGAGTATTTCCATGGCGTGTGCGGGAATGGGTGATGGATCGGGATATTCGAAGACACGGCCTTCGTAGTTGCGCAGGGTGACGCTGCCCGGCGCGCTGTCGATCAGCCAGTCGGGGTTGATCGGGATTTTGCCGCCGCCGCCGGGGCCGTCGATCACGAACTGGGGGACGGCATAACCGGAGGTGTGGCCGCGCAGGCCCTCGATGATGGACACGCCTTCCGCCACCGGCGTGCGGAGGTGTGAGGAGCCGTTGATCAGATCGCACTGATAGAGATAATACGGGCGCACTCGGCACATCAGCAGTTTGTGGACGAGGGCTTTCTGCACCTCCACCGAGTCGTTCACGCCGCGCAACAGCACACTCTGGTTTCCTAACGGAATTCCGGCATCGGCCAGGCACCCGAGCGCGTCGCGCACCTCGGTGGTGAGTTCGCGCGGGTGGTTGGTGTGGATGGAAATGAAGAGCGGATGGTGTTTCTTGAGCATCGCGCACAATTCCGGCGTGATGCGCTGTGGCAGGAAAATCGGGATGCGCGTGCCGATCCGGATGAATTGGATGTGGGGGATGGCCCGCAGGCGGGTGAGAATCCTGTCTAACCGGTCATCCGGGAAGATCAGCGGATCACCGCCGGAGAGCAGGACGTCGCGGACCTGCGGGGTTTTTTCCAGATAGCGGAAGGCGGCCTCCCATTGGGTTTCCAGGTGTTGCTCCCCCACGCCAGAGACCACCCGCGACCGCGTGCAATACCGGCAGTAGGACGCGCAGCGGTCGGTCATCAGAAACAGGACGCGGTCCGGATAACGATGGACCAGCCCCGCCACCGGCATGTGGGAGTCTTCGCCACAAGGGTCGGCAAGTTCTTCCGGCGCGGTCCAGCCTTCTTCGATGCGCGGGATGACCTGCCGCCGGATCGGACAATCCGGGTCGTCGCGGTCGATCAGGTTGAAAAAGTGCGGGGTGATCGACATGGCCAGCTTGTGGCCCGCGAGCAGAACCCCGGCGCGTTCGATGTCGGTCAGCTTGAGGCGCGATTCA
>CAYWLC010000126.1:0-785 GCA_964458895.1 uncultured Luteolibacter sp. | reverse complement strand
GTCCACGCGGTTGCGCAACTGCCATTTGGAGTCATTCCAATGGGGCATCACATCCTGCGGCCAGTAACCTGGGGCGTGGGAGATGAAGGCGGGCTCGAGGTCGGACGGGGGGCGCATGGGCGGCGTGAACGGTGGTCAACCTTCGGATCGTAATGGAAAATCGCAACAGGAAATTTACCTTGGCCCCGGCGGGTCCGGGTGCCCGTGGTTCTCTTCGGCGCCGGCATCCTCGTCGTTGTCGCTCTCGACCTCGATCTCCTTGCGCATCTTGTGGGATATCCACGGACGGATCATGCCATACAACAGATAGATGCTGAACAACACCACCGGCATGATGTATTTGAACTTCACCGTGACCAGGATCACCAGCACGGCGATGACGATCGCCGGCAGGGAGCCGCGCGTCTTCCAACCGACCTTCTTGAAGCTCGGGTAGCGGATGTTGCTGATCATCAGCAGGGAAAGCCCCAGCATCGCGCCCGCAAGCACGTATTTCCAGTAGGCGAGCTCGTGGTCGTTCTGATAGAGATCCACCAGCAGGAAGGTCAGCGAGGCGATGAACCCCGCGGCCATCGGGATCGGCAGCCCGCGGAAATCCCCGGCATCCCCCGGTTTTTTCGGCATCGATGCCAGGCAGTTGAACTTCGCCAGGCGCATCGCCCCGCAAATCAGATAGATCAGGGCGATCCCCCAGCCGATGTTGTTAGGCAGTGGGAAAAGCACCGCCCGCGACAGCAGCAGCGCCGGAGCCATGCCGAAGGAAATGATGTCGGCAAGCGAATCAA
>CAYWLC010000125.1:2848-8952 GCA_964458895.1 uncultured Luteolibacter sp. | reverse complement strand
GGCGATGCTGTTCGTGCTTTTCGACATCGAGGTGGTCTTCATGTATCCGTGGGCCATCGAGTTCCGGGATTTGTTAGCAAACGGTCCCGTGGCCTTGGCCAGCATGGCGGGATTTGCGGGTGTGTTGTTGGCCGCCTACGCGTATGCCTTGAAAAAAGGCGCGCTGAACTGGCGGTCCTGAGAGTTTCGTTAGAAAATGGTGGCCAGTTTCCGAATATCGGTGTTGCCGATGAGCATGCAGACGTTCTGGTGGTCCTGCCAACGGGCGGCGGCCCAGTGGCCGTTCTGGGCGAACATCGGGTGTTCGCGCGCCGGCAGTTCGCCACTGACATCCTCGCGGCGGAATATCAGCAGGTGAAGGACACCGTTCTCGCCCTCGTCAAAGCAGATGAGCGTGCCGCGCTTGCCGTCGATGGTAAGTTCGCGACAGCCGATGCCCTTGACGTTGACCAAGCCGCGCGGCAGGCAGCACGGGCAGGGCAAGCCGCTTGATTTCAAGTGCGTAACGATATCTTCGTGGTTTTTGCGCAATTCATCCAGACTGAAAAGCGGCGATTCGTAAGTGCGCAGGAAGCCCGCCTGCACCACGTCCACCGGCAGCGGTCCGGATTTTGTTAGAGCCGGTGGTTCCGTCCGGGGGGTGAGGATGAACGCGAGCGCCACACCCGCCGCAGCGGCCAGGGGCACGGGGAGGCGATGCAAAATCGATTTTGTCGGCCGCACGCCGCCGCGCGTGGTGCGCTCCATGGCTGTTAGAACTTCCGGACGCAAGCCGGGCGGCGCCTGGACCGACGCGAGTGCGCCGATGATGGCCGCGTCCCACGCATCTGCGGCTTGAGGAAAATCGGCACATTCTCCGGCGAGGCAGCCGAGAATGTCCTGACGCAGGTTTGCGGGCAGATCGACTGAGGACAGGGCTTGGGCAAATGAGTTGTCGAACGAGCGTTCTTGCGCGAGCCATTCGCCGAGTTCGCGGTTTTCGATGGCCATGGCCAGGGCTTCGGCGAAGTCGTGGTCGTTCCTGTCCGCGCCATCGGGCCGGAAACCGCGAAGGATGAATTGGGCGCGTTGCTTATCCATGGTGTTGCAAGCGTCCTCCGTCTTGAATTTGCAGGATGTTTTTCGGTGCGCTGGACGGTTCCTCGGTCATCCGGCGGCGCAGCATTTCTTTCCCGCGCGAGAGCCGTGACATGACCGTGCCGATCGGCACGTCGAGTATCTCGGCGATTTCCTTGTAACTGTGTTGTTGCAAATAGAAAAGCGCGATCGGAGCGCGGTAGGTTTCGTCCAGCGCTCCTAACAGATCCAGCGCCCGCTGGCCATCCATCTGGCGGTCGGCGTCCGCTTCCGGGCTGGCCACTGCCGCAGCCGCCTCCTCATTGACCGGTTCATCCGAGAATTTAGAGGACCTCCGCCGGTTGCTGAGAAACTCGCGATGCAGGGTGGTGAAGAGCCAGGTCTTGGCCTTGCTGCGGTCCCGCAGTTGGCCCCCCTTGGCCGCCCACACGCAGAAGGTCTCCTGCACCAGATCCGCCGCCATGTCGGCACTGCCCGTCAGCGACATCCCGAATCGGAACAGCGCTTGATAATGGGCATCCACCAGTTCTTCAAACTCACTCATGGTCCAACGTAAGAGGGGCCGACCTGCATGCTTATTCCGGAAATCTCTTTCCGAATCCATTCTGGCACGTTCCCGCGCTCTTGTCACCGGCTCATTTGGGTCGTCAAATGTAGGTGAAGACACCTACGGGTTGCATCTCGATTACTGTATGCAAATCGCGCTTAGCAGGCATACGTCCCGCCAAAATCGTTTGATCCTGAATTCGACCTGTCGTTGGGTTTCCACCTGCATCGCTTTGGCCCCCCCCCAAGCCCCTCGACCAAACCCATTGCATGAAAACGCTCACGAGACGCCCTCTTGCCGCCATGATCCTAGGGTGGTGCTGCACCAGCCTCGCGGTTTGCACAGCTCTAACCCCACCCGTACGCATCATGCCCTTGGGCGACTCGATCACCATGGGGTGTTGCAGCGGCACGACCGTCCAGGGCGGCTACCGCAACAAACTCTACAACCTGCTGACCGCTGCGGGATATAACGTGGATTACGTCGGCACCCAGACCGATACGATCAATCCCGCAATCCCCGACTGGGATCATCAGGGCATGGGTGGCTATCGAATCGAGCAAATCCAAAGCGGTCTCCCCGCATGGTTCGATGCCGTTGAAGACCCGGATGTGGTGCTGTTGCTCATCGGCGTCAACGATTTCTGGCAAGGCTATGATCTGGCCAACGTGCAAACCCGCATGAGCAACCTCATCGCGACCATCGCCACCCAGCGTCCTTATGCCAGAATCATCCTCTCCAACCTGACCTTGCGCACCGACGATGCGGGTTTGGAATTACTGCAAAGCGCCTTCAACGATGCCCTGCCCGCCCTGGTCAGCACCCATGTCGCGCTGGGCCGCCATGTGACTCTGGTGGACATGCACTCGGCCTGGGTGCCGGGCGATTTGGCCGATGGCGTGCACCCGAAATTGGCCGGATATGATAAAATGGCCCCGGTCTGGTTCTCGGCCATCACCAGTGTCATCACGCCGCTGGGTACGGCGGACCCACCGGCCATCGTGCGCGCCGAAGCCCCCGTCGATTACCAACATGTCACCGTGCGCTTCAGTAAACCCCTGGCGGATTCCGCCGCCAATCCGGCTAATTTCAGCGCCAACAACGGTTTGACCATTTCCCAAGCCGTGCTGGATGCGGCGACCCTGCGTAGCATCACTCTAACCACCAGCACGCAAACGCCCGGAACGCTCTATACCCTCACGGTAAGCGGCGTCCGCGACCGCACCCCGCAGCAAACCCTCATCACCCCGGGGTCAACCGTGACCTTCTCGCCGGACTCTCTAACCAACGGCGGCTTCGAATCCGGCCTCACCGGCTGGAGCGCCACCGGCAATGTGCAGGTCACCTCGGGCGCTCCCTATGTGCCCTCCAATGGCACGAAACTGGCGGCTTTCAACGCCGGACAAACCAGCCCGAATGGCGTGTTGTCCCAATCCTTCGCCACCGTGGCAGGGCAATCCTACTCGCTCACCTTCGACGCCGGGGTCCTGGCCTATAACACCAACCCTCAATCCATCCAGGTGAACATCGCCGGCAGCGGCAGTCTGCTGACCCAGACTATCACCCTCAAGGGCTTGGGCGGCGGGTCCACCCTCTGGACCACCCAAAACTTCACCTTTGTTTCTAACAGCTCTGCGGCCACCCTCACCTTCCGCGATGCGTCCACCGCCACGAACAACCTCGATCTGCTGCTCGACAACGTGCGGGTCACCCGCAGCCTCGGCGCACCCAACACCGCGCCGGTCGCCAACGCCGATTCCTATGCGACCTATCAGGACACTCCGCTCACGGTCTCCGCCCCGGGCGTGTTGGGCAACGACACCGACGCCCAATCTAACAATCTCACCGCAGTGCTCGATGCGGGACCGGGCCACGGCAGCGTCACCTTGAACGCCGACGGCGGCTTCACGTACACGCCCGCGGCCGGCTACACCGGAACCGACTCGTTCACCTATCATGCCAACGACGGCAATCTGGACTCCAACATCGCAAGCGTGTCCATCAGTGTGAATGCCATCGCGGCCGGAAGTCTGGTCAACGGCAGCTTCGAGGCGGGCCTCACCGGCTGGACCGCCACCGGCAGCCTGTCGGTCGAAACCGCCGCCCCCTATGTCGCGACCGATGGCACCCATCTGGTAGTGTGCAACGGCGGCCAAACCCCACCCAATGGAGTGCTGTCCCAAACCTTCACCACGGTGCCCGGTCAAACCTATACCCTCGCGTTCGATATGGGCGTCCTGGCATATAACAAAAATCAGCAGAGCCTGCTGGTGACCGTGACCGGAACTAACAGCCTGTTGTCCCAATCGATCACCCTCAATGGCACGGGCGGAGGAGCGACCCGCTGGGTGCCCCAGAGTTTCACCTTCGTGGCCAACAGCGGCTCGTCCACCCTCAGATTCCAAGACAAATCCACCACCACCAACAACCTCGACCTGCTGCTCGACAACGTGCGCGTCAGCGGTCCCGCGGGTGGGCCTAACACCGCACCGGTGGCGGGAGCCGATTCCTATGCGGTCTATCAGGACAGCCCGCTGGTGATTTCCGCGCCGGGTGTCCTGGGCAATGACACCGACGCCCAGGCCAATGCTCTAACAGCAGTGGCCGATACCGGCCCGGTCCACGGCAGCCTCACGCTGAATGCCGACGGCGGTTTCACCTACACGCCCACGGCCGCTTACACCGGAGCCGATTCGTTCACCTATCATGCCAACGACGGCAGCCTGAATTCCAACGTCTCGACCGTCACCATCACCGTCAACGCCGCCGTGTCTGGAGCCTTGGCCAACGGCAGCTTCGAAGCGGGCCTCACCGGATGGACCGCCACCGGCAACCTGTCTGTCGAAACCGCCACCCCCTATGTGGCGTCGGATGGCACCCATTTGGTGGAGTTCAACGGCGGCCAAACCCCACCCAACGGCGTGCTGTCCCAAACTTTCGCCACGACCGTCGGACTAACCTATACCCTCGCGTTTGACATGGGTGTCCTGGCTTATAACAAGAATCCACAGACCCTGTTGACGACCGTCACCGGAACCGGCAACCTGCTGTCACAAACCATCACCCTCAACGGCTTGGGCGGTGGAGCGATCCGCTGGGTGCCCCAGAGCTTCACCTTCGTGGCCAACAGCACCACGGCCACCCTCACGTTCCAGGACAAATCCAGCGCCACGAACAACATCGACCTGCTGCTGGACCATATCAGTCTAACTATCTCTGCGGGCGCGGCCGCTTTGACATCCCCCGCTCCGGCGGCCACCACGACTCCCGCCTTGAAGGCCTCTGCCATCACCGCCGCGCCGTCCGAAACCCTCGGATCCCCGCAGCTGTCCGGCACGCCCGGGGACATCACGATCCTTATGACCGCCAAGCAGGACGGCTCATATGTGTTGGAACGCTCGCGTGATCTAACCCATTGGGAAGAGGTTGGCGAACAGCAATGCCCGGCCGGGCAAACCATGGAATTCCACGACCCCCTGTCACCTTCCATGACCACCCCGCCGGAACCGCAGATGTTCTATCGCATCCGCTTGCGTCCGTAGGCCAAATCATCTCCTCAAAGCCCGTCTAACATTCCCTTGAGATCGCCGAAGAAATTGTCGAGTTCGTCGCTGCTGGCTTCGGCTCCCAGAATGTCTTCGTAGGTGGTGTGATCGAGAAACTCGTCATCGAGTTCGCCGATGAAACTGCTCGGCTGGCAGCCGGTTTCCTGGCCCCACTTGAGGCGTTTCGAGCAATAGGTCATGGTGAGATGGTCCTGGGCGCGGGTGATGCCGACGTAGAGCAGGCGGCGTTCCTCGTCCTTGGTGCCATCCGCGATGCTGCGGGTGTGGGGGAGAAACCCTTCCTCCAAGCCAACGAGGAAAACGATGGGGAATTCCAAGCCCTTGGAGGCATGCAGGGTGATGAGGGTGGCTCCTTGTTTCTTTTCGAGATCCTCGTCCTCGCGGTCGGCTGATAGAGCGCTGTCATCGAGGAAGGACTGGAGTTTTTTTCCCTTCATCGCGTGGTCGCGCAGGCTGTCGATGACCATCTGGATGCCTTCACCGCGCTGCTGGCGCTCGCTGTCGTTCTTGCAGCCGCGTTCGACCCACGGCAGGTATTCGATTTCCTTGATGAGGCCGTGCAACACGTCGGCCGGGTTTTCTTTTGTTAGATCCACGCGGTTCTTGTGGCCGGCGATGAGGGCGACGAAGGCCTCGATGGCATGGCGGGTCTTGGTGCCGAGGGTTTCGGTGAACGCGGGATCGCATAGCGCCTGCCAAACGGATTCGTGGTGTTCCCGGCTCCACTCGGTGGCGAGCACGGCGGTGGCCTGGCCGATGCCTCGGTTAGGCGCGTTGAGGATGCGCAGCAGCGGCACGTCCGCCTCCGGTGAAACTAACAACTGCGCGTAGGCCAGCACGTCGCGCACCTCGCGGCGGTCGTAGAAACTCTGCGCGCCGACCATGCGGTAGGGGATCTTGCGCTCGCGAAAGGC
>CAYWLC010000125.1:0-2838 GCA_964458895.1 uncultured Luteolibacter sp. | reverse complement strand
GGGCGTGTTCGTGGGTGCGGCTCTGGCCGGTTGTGCGCGCCAACACGGCAAAATCCTCCCATTTGCGACCCACGGCCCCCTTGCCCGCCATGATTTCCTCCGCGATGAACTCGGCCTCCTCGTCGTCACCGGGCATGGCCACGATGCGCACGTGATCACCGCCCTTGCGGGTGGAGCGCAGGATTTTCTCGCGGCGTCCGCGGTTGTGTCTGATCAAACTGTTAGCCGTGTGCAGCACGGCATTCGTGGAGCGGTAGTTTTCCTCCAGCCTGACAATCTTCGGGTTCGGGAAGAAATTCTCAAAGCTCAGGATGTTGGCCACCTCCGCGCCGCGCCACCCGTAGATCGACTGGTCGTCATCGCCGACGACGCAGACATGATAGGGTTTTCCGACGAGTTGTTGGAGCAGGCGCATCTGCAGCGCGTTGGTGTCCTGGAACTCGTCCACGGTCACGCGTTGGTAGCGCTCGCGGAAATGCGCGCGCACGTCGTCGTGCTCGCGCAGGACCTTTTCGGCGAACAACAGGAGGTCGTCGAAATCCACCGCGTTCTGCGCGCGCAGCTCGTTCTGATAGGCCACCGCGAGATGCGCGAAATAATCGTCGTCCATCTCCGCGGGATCGAGCCCCTTGTTCTTCGCCTTGGAGATCTCACCTAACACGGTTTCCGCCTTGACCTTCTCATCACTGCCGCCCTTGCGAACTAACAATTGTTTCATCAGGCCCACCTGGTCGGAGTATGAACAGATCGAGAAGTTCTTCTTGTAGCCGAGCTTGTCGATGCCGCCGCGCAGCAGGCGCACACACAACGAGTGGAAGGTGCAGACGGTCATCTCGCCCGCCGCCTTTTTGCTGACCATGCCGCCAATGCGGTCGCGCATCTCACTGGCGGCTTTGTTCGTGAAGGTGACGGCCAGGATTTCCGCCGGCGGGATTTTCTTTTCCAGCATGTGGGCGATCCGGCAGGTGACGGTGCGGGTCTTGCCGGTACCCGCACCGGCGAGGATCATGACCGGGCCGTCCAGCGCGGCCACGGCCTGGCGCTGGGCCTGGTTCAGGGAATCAAAGGAAAACGTGGCAGCCATCGGCGGGCGGATACAAGCGGGACAACCGCACACTGGCGAGCGCGGAGTTGCAGGAAAATCAATTCCTTATCCGGACGATGGACACACCAGCCAATCACGTCCGCTCAAACCCAGAATAAAGAGAACCGCAGATAAACAGGATTGACGCAGATAAAGAGGGATTGGATTGAATTTCCATCTGTGTACATCCGGTTCATCTGCGGTTAATATCTTGATCTGACTGCCTTGCGCGCACTAAGCTGGCGCGTTTGCCGGGCGTGATGTGCGGTGGCTTGAGATACATGGGCTGCGGAATTGAGGCGGCCCACCGTTGGCGGGATTCCTCGTCGCTTTCCACCCACACCCGCCACAGGCGCGCGGCATCCGGGATTTCGAGTCTAACAAAATTTTCCGATTCCGCAGGCAGCGGAAACCGCCCGGCATCCTCCAGCGACACGACGGGAATATTGTTAGAAACGGCGGACATCACCAGCGCGGCGAGTTGCTCCGCATCACAGAGCGCGGGTTCATCGGTCAAACGGTGGTTTTCCATCATCGCCGTCCAATAGGATCCGCGCCTTGCATCGCCGATGGCGAGGCAGGGTGCGCCGCCCTGCGCGGAGGGCACGGCGAGGATCGACGGCACGGCCACTGCGGGGCAGGCGTTCACCATGGCAATCCCCTGCGCGGCGGCGATGCCCACACGTGTGCCGCTGTAACTTCCCGGCCCGCTGCCAACCAACACCAGCCCGATCTCGCAGCGTCCGTCCGCTTGCAACAATTCCTGCAAAGGTTCGAACAACATCGCGTTGTGGTTGCGGTCACTGCAAAACCCGCGCACTTCCAGACCGCCATCCGCCGCGACGCGCGCGAGCGACGCGTGCGGGGTCGATGTTTCAAGAACCAACGAGAAGACGGTGGACATGGAGCGGGGCGTTTCCACTAACAGGAAACGAGTGCTTTCAGGCGGCGGCAGACTTCCTCCACATTGGCGCGGGAGTTGAAGGCGGAGATGCGGAAATATCCCTCGCCCGCGGAACCGAAACCGGAACCGGGCGTGATGACCACCTGCACATCCTCCAACATGTGATCGAACATGTCCCACGAACTGAGGCCCGCCGGACAGCCGACCCACACGTAAGGCGCGTTCTCCCCGCCGAATACCGGCAGTCCTGCAGCGGCGGCGGCTTCGCGCAGGAGTTTGGCATTGCCCATGTAGTGGTCGATGAGCTCGGCGACCTGTTGTTTGCCTTCGACGGAAAACACCGCGGCGGCAGCTTTTTGGACCGGATAGCTGGCCCCGTTGAACTTGGTGCTGTGGCGGCGGCTCCAGAGCTGGTGTAGCGGCACGCGAGTGCCGTCGTCCGCCTTGCCACTAACCGATTTCGGGATGACCACAAAGGCGCAACGCACACCGGTGAAGCCGCCGTTTTTCGAAAACGAGCGGAACTCGATGGCGCATTCGCGCGCGCCCTCGATTTCAAAAATCGAATGCGGGATCTCCGGGTCGCGGATAAAGGCCTCGTAGGCGGCATCGAACAAGATGATGGCGTCGTTCCTCCTCGCGTAATCCACCCACGCCTCAAGCTGCGGGCGCGTGGCCACGGCTCCGGTCGGATTGTTGGGAAAACAGAGATAGATGATGTCAGCCTTCTGCGCGGGCACGTCCGCGACAAAATTGTTAGACGCGTTACATGGCAGGTAGAGCAGGCCGGCGTAGGCTCCCTTTTCATCGGCGTCTCCGGTGTTGCCGGCCATCACGTTGGTGTCCACAT
>CAYWLC010000124.1:0-8978 GCA_964458895.1 uncultured Luteolibacter sp. | reverse complement strand
TGGCCATGGCGAGTCCCGCGCCGTTCACGAGGCAGGCGATGTTGCCATCCAGCCCGATGTAGTTGAGGTCATACTCGGCGGCCGCCACTTCGCGCGGGTCCTCCTCCTCCTTGTCACGCATCGCGGAAATTTCCGGATGTCGATAGAGCGCGTTGTCGTCGAAGTTGAATTTGGCATCCAGGGCATAGACGTGGTCGTCGGTGGTCACCACGACCGGGTTGATCTCGACCATTGAGCAATCGCAGTCGATGAAGAGTTTGTAGAGCGAGTGGAGCATGCGTCCGAACTGGCGGGCGGTGGTTTCCAAGCCGAGGTTCTGGCAGAGTTTGCGCACCTGATAGGCTTGGAGGCCGGCCAGGGGGTTGACATATTCGCGGAGGATTTTTTCCGGCGTGCGTGCGGCGACATCCTCGATGTCCATGCCGCCCTCGGTGGAGACAATGATGACCGGGCGGCAGGTTTGGCGGTCCAGCAGAATGGCCAGATAGAGTTCGCGGCTGATGGACACGGATTCCGCGACCATCACTTTGCGCACGAGGCGGCCTGCTTCGCCGGTTTGTTTGGTCACAAGGACATGACCGAGCATTTTTTTCGCGACGCTGCGCGCGGCCTCGGGTGAATCCACGGGTTGCACGCCGCCTTTGTAGCCGTTGTTGAAGACCCCCTTGCCGCGCCCGCCGGCGTGGACCTGGGCTTTCACGACCAAGCGGGTGACGGCGAGCCATTTGGCGGCGTCATACGCTTCTTTCGGGGTGGAGGCGACTTTTCCCTGTGGGCTGGGCACGCCGAAGCGGTCGAAAAGTTCCTTGGCTTGATATTCGTGGATATTCATGGAGTGGGAAGTCTGAATGGAAACATTGAAGCATCCATGTGTTGAGAGGCTATTTTCAGTGTCCTCCCCGGGTCAAGACATCCTCTGGAAAATCCGTCTCAGGTCGGTGCGCGGCCGCTGGTTTTGAGAAGTCGGCGGAGGCGGGAGTTGAGGTCGTCCGCGACCCCCAGTTCGTCCAATCCCAGCTGCATGCGGTAGCGCCAATAATACGGCATAATGGCCGGGACGTTGATGCGTTCGGCATCGGCGTCCGGGTGGCGCAGGGATTCATCGATGGCTAGCAGGTCCTGCAGTGGGAAGATCGCCCACATGGCCGGGCATTGCAGGTGTTGGAGCAGGATGGCGGTGGCGATTTCTCCAGACAGTTCGGTGGGTGGAAAGGCCATGCCTAACATTCGCCATGCGAATTCGCCCGTGACCCGCTGGTCCTCACCCCACCAACTGCGCAGGGTGGGCATGTCATGGGTCGAGGTGCTCACCACGCTGAGATAGGGGGCCCATGCGGGGTTGGAGAACGCGGCATCGGAGGATTTTGGCATGCGTTGGATTTCCAGCGAAAGGATGCCCAATTCCTTGAGTACCCCCGGCACACAGGTCGGCACCATGCCCAGATCCTCGCCGCAGAGCAGCATCGGGCTGGCACGCCGCATCGCGGGGAGTTTTTCGTAGCCACGCGCCTGCCAGAACCCTTCCTGACGGCGGAAGAAATAGTCCACATAAAGATCATCCATCCGCCACTTGGCATCCCAGTCCAGTTCTTGGAACGAGTGGGTGGACTGCATGGAGCAGCGCGGGTGGAACTGTGTCCCGTTGGATCCGGGGACTTCCAGGAACAGCACCTCGCTTGCACAATCCAACAATCCCCAGCGCAGGCGTTCCATGCGTTCACCGTCCGCATCATCCGCCGCTTTGAGGGTGGCGAAGTGATCGACAATCCGGCGCTGGGTGCACACGTGGTCACGGAGTTGATAGATTCCATTGCCGCAATCCTCCAGGTATTTCTCCTTCACTTCCCGCTCCTGGTCACCAAAGCGTTCCCCCAGGAAATGTTCGCGGATGTAGGGTTGGCAGAAGCGGTTGAAATCGAAATCAATCCCGCGGTCGCGGATCTCGTTGATGTCAACCGGCAGCGCCGGATCAAACCATCCCATGATTCCCTCCACATGGTCGCGAGGGATTTGCCAGATCCTGAAAAACCCGAGGATGTGGTCGATGCGGTAGGCATCGAAATACCGGCTGAGTCTGGCAAATCGCGAGCGCCACCATGCATAACCGTCCGCGCGCATGGCCTCCCAGTTGTAGGTCGGAAAGCCCCAGTTCTGGCCTTTGACGGCAAAGGCATCGGGCGGGGCTCCCGCCTGTGTATCCATCTTGAACCAATGCGGTGCGGACCACGCCTCCACCGATTGGCGGTCGATGCCGATCGGCAGGTCGCCCTTGAGCGCGAGGCCATGTTTGTGCAGATAACCCACGGCATCGGAGAGCTGTCGGTCCAATTCATATTGCAGCCAGATGTGATAGGAAATCAGCGCCCATTCCGGATGGGCGGGGTCCACCATGGCATCCGCCCGTTGCGCGTCGTATGCCGCCCAGTCCTGCCATTTTTCGGTATCTGCCGTTTTGAAAAGATCCCGCTTCACGCAAAACACCGCGTAGGGCACCAGCCACACGCGATTTTCCGTTAGAAAATCGCGGAACCCCTTGCCTGCGGTGATGGTTTCCCGATGGGTATCGAATATGCGTTGTGCAAACGCGTGTTTCGCATTCATCGCCTCCTCGTAATCCACATGTTCCAGCGCGTTGAGCCATTCTCTAACAGAATCGATTTCCTCGGGGAATTCCGCGGGCATCGGGTATTCGAGGTCATCGAGCCGCAGATAGAGCGGGTGCAGGGCGAACGCGCTGATGGCCGAATAGGGATAGGAGTCCGTCCAATCATGGGCCGAGGTGGTGTCGTTGACGGGGAGGATCTGGATGAGTTTCAAGCCGATGCCGCTGGCCCAGTCGGCGAGGGTTTTGAGGTCCGCGAACTCGCCGACGCCGAGGCCCCACTCGCTGCGCAGCGAGAAGACGGGGATGGCCACGCCCGCCGCCCGATAGAGCAGGGAGGAATCCCGATGGTAACATTCATCATGGACGCGCGTCCACTGGCGATCATGGAACACACGGGGTTCCAACACCCGGTTTTCTCCGCATTCGAGGCTCACGGCACAGCCCAGTTTCGCGTCGAAGAGCCCGTATTTGTATTCGATGCGCCAATCGGTTGGCAGATAGAGATGAATCGACCAGACATCCGCAGCCACCTCCTGCATGGGCAGCGCATGGTGCCAGCCCCAGTCGCCGATTTCCCGCACGTTGCCGACCAGGCAGGGCACCAGACCTTTCGGCACGGCGGCCATGCGGAGTTGGAAGCTGTGGTTGGCGTCCTTGGGAATCTTGGGTTTTGCAAACGGCCCGCGCGCGCGCAACACGGCCTGAAACGCCTTGGTTTCAAAGGCGTAATCCACCGTGCCCGCCGAGCACCAGGTGTCTTCTAACAACAAAGCCCCGGGCGCTGAAGGGTCCGCCTCCGCCGTGCGCGGTCCGTCCCACTCGTCGAGTTCCACTCCGTTGGACCCCTCGCGGAACTGATAGATGTATTCCAAACGCATCGGGGCTGCGCCTGTGACATCGACCTCCACCTGCCATTGCCGGTCGTTGATCCAGTGCAGGGGAAGGATCTGCTCGAAACGGACGTCCGAATCACGGATGAGGGTCGCGAGTTTGAGCCACAGCGACTGGCCCGGCACAGTGTGGAAATTCAATCGGAAAACGATCTTCATGGCGTTGCAAACATCGAGGATGCCCGGATGCTAATGTCGCCAAGCCACAAATCGATGGAAAAATCCGCAAAATCCGCCGGGATCAATCGACCGCATGGCGATCGGCGAGGTCACGCAAATCCCCATTTGTCAAAGGTTCCAATGTCTTGCAAAACACCTGCCAATTCAAAAGGTCAAAGACCATGCCAATCACATAAATAATAGGCCTCTTCAGCAGAATCTGTGGGTGAAATGTGATTCCAGCGGCATTGATTTTGCTGTGGGTGTGACGACCCTTTGGCCGGTCAAGATTCCCCCCGCCTCCCCTGGGGGACGGGAGGGGATTTAGGGTCGAAATCCAAATGCGGTCAAGCTGGCTCAGCTTGGCGGGGTTTGGGGCGGCAGCCCATGGTGACGCCTTGTCGGTCCATACTGGGCACGCAACTTCGAATTGCTGCAAACCTCTCATTTTCATAACCTTGGAAATCTACTGGAGCCGGAATTCACCCACAGATTCTGCCAAGAGCCTAGAAGAAACGTCTCGAAAGTGACATGGCCGACTTCTACTGTCGCAACCACACGGATCTTTCAACCCTGTTTTTTGGATTATTACCCGGGGGGAGGGTATCGGAATCTCCGGGCGGCTCATCAAACAAAGATGAAAGGTCCGGAACGACCGGATCGTATGAGTGGTAGGATGAAAACACCTAACAAAAAATTCCAATCCGGCATGCGGCTGTTTGAAATGAGAATTACAAGGGTCGCGTTCGTTCTGTTAGTCATGTGTCAAGGGCTGGCCTGCGGCCAGACACCTTACCGAACGCAGCCCGGGGGCATGGCCTTGTATGTATCGTCTGCCGCCACCGGCATCGTCGAAAAAGTCAGAACGGGCGCTCCGGGCGTGCTGGTGGAGATTTTGGTGAAGCCAGGTGATCTGGTGCGCAAGGGCCAGATTCTGGCGCACACGGATCTTGACGCCACCAAGTATCAGATGGACCTCGCCCAGCACGCCGCCGAGTCGAAGTCCACGGTGGATGCCGCGCGCGATCAGGCGGAGGCGTGGACCGCCACCCGCGAGGAAACCGAGACAGCAGTGCGCCAGCACAAGGCGGCGCGGTCGCGTTTGGATTGGGCGCTGGCCATGGAGAAGATGTACCGTGCCACCTATGCCGCCCAGGTGGAGTCAAAGGACGCCCAACAGATCCAGTATGGGTATTGGAAGGAGCAATATGAGAAACGATTCCTCCGCGCGCCGGTGGATGGCGTGGTTTCTGAAATACTCGTGGAGATCGGAAAACCCGTGAACATCGCCACCCAGGTTTTCACGATCCGCAATGACAACAGTTATGCCATTCCAGTTCAGGCGCCAGCGCTGTTAGCTGATGCGGCGGTGTCACATGGCACGGTCCCCGTGCGCGCTGCCGACGGGAAATCCGTAACCCGCGCCAGTGTGGATAGCGTGACCGATGATCCGCTAAAGGCAGGCTGGAAAATCATCCGGCTGTTCATTCAGGCATCGGATTTCCCGGCTGGCATCCGGTCAAAAATAGCGGGCATGAAGTTCGAAGTTCTGCTGCCACAAGTCGCGAAACAAGATGCCCGTTAGACTGGTTCGCCGCGCACCGGGTAATCCAGATAACCCTTCTCGCCGCCACCATAGAATGTTTGAGCGTCGGGAGGGTTCCATGGTGCGGCACTGCGTATTCTTTCTGCCAGATTCGGGTTGGCAATCGCGGGTTTGCCAAAGGCCACAGCATCCGCCCTGCCCGATGTGATGGCTTCGCGGGCACTGTCTGCGGTGAAGCCCTCGTTGGCGATGAAGACGCCGCCGAAGGCCGCCTTCAGGGCCGGGCCCAGTGCGGATTTGTCGTGTGACTCGCGGGCGCAAAGAAATGCGATCCCACGTTTCCCAAGTTCGCGCGCGACATGGGTGAAAAGCACGGCCGGATTGGAGTCTCCCATGTCGTGGGAATCTCCGCGTGGCGCGAGATGCACCCCCACACGATCCCCGCCCCAAACCCGGATGATGGCATCCGTGATTTCTAACAAAAACCGTGCGCGGTTTTCCACAGTTCCACCGTATTCGTCCGTGCGGTGGTTGCTGCCATCCTGAAGGAACTGGTCGATCAAATAACCGTTGGCGGCATGAATTTCGACGCCATCGAAGCCAGCGGCTTTGGCATTTTCCGCCCCCTTCCGATAGTCCTCGACAATGGCGGGGATTTCCGTGGTTTCAAGCGCGCGAGGTGTAACGAAGGGTTTGGGCGGGCGTAGGAGGCTGACGTGGCCCTTGGGTTGGATCGCGCTCGGTGCCACCGGTTGGTGGCCGTCCAGATAGACAGGATCCGAGATGCGCCCGACGTGCCAGAGTTGCAGCATGATCCGTCCGCCCGCGTCATGCACGGCGCGCGTCACCTGCTGCCATCCTTCGATTTGCCCGTCCGACCAGATGCCGGGGGTGTCCGGGTAGCCGACGCCCATCGGCGAGATCGCGGTGGCCTCTGATAGAATCAGGCCGAAGGTGGCACGTTGCGCGTAGTATGCCGCCATCATTTTGTTAGGCACGCGTCCGGCGGATGCCCGGCAGCGGGTGAGCGGAGCCATGACGATACGGTTGGGCAGGAGCAGGGCACCGGCGCGGAGAGGCTGTAACAATGGATCCGACATGAGTGTGGGTTGGAATGAGTGGTGGGGAATTGGGTCTGACTGGCGCGCTAACACCTTACTGCAGTTTCAGCACCTTGGGCGGGCTGGTGTTGCCGAAGCGGTCGATGGCGGTCACGGCGATGGCGTCGGCCTTGGGGATGCTGGTTTGTCCGCTGCGGGCGGATGTGATTTTGAGGGTTTTCCAGATTCCACCGTTGCGTGCCTGCACGGCGACTTTGGCGGTGGTGGCATCCGGCACCCAATGGACGATGGTGTTTCCTTCACGGGCCGCGGCATTCACACCCGGTGCTCCCGGAGGCTTGTTGCTCACCCATGGCATGGGTGGCACTGCGGCAGGCTGGGTGTAAACGGAGGCAATTCTGCTAGATATTCCGCCGCGGTTGGTGACCAGGCTCTTGGCACTCCAGTGGATGTGACCGTTCCAATTTTTGCCGATCTTGCGCGAGAGTTCGATCTGGTTGGTGATCTCCGACGCCGGGCGGCCGGGGTCGTCACGCGAATTGATGCGTTCCGTCGCGATGCCGGGCCAGACCGGACGGCTGCCCTGCTGCCGCCACCAATCTAACAAAACCGGAAAACTTTGTTTGCGTGGGGAGATCCGCCAGTAGAGCTGGGGCGCCAGATAATCGACCCACCCGTTTTTGAGCCACTTGCGCGAGTCGCCCGCGAGTTGTTCGTAACTGTCGAGCCCGGCCTCGATGCCTGCGGGCACGCCCGGACGCCAGATGCCGAACGGGCTGATGCCCACGCGCACCCATGGCTTGCGGGCCTTCACTGACGAGTAGAGCTTGCTGACAAAGCCATCCACGTATGCGCGCCTTTGTGCCGGACTTCTGCCGTCGGTGAAAACCAGCCCGCCTTTGGGATAGGGATAGAAATAGTCATCCAGATGGACGCCGTCGATGTCATAACGGTTGACCACATCCATGACCGCTTTGAGTGCGCGGGCGCGGGTGTCCGGGCTTGCAGGATCGCACCAGGTCATCGATCCGTAGCGTTTGGTGATGCCAGGTATGTGCGAGATGTGGTTAGAAGCGGCGGGTTCGGAGTTGTTGCAAAGCGCGCGGAACGGATTGAACCACGCATGCACCTCGATGCCACGGGCATGGGCCTCACGGATGCAGAACGCCAGCGGATCATAGCCGGGCGAGCGGCCCATGGTGCCTGTTAGCCACGCGCTCCATGGCTCGTAGGACGATTGATAGAGCGCGTCGCACTCCGGGCGCACCTGGAAGATGACGGCATTCATTTTGAGCGCGCTCATTTTGTCGAGGATGCCGCGCAGTTCGGCTTGTTGAGACCCGGCGCTGAGGCCCCTGGCGCTGGGCCAATCGAGATTGTAAACCGAGGCGATCCAGGCACCGCGGAATTCGTGCGCGAGTTGCGGCGGATGTTCGTTGACGGGCACATAGGACTGGCCACGGACGAGGGTGGACAGCGCGAAAAGAAGTGTCATCAAGCGGATCATGCCCGGGAGTCTGCCGCAGATCCCTGCGATCCGCAAGCCCGAGTGAGCGGGGGATCTTGGTGGGTGTTTTGGGCATTTGGCCGCAATGGGGCGCAAAAAATTGCGCAAAAAAGGTGGAGGGAGGGTACCCTTGTCCTTGCCAAGCCGCCGACGGCTCACTAGAAGTCCTTTCCGCCGCACATGGCGAATGGTCCCGTGGTCCAATGGATAGGACGATGGCCTCCGAAGCCGTAGGTCCAGGTTCGATTCCTGGCGGGACCACCAGTCAGAAAGTTCTTATTCTTAAATGGTTGCAGGCGGAAATCGCCTAACGGAATCACGTTTTGCGGATGCTCATAAATGCCAGTAAATGCGCCAAAACCGCGTAAAATGAGGGGGGAAGGTGTTACAAACGTGTTACACGGCTTGGTGGTTTCTCCAATTCGTTAGGGTAATCCCGCACTAATCCAAGGGCTGCCGTCTGCGGACAGGCGGACTGACAAGGGATTCCTGTAACACTCTGGCGTGTTACAGATTGCCGATCACAGCGTGTGCCAACCGGGGCGGGTAGCGGCTTTTGGTCAAATCGCCAATGGTGGCTTGAAATGAATCCACGGCTCGCCCTTGCCTCCCCGCCTTGAACCTGTTGGAATCCATCCAAGCTCACGGCGGGGCATGACATTCCGCCGATAGCGCTACCTTCCCGCCCATGTCTGACGCCACCCCCGAGCAAATCACCGCCTTCATCACCCGCTGGGAAAACTCCGGGGCTGCCGAGCGGGCGAACTATCAGATGTTCCTCTCCGAACTCTGCGACATCATCGGAGTTCCCCGCCCGGACCCCACTTCGCCCGATCCCACGAAGAACCTCTATGTCTTCGACCGCGCCATCACCCGCACCCACCTGGACGGCACCACCACCACGAATTACATCGACCTCTACAAGGCCCGCCACTTCGTCAACGAAACCAAACAAGGCCTATCCGCCGATGCCTCACCCGACGAACTCGCCAAAAACACCACCTCCAAGGTCGGCCATGGCAAGCGCGGCACCCTCGCTTTCGACAAGGCCCTTGAACGCGCCTATCACCAAGCCCGCGGCTACATCACCGCCCTGCCTGCCGATGAGGGCCGCCCGCCATTCCTGATCGTTTGCGACGTCGGCCACACCATCGACCTCTACGCCGAGTTCACCGGCACGGGCGGCCAATACGAACGCTTCCCCGATCCC
>CAYWLC010000123.1:6992-9132 GCA_964458895.1 uncultured Luteolibacter sp. | reverse complement strand
GTTTGGTCTTGTCGCGCTCAAGATGCTCTCCAATCCAAACCTTGATGAGGGATTGTCTGGGCACGCCAAGACGGCCAGCCTCGCGGTTCAGGCGATCAATCATCCATACCGGGAAATCCACATTGACCCGTTTTTGTTCCTGGCCAGGCCGGAACGCTTTCGAGAGATCCAGGTAGTCGTTGATGTCGACTTCCCCATCATCGAAGATCTTATCCAAATCCTTAGCTTTCATAGAGGTTCCTTTCGTGCGTTCTGACTCTTCGGGTCGATATGATCCGTATCTTGTCATCCCGATACGTATAGAATGCGACCCACAACTTCCCTTTGAGCATGGCCAGAAGGGCGAAGCGGTCTTCATCCTCTGATCTCGCGGGGAATCCGATGCAATCCGGGTCATTCCACAGCTCTTGCGCCTGCTCAAAGTCAATGCCGTGCTTGGCTTTGTTCAACTTGCTCTTCTGCGGATCGAACTCGAATTCCATCTTGGTATGGATTCTATACCATTTTCGTCACCCGTCAAGCATCAAATTTTTCAGGCCAACAGTCTTTATTAGTAGCATGTCCGGACGTGATATCCGGGAGGCTTACGAGAGGGTCTTGGCTCGGAAATGCTTGATTTGTCAAGGATATTTGGGCGGCGCGTGCGCATATCAGACACGTAGGAACTCCGTTTTTCGGGGCGACCTGCTCTAGCGGATATCAAAGGGTAACCGCTGAAACGCTGAAATGTTGCCAATGCTGAAAAATGAAACACCAAACACCGAAACACCTGGGGGAAAAAATGTTCAAAAGAACAATTTATGATTGACACGGTGGAGTGAGTCTGCATGATGGGTGGCGATGAAATGGAGATCTACCCGCATGTGGCGACAGGCACCAATGGGCTTGGCGTGGTGAGTCCGCTGGCGCCATTGGAAGATGCCCTTCAATATCCAACAACCAACACTCAATATCCAATGGACAAAGAAATCAGATGAACGGATCCTAGAAAGGAAAATGCCAAAGGTAACACCGACCCTTATTACAGCTGATTGCGCTGATTGCGCTGATTGTAACTGATTTCACTGAAAAAATCAGCTCGAATTTGACTCACCTTGGGGGTGGACGAGTCGTTCTTTCTAACATCTTTTAAATCAGTGTAATTTGCCTGCGGCCATCTCCGCTTAGCTCCGGTTGTGGTTTCCATCTTCCTATTCAGCACCAGAGCCCGCGCGCGCTGGGTGTGGAATCTGGAGTAACTTTTGTATGGGGGCTCCGGGCAGAATTCCCGGGCCACGTGGCGCGGGAATTCTGCCCGCCGCCTGTAACAATCAAGTTAGTCGGGAGGATCATTTGTCTGCCCCCATGTCTTACGGCACTTTGGCAAGCGAGAGTTTCTGATGGAATCCGTCCTTCTCACCGAGAGAGATCACAAATTCCGTTAGAAGATCGATGGCGTGGGCGACGGCGTAGAAGTGGGTGGGTTCCACGGCCGGGGGCGATGTCGTCGAAGTGGGAGGTTACCACGACCGAGTGCATGCAGCGGAGGGGCAGGGAAACCAGCGCGGTGGGGATGCCCTCGTGGCTGAGGAAGATCTTGTCGGTGTCGGTGCCGGAGAAGCGGCTGCTGGCTTCGTGCTGGATCGGGAGCTTCGCTTGTGCGGCCACCTCGATGAGGCGTTTGACCACCAGCGGGTGGTTGGCGGTGCCGTGGGTGAGGGATGGGCCGCCGCCGAGTTTCACGCTGCCATGTTTGGCGGCGTCAAGGCCGGGGGTGTCGGTGGCGTGGGTGACATCCAGGCAAACGCAGACATCGGGTTTGAGCCGGTAGGTGGCCATGACCGCGCCGTGGCCGCCGATCTCCTCCTGGATGGCATTCAGGCAGACCAGGGTGAAGGAGGGTTTGCGTTTGCCGGTGGCGATGCGTTTCATCACGCTGGCGATGATGTAGCCGCCGATGCGATTGTCCAAGGCGCGTCCGACGAGTCGTTTGTTAGAAAGTTCGAGCGGGCCATCCTGATAGACCGCCGGGTGTCCCGGGCGGATGCCGAGTTTTTCCACTTCGGCGGGATTGGCGGCACCCACATCGACCCACAAATCATGCACGGCCGGTGCTTTTTCAGAGCCGACCTCATCGCGCCGCAGGTGGATGGCGGTGTTG
>CAYWLC010000123.1:0-6982 GCA_964458895.1 uncultured Luteolibacter sp. | reverse complement strand
CGCCGACCCCGGGCGGTGGCGGCATCCGAGCCCCCCACGCGGTCGAGCCGCAGGAACCCGCGCTCGTCGATGTGCTTGATCATGTAGCCGATCTCATCGGCGTGAGCCTCGAGCATCACGATGCGCTTGGATTTGCCGGGCAGCGTGGCCCAGGTGGACCCGTAGGCGTCGCACTCGACGGTGGCGGCATGCCGTCCGATCCACTCCGCCCACACCCGTTGGCCCGGCATTTCAAAGCCTGTGGGGCTCGGGGTTTCAAGCAAATGATAGAGAAAATCGCGGTCGTCTTTTTTCATGCCCGCGATTCAAGCAGATGCCTTGGGACTGACAAGCGCATTGAGCAGGGATTGAGCGGGGGGTTACCAAACGCTGGCAACTCCGTAGGCTTCGAAGACAGGATCACACCCTAACAATTTTCGTTTTTCGCAGAGTGCCTGTGCGGCGAGCAGGCGGTCGAAGGGATCGCGGTGGTGCCAGGGGAGTTTGGAAACCGCCGCACAATGGGCCGGCAGCAAATCGACGCGGGTGATGCCATTGAGGCTCATTTCCTCCGGGATGAGTCGTTCCCACCCCTGATCTAACTGGAAATCCGGGCGCTGGAGGCTCAGTTTGATGCCGATTTCCCAAAGTGACGCCGTACTCCATGCGAGGTCTTCGGCGGCAAGAATCATCCGTCGGGCGCTATCTGGCAGGCGGGGATCATCGGACACCATCCAGAGGATCGTGTGGGTATCCAGCAGCAGTTTCATGCCCGGTATGGGGTGGGTGGTCCGGCCACCCGCGAGGCGCTTGAGGGTGCGTAATCCACGAAGTCTTCCAGCGGATCATCAAACGAAGGACCCATCTTCAACCGCAGTGATTTGAGTCCTCCGAAGCGCCGGGTCGCCGGCTTTTCTCGAACCACTTCCAGCCGCACCATCGGCTCGTTGCGTTTGGCAATGATGATTTCCTCACCCTCCAGAGCCTGCTGGATCAGGCGCGACAGGTGGGTTTTGGCTTCATGAATGGAAATCACTTTCATGGCAACAAACTTGGTCTTTTGACTTAGTCATGTCAAGCGTCGCTTGCACAATGGCCATTTCACGCTCAAATTGCGTGGGGCCACTCATTTGGCCGCGATTGGATCATCCACCGTGTCCTGCTGTGGTGTCCATGCAATACCCCTCCTTGTTTTCATCATGCCCAAAGTCCGCCTCGCAGGAACCGTTCGTGGGGAACGCGACCCCAACCGTGAAATCCGCGCCCGTTTGTTATACAGCCTCTTCAGCCGCGGCTGGGATATCTATAACTCCAACGGCGACCAGCGGATTTCCCTATCCAACATCGAGCGCAAGATCGTCGAATCCGATGCCTTCGTTTTCACGCCCGGTGCCACGCTCGAGGATTTGTTCAAGGCGGTCTCGATCTTTGTCGGGTATCAGACGCTCGATCCGCATCTGACCGGCAAACCCACGGTGTTGCTCAACACCGACGGGTCATGGGATGCGATGTTAGATCTTCTCGGTCACCTGCACAGGCTTGGCTCCGTGCAACTGCCGCCACAAAACTTCCTGCTTCCGGCCGCTTCACCCGATGAGGTCCTGGAGGTGCTGGAAAAGCACCGCAACCCCAGCACCCCGCCGGTTTTCACCGGAAAGCCGGCGGATTCTTCCATTGATTCTTTCGAGACACCCCTGCCGCCCGGCCACGCGGGCAATGTCTGCGTGTTCTGTTCCGCATCCATCGATGACCCCGCGTATCTAACAGAAGGCTGCGAGTTTGGCAAACGTCTGGCGCACAAGGGCCTCGGCTGTATTTCAGGCGCGGGAAACTCCGGCATCATGGGCGAGGTCGTGCGCGGATCGGTCGAGGCCGGCGGGTGGACCGGCGGGTCCAATGTTCCGCACATCATCGAGTTCGAGGGCTTGCCGGCCGGGCTATCGAGTTTCTGGCTCAAACCCGACATCTACACCCGCATGGGCATCATGATTGATCATTCGGATGCCTTTGTGATATTTCCCGGCGGATCCGGGACGGTGCAGGAGATGCTCGCGCTGATGATTTTCAAACAACAAGGCCACGTACGAGCGGCTGACAAACCGGTCATCGTTTACAACCGCCGTGATGCCAACGGCCTGGCATTCTGGACACCCATGATCCATCTCATCCGGTCATTCTGTCTGACTTGCGAGTTCACCGTGGTTGATGAATTCGATGACCTGATCCCAACGCTCGAGAAGCTCATGGTTAGCCGGCCCATGACATCCGTGTGATCATCAGGAGCATCCGCAGGGTCTGATTCATGCCGTTTGTTGCTTCGCGATTGACCCGCCCGCGTTCCGACCGTAGTCGTGCGCCCATCACCATGATGGAACCCACCCCCACAGCATACGGCACCTGGAGCGGCGGCCGCTTCATGCACTTCGGCGAAACCCTCACCGAAGCACGCTTCTGCCAATGCATTCAAACCGCCTACGAGGCTGGAATCCGCACCTTCGTCACCGCCGATGTCTATGGCAACGGCAAGGCGGACGAGTTGTTAGGCAGCGCGCTGCGCGGCATCGACCGCAACAGCTACTGCCTCACCGGCATGATCGGACACGATTATTATCATGGACAACGCATGGGCAGCCGCGGTTATCCGCGTTTCACCGATCCGGATCTCCGCGGGCCGGAACAATACGCCGACTACGTGCGCATGGCCGCGGCCATGGAACTCGAACGCTGTGGCGCGGACCGCTTCGATCTCCTCATGCTCCACAATCCGGACGAAACCGGCTTCACAAGCGAGGCCGTGTGGCGGGCCATGAAAAACCTGAAGGACGAGGGACTGACGGATCTGTTAGGCATCGCGCCCGGCCCGGCCAATGGATTCTCACTCGACCTCGTCGGCTGCTTGGAGCGCTTCGGCGGCCTGATCGACTGGGCCATGCTCATCCTTAATCCGTTAGAGCCGTGGCCCGTCGGCCTCACGCTGCCCGCCTGTGAACAACACGGCGTGAAGGTGATGACACGCGTGGTGGATCACGGCGGCGTGTTTCACGGGGATCTGGGCTTGCCCGGCCACGAATTCAAACCCGGCGACCACCGGAGCTTCCGCCCGGATGGCTGGGTCCAACACGGCATGGAAAAGGCCGATCACATGCGCCCGCTTGCCGAAAAATACGGACTCACCCTGTTGCAATTCGCCTCGATCTGGAACCTCAGCCACCCGGCCGTCGAGAGCGTGGTGCCCACCTTCATCCAGGAAACCGGGGACTCCGCCCGCCCCATCGAGGACAAAATCCGCGAGTTCGCCCAATTGCCCGCCGACCTGCGCCTGACCCCGGAGGAAGTCGAAACCGTCCGCCGCATCGGCGACAACACCGGCTGCATGACCCTCAAGGGCGCCAGCAAACGCCATGCCACCAGCGAACGCCCGGACGAATGGCCGATGCGCGATGATCTGTTAGATATCGCGGGCCGCTACTGGCTGGGCACGGAGTGGTGATGCTTGATGGGAAAAAGTAAACCACCTGCGTTTTCGCCTGATGAGCGGAGATTCCGCCATGTTGTTAGATAACGGAACCCGCGGGTTCGGAGAACCGGTGTTGGGAGGCTTCCACCTTGATGTAGTGGAGGACCACGGGTGCGAGGATGATTCCGGGAATTCCCATGAGTTTCTCCCCCAGCACCAGGCCGATGAGCATGAGCCACATGGGGTTCCTGATGCGGTCACCGATGATCTTGCTGTTGAGGAAATATTCCAGTTTGTGAATGATGACAAGAAACACCAGCGCCGCCAGCGCCAGGCGTGGCGAGAGCGTAAAGCTGACGCCGACAATGAGAATGTTGCTGGCCAGGTTGCCGACGATGGGCAACAACCCGCACAGGAACGTCAGTCCCAACAGAACCAACTTGTGCGGATAGTCGTTCCAGAGCAGATAAGCTCCGGTGAGCAGCGTGTTGATGACCGATATGATGATCTGCGCGCCAGTCACCCGCGAGAAGCTGACATAAAAAGTCCGGAACCTCGCCGCCAGGTCCCGCATCACCGTCGCATAGAGGCTGTCCGGCGAGGTTCCCGGTTCGTGATGAGAGTCCGCTTGATTGCCAAGGAACAAACTCGTTGCCACCACCAGGCCTATCAGCAATTGGACGAATCCGAAAACCGTGTTCCGAACGTGTTGCCCGATGCTGGCAAAGCTGTCCCTCACCGCCTGAAGCGTCACGGTTTTGGCACCGGCGTAATCATCAAATGGCAGGGCGATCTGTTTCTGCTCCGCGTAAGTCACCACCGCTGGGATGGACGTTTCCGCGATTTTCGGCAGCGTGATGATGGCCTGGCGCGACAAGTGAACCAGCAGGTAGCCCGCCACCACGATCACGATCCAATACAACAGCACCGCAAACGGCTTGCGCATGCCCATCCGCAGCTTGTTGAGCGCGAAAAAGCCGAACAACGAGGTCAGCACCAGCACTCCGAGATGCAGCCACGCGATCAATACCAGACTCACCGCCATCACACCAAAGGTAATACGCCTGGACCGGCTCGTGTCGGAAGGATTCATGACAAATCCATAGCCCGTCCATCGCATTTTGGCGAGTTGTCATCCGCGCGACAGTGAAATCTCTCCGAGGCCCGGCAATCGAGCCGTTCTTCGGGTCAGGACATCTCCGGGCGGTCAGCATAGGTAGGGACCTCAATTTTTTTGTAGGAAAGGCCGTGGATCGTGAGATGATAGGTTCTAACATTTTTGTCCAGGTGTTCATAAACGGAGCCCGGAGCAAGGTGGCGCGCTACCGCCGGGAGCGCAGACAGTGCCCGGCGCAAGAATAGTTCAGGGCAAGACGCAACGACTGCCAACCGGATTTCACCACCACACCTCAGGCATGCGCTCCCGGCGGGAGCGCGCCACCTTTGTTACCGGCCTCTTTATTGTTTGAAGCAAATGGCCATCGGACACCCAAGCGCACGGTGGGGCTGCTCAAACCGAATTCGACGCAAACAGCACCTTTCCCGAGCGTTCCGGGGTTTCCAGGCGAGCGAGCGCATCCTGATAGGCGGCGAGCGGGAAAGTGGCGTCCACCGGTTGGGTGAGTTTGCCGGCCGCCACGCGGGCGGCGAGGTTTTGATAGACGGCGTTCACCTCGGCGGCGGGCGAATTCTCCACCCAGCGGGTCACCCACAGGCCGCGCACGCGGATGTCGCGGAAGATGAGCAGTCCGTTAGGGAGGGTGAGCGGTTTGCGGCCCATGGCACCGTAGGTGATGTGGGTGCCGCTCTCGCGCAGCAGTTTCATCAGGCGCAGGGCACTCTCGCCGCCCACCGAGTTGAAGGCGAGCGCGGCGTTCGCGCCGCCGAGGATGGATTTGGCGGCGGCCATGCCCTCGTCATCATCTAACAAAACGTGGTCCGCACCGAGTTGCCGGAGTTCATCGATCAATTCGAGACGCCGGACGAACGAGATCGTGCGGATCCCGAGATCGCGGGCCAGTTGGATGACGCAGCGGCTGACAGCGGAATTGCCCGCGTTCTGGACAATGCAATCGCCCAGGGCAAGCGCCCCGAAGCCGTGCAGCAGGCGCCATGCGGTGGCCGGATTCACCTTGAGCATGGCGGCTTGGAGCGGATCGATGTCGGGTGGCAGCTTGAACAGCGAGTCTGCGGCCACGGTCGTGTGCGTCGCCCAGGTGGAGGCGCGGCGGAGGAACATCACGCAATCTCCTGTTAGAAAATCGGGTGACCTGCTGTCCTCGACCACGCCGCAGCCCTCGACTCCTGGCACTGCAGGCAATTCCGGCTTCACGCCGTAAGTGCCCTCGATGGTGTTGAGGTCGGCGGGATTGACCGGCGCGGCCAGCATACGCACCAACACTTCGCCGACTTCCGGGGCACCCGGGGAAAATGCCAGACACTCCAATACCTCGGCGGGTTTCCCGAATTGGCGGAACATCAATTGCCGGGCGGATGAATTTTGGGCGGCGGAGGTCATGCATGCATTGTGACATTTCCAAGCCACCCGCCAAGTCCGAATACAAGCGCTTTGACATGGCCGCGCATCTTCTGCATGTTGCATCCATGCAGGCGATGCAGTTCGAACAATCCATCGTTTCAATCCTGAAACGCGAGAAGCGCTTTGATCCGCATGCGTACTTTTTTCTCAAGGACGCGCTGGATTTCACTCTCAAGCGCATCGCCGATGAAAACAGCGGCCAACCGCGCCACGTCACCGGGCCTGAGTTGCTGGCGGGCTTCCGGGATTTTGCACTCGAACAATTCGGCCCGATGGCCTCCACGCTGATGAAGGAATGGGGCCTGCGCAAATGTCAGGATGTGGGCGACATGGTGTTCCACCTGATCGAAGAACAGGTCTTCGGCAAAAAGGAATCCGACACCCGTGAGGATTTTTCCGAGTGCTTCGATTTCGAGGAGGTGCTGGTGACGCCGTTCCTGCCGAAAAGTCATGCCGTTTCCCGGGCACCTGCAAACTACGGAGCCAAGGTGGTTTCCTGATTCATTGTGCATCACAGGGATTCGACCATCACCAATCCCGACAACAGGCACCGGTCCGCACATTTTGCCAATACCCGTCCGGGCCGCGTGATACCGGGCCCTTGGGTGGAGCGCCCGCAGCCAATTCAACGGTTTTCCGCGCCAAGCTCCGCATTTTTTAGGAAAATTCGGTCGATTTTCCGCATGTCATTGCCAAGTTGCAAGTGACCCGCTCCACTGCCCTACGATATGACCAACTCACACACTTCCCACGCCGCCCTCGAAAAATGGGTGGCAGACATGGCCACGCTTTGCTCTCCCGATTCCATCGAATGGTGCGACGGTTCCCAAGCCGAATGGGACCGCCTGACGTCCCTGCTGGTTGAAAAAGGCACCTTCACCCGCCTCAATCCGGAAAAGCGTCCGAACTGCTTCCTTGCCCGCTCCACCACCTCGGATGTGGCCCGCGTGGAAGACCGCACCTACATCTGCTCGCAGACCGCCGCCGGTGCCGGCCCCACCAACCAC
>CAYWLC010000122.1:5201-9365 GCA_964458895.1 uncultured Luteolibacter sp. | reverse complement strand
CCACCACCCTCAACGCCATCCTGCGCGAACTCAACCGCCCGGAAGTCAATATCCTGACTCTCGAAAACCCGGTTGAGGACGAAGTGCCCGGAATCACCCACTGCGACCTGAAAAGCCCCAAGGAATTCAAGCCCATGATCGCCTCCTTCATGCGCTCCGACCCGGACATCATCCTGATGGGCGAGGTGCGTGACTACGAATCCGCCGAACTCGCCATCGAGGCGGCGGTCACGGGCCACAAGGTTCTAACCACCATCCACACCCCGCGCGCCTCGCAGATCATCGAACGCTTCGAACAACTCGGCCTGGAGCGCTGGAAAATCGCCCAAACACTCAAGGCCGCATGCGCGCAACGTCTGATCAAGTTGCTCTGCCCCTATTGCAAGGAAGCCGCCAGCGGCATCGAGGAACTCGACCGCAAAACCTTCAGCCTCGACGACAGCTGGGCCAACGTGCCCATGTTCGTCGCGAAAACCGGGGGCTGCCAGGAATGCCGCAACACCGGTTACAGCGGACGCACCGCCATTCTCGAAATCATCCCCATCACCCCGAAAATCTCGGACATGCTTTCAAAGGGCGAAATGACCCCCTACGAACTCGAAATGAAAGTGGCCGAAGAAGGCATCCTGCCCAGCCTCCGGCGCAGCGGACTGAGACTGCTGCGCGAAGGCAAAACCGACCTTGCCGCCGTCAGCAAGGTCATCGACATGACTTATACCTATGACTAGCGCAACCTCCACCCCCGCCCCCCCCCCCGCCCCCGCCACCGCCGCCACCCCGGCGGCACCCAAGAGCTTTCTCGAAGCCCTCACCACCCCGAAAATCCGGGAGTTCACGAAAAAGGAACTGGTGGACCTTTTCCGAGGCCTGGGGTCCATGCTACGCGCCCAGATCAACACCGCCGACGCACTGAAATACTACAGCCACGGCCTCCCTAACAAACCCATGGTCGATGCCCTCATGCGCATCCGCGAGGACATCAACGCGGGCATGAACGTCCATGAGGCCTTCCGCCGGACCGGTCGTTTCAACGAAACCATCATCGGCCTCATCCAGGCCGGCTCGGAAGCCGGACAACTCCACCACGCCTTCCAATCACTCGCCTCCCGCCTCAAAACCGAGTTGTACTTTTCCAAACAAATCAAAAAGGCCACCATCACCCCGGGTGTCATCATCTGCGTTCTAACAGGTGCTTTCATCGTCTCCCAGGTCAAGATCGTCCCACAAGTCGAACAAATGCTCCTCGGCGTCAGCGCGAAACCCGACGGCATGACGGCCATCTCCTTCAAGGTCAGCCACTTCACCCAGGCGGTATGGCCGGTGTTCGTGATCTCGGTCATCGCCATCGCGACGACCATCGCCCGCTCGGCGAAGGTCCGCAACCTGATCCTGGGCTTCGTCATGTCCAAATGGCGCCTCATGCGCCTGCTCATCATGAGCATGCGCCAGATGACCTTCATCGCCACCATCCGCCTGCTGCACTCGAATGGCATCAACCTCGCCAAATCGATCCGGGTCTCGGCCAACAGCGTCCGCGGCACGCCGTTCTATCAGGAACTCCGCAACGCCGCGGACAAATATGAACACTCCGGCGTGCCCCTCTCCACCGCCTTCGCAAAATACACCTCCGTGGACTCCCAGGTCACCCACATGCTCGCCATCGGCGAAAAATCCGCATCGCTCGACTCACAACTCGAAATGTTGTGCGAAATGTACGAGGAGGACTCGCAGAACCACATGAACTCGTTCTCCGCCGCCATCAGTTTCATCGTCCTCATCATCGCCGTGGGACTCATCGCCGCCGTGTTCGTCGGAACTTTCCTGCCAATCTTCCTGATGGGACCGAAGATGATGCAGGGGGCCACCTAAGCCGTTCACCCAAATGCAACTCACCCGATTCGACCGCTGGCTGCGCGAGAAGTTCGTTTACGAGCTGCACATCCACACGCTCAGACCTCCGGAATCGATCCCGCGCGGCATCCGCTGCCTCCCGGTCCCCGAATCTCCCGGGGTGCGTTACAAACACCTCTTCGTCACATCTAACAGCAAAGCGGCCGACGCCCTGGTCCGACAACTCAAGGACAACAACCAGATGTACACCACCCGGATCGTGGACCGCCAGGCATGGTATGTGCCATTCATCGCCCCGAAAGGGACATCCGTCTCTTGGTGGATCTTTTCCAGAATCGTCGTTTCCATCGGCATCTTTTACCTCCTGATTTTCGTCAAGGGTCTGGCCGAAGACCCGGAATTCCGCAAAAATTTCCTGGACGCCATGAAACTCCTCAGAAGTTGAATTTCCCGATTTCCGTCTTTTCAAGGGAAGCAAATTAAGATAACCCTCATGAAGTCATGAAAACGCCGCGCCAATGCAAACCCTCCACGAAGGCCTTCACGCTTCTGGAACTGACCATCGTGATCATGGTCTTGCTGGCGCTCGTCAAGATCGGGCTTTCGGTCTCCACCAAGATGGACGAGTGGAAACTCGGACGCGATGCCTCCGAAACCCTCCGCATCGTTTATTCCGCCCAACGCATGTTGCTTGCCGACAATCCCACCAAAGCGGTGAGTTCCATTGTGAGCACGGACATCATTCCCTACCTTCCTAACAATGCCACGGCCCTGCCCACGGTCAAGTCACTCACCGGGACCAGCCTCGCCATCCTCGTCAACGTTTCCCCCCCCGTCATCAACGCCGGTTCCGGTGTCACTTATGACCCCTCCGGCAACAGCAAGGATTCCTTATGGGACGTGGGCCAATAATCCGCAGGCTTGTTCTAACTGCCTGCTTGGCGCTGTCTCCGGCCGCATCCGCGGACGACTTCAAACACATCGGCGATTTTCTGTTGCAGGCGCACTACAAACTCACCGGTGACAAGATGACACCGATTCCGACCAAACCGATCGCCTTCCGGGTGTTCACCGATGGCGTGTCGATCAAAGTCGTGGCGGAAGGGGATGAGGAATCCCACACCACTTTTGAAATTTACCGCTCGGATGGAATCGGCAGGCAACGCTCGGGAGGCGGAGCATTGGAAGTGATCCCCGGCTTGCAAGCATTCAGCCGGGCCGGTGGTGTCCTGCGCCATATGCGCCTCTCACGTGAAGCCATGACCATCACAACATTTCCCGGGGTTTCGGATCAAACCATTGTCAGCCATTCGGTGGCCGCTGAACCGAATCCCCCTCCCACGCCCGCCGCCGCACCCAAACCGCAGAAACCATGAACCCGTCAGCCGATCCTAGCAGTCCCAGCGACCCACCGGCGGTTGAAACCCCCACCGCGCCACGCTGCGCCCCCACACGCCCGGTCTCTCGCGCCTACCCATGGCTGCTTTTCCTCAGCACCACGGTCGCCGCCGCCTTTTGCCTGCTCTACATCACCAAACCCGTCATCGTCCCACCGGCGGAAGCCCGCCACGTGAATCTGGCGGATCTAACAAAAAATGCCAAGCTGCAAGCTCCCCGCCCCGACCCAGCCGCCCCCCCAGCCGCTTTAATGCCCAACTCCGACCGGCTGCCCGGCGATCCGCAAGCGGCGGTCGGCACCGGCACCCATCCCGCCCCCTCCAACCCACGCGTCGCACTGCCGGGCCGGACGCCATCAGCCTTTGAGGAAACCAATCTGCGCATCCAACACATCCTGACCGCCGAGGCCCCCAGCGGCCACCTCGACCGCCTTGATATCGACGTGCCTGTTCTCTATCAGAGCCGCAGCCTCCGCTGGACCACCCGAGAAACCGCCGAAGCCCGCAATCTACTCGCCCAGCTCATCGACTATCAGGAAAAATCCATCCAACTCCGAGCGGAGGGTGCCAAGCTGCTGGAATCATGGAATCACCTGATCAACAACTCCATCCCCGCCACCGATCTCCGCGCCGACAGCCCCTCGCTCCCCGCCAACCAGCAGGACGCGGCCAACTCACCACTCCCCGGCGGCATGTCCACCACCGAGTCGATTCAGATCAAACCTCCGGCAAAATGAACTCCCTGGCCGCCATCGCCGCCCTCACCCTTCTGGCCATCCCGTGTTCCATGGCCAAACCTCCCGCAGCAAAACCCGAGGTGGATCCCGTGGTGGAGGCCATCCGCAAATCCAAAAGCAAGGAATCCGGCAAGCCTAACGAAGTTTCCGTCGTGCTCGATGACGTCAACGAGCCTCCC
>CAYWLC010000122.1:0-5191 GCA_964458895.1 uncultured Luteolibacter sp. | reverse complement strand
TGATACCACCCCGAAACCCGAATCCTCTCCCACCCCCACCGACGAAACTCCCCCAAATCCTGCGCCACCTGCCACCGACAAGCCGACCGCAATCGAAAAACCACCCGCTCCCGCCACGGATACCCCGCCCGCGCCTAATGCAGATTCACCCCCTGCACCTCCCGCCAAACCCCGCGAAGGCCTTACCGTCCGCGTCGAAAAACTCCAATCCGGCACCGGCGACATCGATCCCGCCAAGGTGAAATTGTTAGCCCCGTTCCCCGCCAAACCGCTCGCCCCCGCTCCCGCAGGATGGCACCTCCAAGCCTCGGAAAACGTGCCACCTTTCACCCGTGTGGTGGAACTCTCGCCCGGTCGAAATATCACCCTGACCATCCGCCCCCACCTGCTCGTCCCTGATGCCAATGGCTCCTCGGTTTTCAACGTGCCCGAACCCGGCTTCGAGCCCATGCTCGCTTACCAACAACGCTCCACCGTCGGTGCCATCCTCTCTACCTCCATCCACCAAATGGATGACGATGCCAAAAAACTCGGCTTCGCAATCGACAAACTCCAGCAACTGCTCGTCTCACTCCCAAAACCGGAACCCACAACCGATCAACCCGTGCCGGCAGCCAAACCGCCAAACCAAGCCTCACCCAACCCCGCAGCCAAACCCGCCAACTCCCGAAACCGATGAAACCCTCGACCCTTCCCGTCATCTGCGGAGTCGCACTCACCGCATGCTCCGCCGCCGGCCTCAGCCACTGGTGGTCCGTCCGTGAGTTCACCCTTGCCGTGGATGCCGGCCTCCCCGTTTCCATCCCCGTGACAGCCCATCCCGTCCTGGCCCAATACCAAGACCCAGCCACCGGAAAACCCTCACGTCTCCTCACACCAAAACCCTCTTCCCCCGTATCCACTCCCGTCATATCCACCACCCCGGATTCCCACCAAAAGGAGTTTTTTGAGCAACTCGTCGCCAAAATGCAGAGCCTCCAAAACCAAAACCGCGACCTACTCGACCAAGTGGCCGAGACCAATCGCGACCTCATGAAACTCGAATTCCGCGTCGATACCCACTCGGAATCCTTCCGCCCGCTGCCGGTCACCGAAGATCGTCCGTTCACCCGCCTCGAAAGCGAACCCGGACTCGGTGTGCTTCCGCCCCGCGCGGAACCCGTCACCCTGCCCGATAACCCATAACTGCGGCCAATTTCGCCAACCAGAGCGAGTTATCCTGAATTCCAAGATGGAAACCACGAAATTTCACTAAAAATCAGAGAGTTGTGACATTGCATCACCTCATCCTGAAGGTGAGAGGAACCAAGCCCCAAATCCATTGCGCTTTCGTGCCTTTTCGTGGGTTTCGTGGTTTCAATTTTCCTATGTAGGGTTATCCCCCCCCCGCCGCCCCCCCCCCCGGAAACCGCCCCGGCCGTGTTCCGATTTGTCGCGCCCGCGCCCGTCCACTCATTGCATTTGCAATAAAAAACCGAAAAGTGTCTTGACGTGAACCCATCCATCCGCTAGACATCACCATTATCTGGTCCAAAGCACCAGACGCAGTCCATGTACCCAAACACACCATGAAATCAAAATACCACAGAATCACTCGTTATCTCCCCACCGCCGTTTTCATCGCTGCCTCACTGCCCTTCGCCGCACAGGCCACTGTTTTTATCACCGACAGTGACGGCAATGCCAACGTGGTCAACATCGCCACGTGGAACGGCACCGCCACCACCATCACCGCTAACCAAAATGCAGGATTGTCAACCAATCCCAATCCATTGGTCAGCATCATCAGCGGAATCACCCTCACGGGCGATGCCGGTTACACATCGGTTCTGAATATCACCGCTGCCAACTACACGGTCACCAACGCGGGCGGGCTCATCGGCACGAATCATCATGGCATCCTTTCTAATAACGATTTCACCCTAACCAATTCGGGAACCATCGCCGGTGGAACAACCTCTGGCCGGAGAGGCATCCAGTCAACCCTTGCTACCATCACCAACAACGCCTCCGGTGTGATCTCCGGTACCGATGACGCCATCAACTTCTCAGCGGACGGCGGCTCAATCACCAACTTCGGTATCATTAATGGCAATTCCGAATCGTCCTATTCAGACGGCATCCGTGGCCGGGATGGTATCGCCATCAACAACAAAACCAACTTCAACTTCCTCGTTCCCATTTCGGGCGGTTCGATCACCGGCACCCAATACGGAATCTATGCCGATGCCAGAGTAACGGTCAACAACCAGAACCTCGCCACCATCACCGCAATCAATGAGGATGCCATCCGCCTCGACGGCGACGGCGGCATCATCACCAACCAAGGCACCATCACGGCCCTCGGCAGCTCCTCATCCTCTGACGGGATCAGGGGTCGCGATAATCTCATCGTCCATAACAATAACAACTACGGCATCCTCTTGCTGAGTGCTCCGGTCTCGGGCGGCACGATCAACGCCGCTCACAACGGAATCTACGCCGATGATTATCTAACTGTCACTAATCAGAGCAGGGGCTCGATCACCGGCGGCCAAAATGGCATCGATGCCGGATACGGACTCGATCTCACCAACGACGGCACGATCACCGGAACCAATGTCAATGGCGTGCATGCCGGCGATGGCAGCTACATCGTTAACAATTCTAATGGCTCGATTAATGGTAGCTCCAACGGCATCGACATCGACACCAGCATGATCCCCGGTGAAGACTCCGCCACCACCCAGATCTTCAACTACGGTGAGATCAATGCCGATGACGGAGACGGCATCGATGGCGACAGCCAAGTCCAAATTGTGACCAATGAAGGCTACATCTACGGTGATTCAAGCGCCATCACCCTGTGGGGCGGCAATGACGTAATCAATCTCAACTATGGTTCCCAAATCGATGGCGACATCCACATGGGCGACAGCGGCAACGACGTCATGAACATCGGGGAAGGCCAGTTCACCGGTGAGGATGACCAGAACATCGTTTGGGGCAACGTTTATGGCGTGAACACCATCAACAAGCATAACGGCGGATACGCCTTCATCAATGACGTGGTCGGCGAGGGCTTCGAAGTCGAGGTCGATACCATCAACGTCCATTCGGGTGGCTTGTACATCAATGCCGATGTCTTTGCCAACTCCGGCGAGGACAGCACCGATATCAACGTCTATCGCGGCGGCGAAATCGGCGGCACCGGCATCTGGGACGCCAATATCGATCTCACCGCAAGCGATATGCTCATCCCCCTCACTTCCGAGGTGATCCCCATCCCGCAATACGCCGTCATCAGCCCGGGCGAGACGCCCATCGACCTGGCTTCGGACCCACGGGATTCCATCGGCCAACTCACCATCAATGGCGACGTCACCCTCGGCGAAAACTCCATCTACCGCTGGAACACCGATCCCCAGCTGGGCGGCTGGGGTTCTGACAAGCTCATCCTAACGAAAGGTAACGTCTTCACCGCCGGTGGCGGCAACTTCCAACTTGCCCCCACTGATGTGAACGCGCCGATCCGCGATACCATTGCCCCCATCGTGGTGGTGCAAACGGATACCCTGCTCGGTAGCGGAGGGTGGACCAAGTCGCTCTATTCCCAACACCTCACGACTCCCGAAGACAGCCCCTTCACCGCAGACGCTCATCCCAGCAACCCGATCATCCTTGGCTTCGTCAACCTGATCCAGGTGGACGGAGGCACCGACTGGGCGCTCACCGTCAAACACGACTACGGCAAGTTCGGTGCCAACCACAACCAGGTCGCCGCGGGCAACATGCTCAATGGCTTGGTGAACACCGCCACCGGTGACCTCGCCGATCTGCTGGCCTCCATGGATTACAGCGATCCGTATGTGACCCAAGCGACCCTGGCCGCCTTGGATCCGGGTAACTACATGGCCTCCGCAGCCGGCCTCGTGGCCAATAACTATCAACTGCACCGCGCCGTGGAAACCCACAATGCCGCTGTCCGCTCGGACTCAGTGGCCGCCCCGGCTCCCGCGCCTGCCGCTCCATCAGCAAAAGGCGCCATCGCCCCCGCACCCATGGTGGTCGGATGCACTGGAACCAGCAATGTCTGGGGTAGCTTCTCCTACGATTGGCAGGACCTCAATACCTCCCATAGCGGGTTCGATCAAAATGGTGAAACCGCCTCCTTCATTGCTGGCGTTGACTTCACCGTTGCCAACAACTTCCGCCTCGGCGTGGTTGCAGAAGGTGCCCAAACCTCTTGGGACAACTCCGACTCGTTCGGCACGGACATCGATACCTATCGCTTCGGACTCTATGCCAACTATGGTGCCGCCACCGGATGGTTCGTTGATGCGCTGCTCGGTTACAACACCAACGATGTCAATCAATCGCAGGGTGCCAGCATGGGCAACTACTATCACAAGCAATCCGGCAGCTACACTGCGGATGGCTGGCAGGGTATGATCACCGCCGGTAACACCATCGCGACCTCATCGGCAGGCTCGTTCTCACCCTTCATCGGCCTTGAATGGCAACAACTCAGCACGGATTCGTTCACGGCCAAGGGTAGCAGCCTGTTGCCTGTCTCGATCGACTCCTTTGACATCGATTCCATCCGTGGCCTGATCGGCGTGAAATGGGATATGACGGTTGCACAAAACGTCAAGTTGTACGCTTCCGCTGCCTATGCCTATGAATTCGCCGGCGATGCCGCCAGCACCAAAGTCAAGTTCGCCGGTGGCTCCTACAACGCCGATGGCACCGACTTGGGTGACAGCGTTCTACTCTCGGCCGGTGTGCGCTGGGCCTTCATGAATTGCGCCTCCCTCGACGTCGGATACCGCGGCGAATTCGCCATGGATGAAGGCGTCGATTCCAACGGTGCCAACATCGGCCTGAACTACTCGTTCTAAGCCGCTCGCGTATTCTTGGTTTCATCATCACAGCCCCCTTCCGCAGCCATTGCGGAAGGGGGTTTTTCGTCGCTGAATCACAATGCTCTGACCGGTGCCCGACTCAGGATCTCCTCTGTCATCTGCGGCCTTCTGCCTTTCGCCGCCTCCTTCCATTGCCCTGGAAACCACAGATGAACCTATAATCCGCAGTTGGGATTGCGGATGAGAAGCGCAAGTGCTGATAATTGCGCGGTTTGAAGACAAAAACATGCAATGAACCTAGAATCCGCAGTTGGGAAGAGGATGGAGAGGAGCAAGAGGGTCAAGTG
>CAYWLC010000121.1:0-9479 GCA_964458895.1 uncultured Luteolibacter sp. | reverse complement strand
CGTGCGCATCCAGGATGGCGCGCTGGTAGCCGCCGCAGCAATGTCGGATAGATATATATCCGGCCGCTTCCTTCCGGACAAGGCCGTCGATCTGATCGATGAGGCGGCGTCGCGCCTCAAGATCGAACTCGACTCGATGCCCACCGAGATCGATGTGCTCGAACGCCAGATCCTCCAGTTGGAAATGGAAAAAAAGGCGCTCGAAAAGGAAACCGACAAGGCCTCCGCCGCACGCTTGGAAAAGGTGAGGGAGGAACAGGCGAACCTGCGCGAGACATCGTCCGGCCTGATGGCCCGGTGGCGCAATGAAAAGGCGGTCATCGATCAGGTCCGCGCCGCCCAGGAACGGGTCGAATCACTCAAGGGCGAAACCGAACGCGCCCAGCGCATCGGCGATCTAACAAGAGCCTCGCAGATCACCTATGGCGATTTGCCGGAAGCGAACAAGGCACTGGATGGTGCCAAGGACCAACTCACCATCCTCCAGAAAAACGGCGCGATGCTCAAGGAGGAGGTCACCGAGGAGGACATCGCCCGCGTGGTTTCCTCATGGACCGGCATTCCCGTCAGCCGCTTGCAGGAAGGCGAAAAACAAAAACTCGTGCACATGGAGGAACGCCTCGGCGCGCGCGTCGTCGGTCAGAAAAAGGCGATCCGCGCGGTGTCCAATGCCGTGCGCCGCGCCCGCGCCGGCTTGCAGGATGAGAACCGTCCGATCGGCTCGTTCTTGTTCCTCGGCCCCACCGGCGTCGGCAAGACCGAGTTGTCCAAAGCCCTGGCGGAATTCCTCTTTGATGACGAGGGCGCGATGGTTCGCATCGACATGTCGGAATACATGGAGAAACACAGCGTCGCCCGCCTGATCGGCGCACCGCCCGGTTATGTCGGCTACGAGGAGGGCGGCCAACTATCCGAAACCGTGCGCCGCAAGCCGTATTGCGTGGTGCTCTTCGACGAGGTGGAGAAAGCCCACCACGATGTGTTCAATGTTTTGCTGCAGGTGCTCGATGACGGCCGCATCACCGACGGCCAGGGCCGCACGGTGGATTTCCGCAACACGGTGATCATTCTAACATCCAACATCGGCTCGCAGTACATCCTCACCGAGGACAATGCCGAACAACGCGAGGCCAAGGTCACCGAAGCCCTGCGCGCCACTTTCCGCCCGGAATTCCTCAACCGCATCGACGAAATCATCGTCTTCGACCGCCTCCGCCGCGAGGAAATCACCACCATCGTCGATCTCCAGCTCGACCGCGTCCGCAAGCGCATCGCCAAACAGGGACTGGCCCTCGCTCTAACGGAAAAGGCCAAGGAGTTCCTCGGCAACCAGGGCTACGATCCGGTGTACGGCGCGCGCCCGCTGAAACGCGCCATCCAGCATCATTTGTTAGACCCGCTGAGCCTCGAAGTGCTCGAAGGCAAATTCTCCGACGGCGATGTCATCCAGGCGGACATGGATGAGGATGGCATCGTGTTCCACACCATTCCCCCGGTGTGACACGTTCCGGGTGACTTGAAGAAATTCATCTGCCATTTGGCAGGTTCACGCCGACGGCGGCCACGCCCCAAGAGACTGCAAGGACCACAAATGCTATTTTGGGGTCCAAACCTTGAAATTAGGACTTCACTTCATGGTGGTAATGGTGAATACCCCGCCTTGAAAAATCAGCGATAATCAAGCCATTCATGACCAGTTACGAAAGAACCCTCGCCTTCATCAACGGCCAAGCCGTGGACCGCCCGCCGTTTCACCCGATCATCATGCGCTGGGCCGCCGCCTATGCCGGCATTCCTTACTCGCGGTTCTGCCTCGATTACCGCAGCAAATGCGAAGGCATGATCCGTTGTGCCGAGGATTTTGATCTCGATTGGGTGACGGTGATGTCTGACCCGTTCTGTGAAGCGGAAGGCTTCGGCTTGTCCGTCGCCTTTCCAGAGGACAACCTGCCCGTCGATGTGAGCGGCCATCTGCGCAGCATTGAGGATGCTGCGGCCATGCGCCGGTACAATCCGCTGGAACACCACCGCATGCGCAGTCGCATCGATGAGATCCGCGAGTTCAAACGCCGCTGCGGCGACCAATACTTCATCGTCGGCTGGGTCGAAGGCCCGGTGGCCGAATACGCCGATATGCGCGGTGTGTCCAAGGCCGCCATGGATTTTCTGGATGATCCCGATCTCGTTGGCAAGGCGATGGACATCATCGTGGATTGCGCGCTCGAATTCATCCGCCTGCAGGTCGAAGCCGGCGCACACTGCATCGGCATCGGCGACGCGTTCTGCTCGCAGATCGGTCCGGCGCTCTATCGAAAGTATGCGATGGAGCGCGAAAAACGCATAGTCGATTACATCCACAGCCTTGGAGCACTGGCCAAACTCCACATTTGCGGCAACACCGCGCTGCTGCAGGCGGACATGATCCGCACCGGCGTCGATATCATCGATGTGGACTACCTGGTTCCAGATATGTCGGCAAGTGCTTTTCTGCTAGGTCCGCAACAGGTGTTCTCCGGGAAAGCCGATCCGACCGCGGTGGTACAAAATGGACCGCTGGAAATGTTAGAAAGCCAGACCCGCGAGTGCCACCAGCAGGCGGGCGGGCGCTGCATTGTTTCGGCCGGTTGCGAAATCACGCCCGGCACCACGGTCGAGCGCATGCGGGATTACCGCGCCATCTGTGACCGCCTGCTTTCTTGATCCGTTAGTTTTGCACTGCGTCGACACGTTCGTGCTGAGCTGCATCGGGCTTTATTTCACATGGTGTGAAACCCTGCCGGAGGATTGATCAGGTTTTGGCAACCTTGGGGGCGGCCCAGGTCACACCGAAGCGGTTGCTGACGGGTTGGCGGGTTTTGTTAGATCTTAACTCGCTGAATTGTTCGTGGGTGCGGGTGATTTCGTCCGGGCGCTGGCGCGAGCGCACGAGAAAATCACGGTCGGGCGGATAACAGGCGGCGGGCACGCCGAGTTCCGCCGAGGGTTCCGCCTCGCCGGGCAGGCGGGTGATGGGGGCATTGGTTGGCAGGGAGGCACTCTGATAGCGCAGGTCCACCGACCAGCGCACGCCTTCGGTTTTGTTGAGAAAGGAGCCGTGGACCGTGCGATTGGTCATCAGCAATGCGCCGCCCTTGCGGACCGGACAGCAAACCCATTCGCCGACGGGCAGATCGTTGTCGTCGATGCCAAGGTATTTGCCGCCACATGCCAGTTTGTGGGGCACGATGGGCAGGCGGTGCGTGCCGGGAATCACCCACATGCAGCCGTTCTCTTCGTTGGAATCGACAAGTTGTTTGGCGCGGGTGTTGATCTCAGAGGTGATTTCATCGATGACGGGTTGCAGTTCGTCTACGGGGGTCAAGTCCTCGATGATGAGATAGCCTTGATCATGGAAGAAGCCCATTTGTTCAGCAGAGAGGGGCAAGGAGTTGTCGGTTGGCATGGTTCGGAGGATTCGAGGTTCGTTGCCGCCATGCTTGGGAAAAGGCGGAAGGATGAACCTATGCGGTAAGGGATGGCGCGCAAGGGGTCATTTCGCAAGTCATGCATGTTTTTTGCAGGACGGTCTGCTTGGTTTGTCAGACCGACCCCGGAAGTTCGCGGAGACTTCCGCGTGCTGCAGTGGGAAATGTTTTTGTGCTGCGGAATATTTGTGCGATTTTTTCCGCAGCCGCCTCCTTGGCCGCAACTACCACCTCCTATGCACATCCAACAATACCACAACGCGGAGCCCGGCTACAAACCCATCCTGATCAACAAGGGCTGGCAGATCGGACATTTGAACTTCATGCCCGAACTTCGGGCGGAGACCATCGACCGCATCGAACGGCACAATCTAACAGACGAGGTTTTCATCCTGTTCCAGGGGAGCTCGTCGCTGGTCGCCGCAGTTGAGACTTCTGCGGGATTGCAATGGGAGGTGATCCCGATGCAACAGGGTGTGACCTATAACATTCCGGCAAGTCTGTGGCACAGCATCGCGATGACGCCGGGAGATGTCGTTCTGATCGTGGAGAAAGACGGCACACATCTGGGCGACGTCGATTACCGCCCGCTATCGGACGAGGAACGCCGATCGCTACAGGCGGCGCTTGGGAGAAATTCAACCGCAGATGAACAGGATTGAAGCAGATCAAGATGAAATTGAATCCGATCGCGATAAGTCGGGCAGGGATACTTAGGAAAAGGGAAACCACGAAAACCACGAAAAGGCACGAAAGTCCAAAGGATTTGGGGCTTGGTTGCTCTCAACTTCAGGATGAGGTAATGCGAGGTCGCAACTCTCTGATTTTTAGTGAAGTTTCGTGCATTTCGTGGTTTTCATCTCGGAATTCAGGGTAATCCACCTCATCTGCGTTCATCTTGTTCATTTGCCGTTGGCTGGTCTGCGCTATGCTCCGCTTGTGGTTGGCTTTCGCCCTGGTGTCGGGATCCTGGGCCTCATGGTGATTCCGGGATTGCTCCCATGCGGGGGATTTGTTACCGTTGTTTCATGGATGGGCTTCGAAGGATCTTACGCGTGGCGATAGGGGTTACGATTTCCCTTGTTGCCGTGACTGCGTGCCGGAAGCCCAGGGATGCCGTGAAATCAGACCTCAGCGAGGCGGGCTATCAGATCACGACGGCCGACTGGTTCCGGGCGAGCCGCGGCAATGAGGTGGCGGTGCTGAAAAAATTCATCGCGGCAGGATTTGACGCGACCACGACCGATGCGGCCGGGGATTGCGCCCTGCATGCGGCGGCGGAGGCCGGAGCCAGGGGATCCGCGGAATATTTGTTAGGTCGCGGACTGGCGGTGGATCTGCGCGGGGCAGGGGAGCGCACACCGCTGATGGCTGCGGTGAGCGGCAACCAAACCGCCATGGTGCGCTGGCTGCTGCGCAAGGGCGCGGACCCACGCCTTAAGGGCAAGGATGGCTTTGAACCGCTGATGCTCGCCGTACGCGAGGGCAGGCCCGGCGCGGTGGCGGAACTGGCTCCCTATCGCCGCGAGAGTCTCGACGCCGCCCTGCTGCTGGCCGCCATGGAGGGCCGCGCGGAGGTGATAGACACTCTAACAAACTATGGTGCCAGCGTTTACGCGCGGATGGAGGACGGACGCACCCCGCTCATGGTCGCCGCGGAAAACGGCCACACTGATGCCGTGAGAATATTGTTAGACATCGGGGCCGGCCGTTTCGCCACCGATAGTGCGGGGCGCACGGCCGCCGAGCACGCGAAAGAGGCGGGGCATGCGGAGATCGCCGCCCTCATATCGCGCGATCCGTTGCCGGGGGAACTGGCTTTGGAATCACCGGAGGAAGTTGCGATGTCGATGGACAAGTTTGTGGACAGGGAGGCTGGCAATGCAGCTGCCAACCCTGATCTAACAGAACAATCGGAGTTGTCCGGTGGTGCCATGCGACCTGTGGGTCCGCCCTCCAAGTCCATCCAGAACGAGGTGCTGAGTGCTGCGGTCGCACCTGCCGCGCATGAGGCCAATCCCACCAAGCCCTCGGCAACCACCGGCGCTGGCGGATTTGCCGTGCCGCCGCTGGTCATGCGTCATTACCGCGAGCGGGAGGTTCCGATAGAGATCCGTGCGGTCGAGGGCGAGACCGCGACTATGGCCATCAGCGGTGCCACGCGGCGCGAGTTCAAAGTCCGCGCGGGCGAGGTGATTCCGGGATCGCGGCTGATGGTGGTGAAAGTCCAGCACCGGATGAAATCCAGCAAACTCAATCAAGGAAAACCGATGGACGTATCCGTGGTGGAAGTGCGGGACACGGCCACGGGCAACACCCGCGAATGGATCGCCGGCGTGTCATCAAGCGCCCATGATCCGCTGGCACTTGTCGAGGATGCCGCCACCGGAAAACGTTACACCGCCGCGCCGGGACAGCGTTTCAAGAGCGCGGATGGTTCGGAATTCATCGTGTCCGACGTAAGACCTAACCAGATTGTCATTGAAGAAGCGGCCACCGGCGCCGTGCAAACCATCCCGCTGCGCGGACCGCGCGGCTGAATCTAACATTCATTCTCTTATGGAATCCAACACCCTCATCGACCACGGTGAACCCGTCCGCCAGTTCTCCATCATGCTGCCCAACCGCGTCGGTGCGCTGGTGGCCATGGTCAAACTCCTGCGCGGTTCCGGCATTGAGGTCATCGGCCTGAGCATGCAGGATTCGCGCGACGCCACAGTGGCGCGCCTGGTGGTTTCCGATCCGGGTGCCACCGAGCAATTGTTCATGGAAAAAGGCATTCCGCACGCCACCTGTGAGATGATCGTGATCGCCTTGCGTGAGTCGGGTCCCGGCCTGTTGCAGTGTCTGGACACCCTCATGATCGCGGAAACCAACATCGATTTCGCCTACGCGCTGCTGCCCTGCCCGAAGGGCCAGTCGATGCTGGCCATGCATGTGGAGGACTATGAGTTCGCCACCGCCATCCTGCACCAGAGCGGGTTCAAGCTGATCTATCAGAATGACCTGAGCCGGTGATGGGTAACCGGTTACCACATGAACAAGCGGCATTGGAACACGCTGGTGCTGGACGGCGGAGTGCCCGCGAAACTGGTGCGCGAGTTGATCGAGGGACTGATGAATGATTGATTTTGATCGAAACGCGGAGCCGCAGAGGTCGCAGAGGGTGCGCGGAGTGAATGAGGTGCGGCATGCCAAATAAGGGGAACGGACGTCTCGTCCGTTGATCGAAAGGGCGGTCCCTGCCTTCGTGGGCGATTCATTCTCGCGGACCGCAGGTCGATCCCTGCCTATGCGCATATCGATGTTCCCGCCAATTGCATCGCGACAAATCTCACGTCGATCGACGCGGAATTTGTCGCGTGTACGGAGTGGGTCGGGAGTGGGAGGACGCGTTTGTTTACTCAAGGGCATGCTCACCGATGCGTTCCACGACGAGAAAGTCACCGAATGCGAAGCCGGTCAGTGATGGGTCGGCGGAGCCAAAAGAGGGGCGTATTCCGTTCCCAATGCGACAAGTGGCAATGCGACATGTTGCAATTGAATTTTTCGTGAATCACCCTAGAGAAACTATTCATGCCTGCCGGGTCTCCCAAACACATCCTCATCGTCGGAGCCGGCCCCGGGGGCTTGCCGCCGGAATGCTTCTAGCGCACTGCGGATTTCGCGTCACGATTGTCGAAAAAAACGACCGCGTTGGCGGACGGAATTCCGAGCCGCATCGCCTGATAAACATCCAGAGTCGCTCAATCCGAGTCGTTTCCGGCAGCTCGGGGTCCGTTGTGGAAAATTCCATGATTTGCACACAAATATTTTGACATTCCACAAACCTGCTGCAGGGTGTTATATTGTTCACAATCGGCGCGATTGCCGAGTGAACTCTGGAAAACGTTAGAAAACAGAACCACACAAGCGCATGAAAAGGAACCGTATGATCGCTCTCGTTGCCCTGTTGGCTGCCACCTACGCCCTGCCTTGCACACAAGCTGCCGACAAACCGGCGGCGGCCAAGCAGGACATCGTCGCTGTTGCTGCCGGAGCCGGCAGCTTCAAGACCCTCGTCACCGCTATCAAGGCGGCCGGCTTGGTGGAAACTCTTCAAGGCAAAGGACCTTTCACAGTCTTCGCCCCGACCGATGAAGCGTTCGCCAAACTGCCCGAAGGCACGGTGGCGGATCTGCTCAAGCCGGAGAACAAAGCCAAGCTGGTGGCGATCCTCACCTACCATGTCGTGCCCGGCAAAGTCATGGCGGCGGACGTCAAGACCATGCAGGCGAAAACCGTCAACGGCCAGGAACTGGCCATCAAGGTCGCCGACGGCAAGGTGACCGTGGACAAGGCCAACGTCACCAAGACCGATATTGCCGCCTCCAACGGGGTCATCCACGTCATCGACGCCGTGGTGCTGCCGAAATAATCGATACGCTCTCCGCAAACCGGGAAGGAGAGCCACAAGCTCTCCTTCTCTTCATTGTCTGGGGTGGGGCAACCCCACTCCCGTTCATGGCCACCAATCCGGCTGAAGTGGCATCGATCTAAGTGAGTGAAACATCCCGTGCAGAACTTGCAAAGTCGCTCAAGGCCGCGCGGGAAGAATCGTCACCACGCGATCAAGCATGGATTCTGAGCGCCGGGCTCGACCTTGCTTGGAAGCGATTGTAAGAACACTGCAACTATGCAACTGAAATTTGATTGGCTGATCGTTTTGGAAAACCTGCGCCGGGGGATCATGGTCACCGACACCATCTTGGACGGACCGCACAACCCGCGCATTATTTACGTCAACGCGGCGTGGGTGAAAATGACCGGCTACGGGCGCGATGAAGTCGCGGAAATGACCCCGCGAATCCTTCAGGGCAAGCACACCGACCCCACCGTGGTCGGCTCACTGAAGGAGAAGCTCATAAACCGGGAAGTCTTCCACGGACAGACGTGGAACTACCGCAGGAATGGCGAGCCGTTTCTCATGAATTGGAATTGTTACGCGGTTTACGGCGATCACAGCAAGCCCATGTATTATGTGGCTGAGCAGGATGACGTCACCGAACTGGAAACCCTGCGCATGAAGGAAAGACTCTTCATCAACCCGAATGACGAAACCGCATTGAACTTCTTTTCCGTGTTGCAGGAGTGGCAATGCTCCCGTGAGCCGCTCTAACTTATTAAATATTTTCACGCGCACCCTCAAAACATCAACAATCCGTCCCATGGAAATCATACGTCTTATCCTGCAAGTCGCCGTCGCGCTTGGTATCCTGAATGTTTGGCTCCTGCGCTACGCCAAGGCAACCCCTTATCGCGGGGGGGCAGCAAAAAACTTGCGCCAGGAATTCGCCACTTACAGTTTGCCATTTCCGGTGATGTGCTTGGTTGGAGTAATAAAGGTGGGACTTGCCGTGGCACTTTTAGTAGGCATTTGGTTTTCTGCTTTGGTGCAGCCTGCGGCGATTGGAATGGCAGTCCTGATGCTCGGGGCGTTCGGAATGCATTTAAAGGTGAGTGATCCGCTAATCAAAGCGGTTCCATCCTTGATGGTGTTAGCAATGTGCTTGGGAATCGTCTTTCTATGAGTGATTAAACGCTGTGACGCAGAGGTAAGCATTAAGCGCCAGGTAGCCCAGCGCCGGCAGGGTTTGCAGAAAGGTATCTTTGATTTTGATCCTGACACCTACCCCGAGCAGCATCAACAGCGCGAGACCCGCTGCGGCCAGTTGTCCAAGCCATGGCAGTTGCTTGCCGCCCAGTAAGCCGCAGGCCCCCATGATCTGCAGCAATCCAACGAGATGCCGCTGGCTTGACAAGCCATAACGCGCGAACTCGCCGCGCATGTAGCCGGAGACGAAGCACGCGCTGCCAAAGGCGAAGAATGAAATCGCAGAAAACCAGAGAAGAAGTGGAGTGGTCACGAGTTATGAATCAAGCAGTGGTTGTGCAGCACGGAACTTCAGGAGAAAACAATCAAAATGAGCGGGGCCCCGAAATTCGGGCCAGGGGCTAAGCTATGATTGTGGTGAG
>CAYWLC010000120.1:0-9496 GCA_964458895.1 uncultured Luteolibacter sp. | reverse complement strand
GCCAGGTCTCGTTGAAGCGACCGTTGAAACCCGCCGGATACCAGATGAAATGGCCAATCCCCAATGATGGAAACTCTTCTCCCGCATTCCACGTGGTGAGTCCCGCAACACTGCCGGCACATTCGTTTTGCCAGATCTTGCGCCCGACCGCCACCTTCTGCGATTCTGTTAGGCCGGCAGCTTCCACGAAGGGAGCAAGGGCGACACAGATAAATATGGCGATGGCTGGGAGAGGATTGGCTGACATCGGAAAGATCTTAAAGCACGTTTCCCATCCTGCAAGGGTATGTGGCTTCCCCTACAGCCCGAAATCGGGCGGATTTGCCGGTTATTTCGCGATTTGGCGGATTTGCTTCCAGATTGGGCTTGCCAGAACAAACGATCTCTGCTTTGACACCCAGCCCGGCGGCGATGCCGGGCCACCACTCCATCCATCTGTTTTGAGCGAATCCACCCCGTCCCTGCTTCCCGAAAATGTCATCGCATTCGAGCAGGCGCAGGGGGGTTCGCGATTTCCCGGTTCCCCTATGAAAAGCGATCTCCTCGAAAAGGCCTCAGAAATCGTCACCGACCCGCTGGTTCTGATCAACCTGGTTTCCCAGCGCGTTAGACAATTGAACAGCGGGCGCTCCCCGTTGATCCCCACCCGCCCGAGCATGGGCGTGGCTGACATTGCCCTCACCGAGATCATCGAGGGCAAGATCCGCTTGATTGAAAAAGCCGCCCCCTGACATCCCTAACACCTTATGAGTGCGGAAATCGCCACCAACCGGAAGGCCGGACGGGATTTCCATATTCAGGACAAGGTCGAGGCCGGGCTGGAGTTGAAAGGCACGGAGGTGAAATCCATCCGGTCGGGCAAGGTCAATGTTTCGGACGCCTTCGCGCGCGTGGAAAACCACCAGGTTTTTCTCTACGGCTGCGACATCCAGCCGTGGCAAACCGCCGGCGAGTGGTTCAACCACGCGGCCAAACGCCCGCGACGACTGCTCCTGCACAAACGCGAGATCCTCAAACTCGCATCCGCCACGGCCATCAAAGGCTGCTCGCTGCCGCTGCTCCGCATGTATTGGAAAAACCGGCGGGTCAAGGTGGAGATCGGCATCGGCAAGGGCAAAACCCACTCGGACCAACGCCAGGACTTGAAAAATCAGGTGGAACTGCGAGAGGCCCAACGCGAAATGTCACGCTTCAACCAACGCGCTTAGATCGGTTCAGGGTCCCTTGAGGTCCTTCTCCTTGTCTTTCTCCTTGTCCTGCGGTTTCGGGCGTGTGGGTGGGTCGGTGGGTGGGCGGGCGATCACGGCCCCGGTGTCGGGGTTGGTCTTGTTAGATGGTGGGGCGGTGGGGCGGAAATCCCCTTCGCCGGGCATGGCCAACATGTCGGGCAGCCGGATTCCGTCATCCGGACCGCCTGGAAGATTGGGGACCGGAGTCCCGGCGGTTTGCGTCGTGTCTTTTTTAGGATCTGCGGGAGCGGGCTGCACCACGATGGCCTTCTTGGGCGCGGCACAGGAAAACAGCGCAAGGGCCAGGGACAGTCGGGCGAGGGTTAGGAGCTTCATCTTGACCATGGATGCTCCGGTTGGAGCCGCAGGGAAGTAAGCGGTTTGCCACCCGCTACGCAAGGGCGAACCGGAGGATAACCCATTCCTGTCGTGCATAAGTGGCGTTTTCAAAGATCCTCACCCTGATGAATGCCCGTCACAGGATTCCCGGAATAGACGATGCATTGGTCGAGCACGGAATCGCCGGAAATCCTCGAACCCGGCCAAATCACGCAATCCCTGACCGTGGCCCCGGATTGGATCACCGCTCCGGCTCCAATGCTCGAATTTTGAAGGTGGCAACCCGCTTCGACCATCGCGAGCGGATGGATTTCCGGACCCAGTTTCAAGTCGCGGTGGGCACGCAGATACGACACGCGGTCGCCAAGATCGAGCCAGACACCCTCATCCAGAATGATGGCCCCGAGCGCGCCCTGTTTGACGAGTTCGAGAAAGGCCGGAATGATGGAAATGTTCTCATTCGGGGGCAGCAGATCCAGGAAGCTGCGGTTCACACAGTAGATCCCGGAAAATACATGAGTCCCCTCCGCGCGGTCGAGTCGGCGACGAATGTCCGTCACACGTGTCATCGTGGCATCAAGGGCAATGTGCTTCGCTTCGCCCACCGAGCGCAACGCCAGCGTCACAGGCAAACCGCTGCTTTCATGCGCCGCGATGAGTCGATCCAAGGGTAGCGTGGAAAAGATATCACCGTTGTGGACCAATACCGAATCCTCGCAGAGCCATTCTCCGATGTTTTTCAATCCCCCACCCGTTTCTAACAAAATTGGCTCGTGGAACAGGCTGATGTCGTTGCCCTCCCACCTGCGCAACACCGGGGGCAGGCCGTTGCCGCCTCTAACAGAAGTTTCGCCGTCAGCCACCGGCGCACCCAACTGTTCCCAGGCCTCCGGGAGATGATGGGTGTTGATGGCAAACCGCCTGATACCCACCCGTGCGCACGCGGCCATCGCCCACTTCGCGAGCGAGCGGTGAAACAAGGGGACGAGTGGCTTGGGCAGGCGGTCGGTGAGCGGCCGCAAGCGCTTGCCAAGTCCCGCGCCGGGTATGAATGCCTGTTTCACCGTGCTAAATACTTCCGTGATCCGCGGACATATTTTTCCGCCCAGTATTTGACCTTTGCTTGTTCCTCGAGGTTGAGGGTGCGCACCACCTTGCCGGGCGATCCGAGAACCAATGAACCTGGAGGAACCACCGTGCCGCCCGTGACCAAGGCACCCGCCCCGATGATCGACCGCTCGCCGATCACCGCCCCGTCTAACACGATGGATCCCATTCCCACCAGCACCTCGTCTTTCACCGTGCAGGCATGCAGGATCGCCGAGTGGCCGACCGTCACATATTCGCCGACATAACAACCAAAGTCGTCGGCCAGATGGATCACCGCGTTGTCCTGAATGTTAGAATGTGGACCGATGATGATCTCGTTGATGTCGCCGCGCAGGGTGGCGTGGAACCAAATGCTGGTCTCCTCATGCAAGGTGACCCGCCCGATGACGTCGGCACTGGCGGCGATGAAGGCGGATGGATGAATGTTCGGGGAAAACTCTGCAAAATTCTCAATGGCCATGGGGGCATGATACTGAATCTTCCCCCACCCCGCAAGCCCGGGCACTTGCCTTCCTCTTCCTTTTTGCACCCGTTTTGCGCCTTTTTGCGGCGAAATCAAATCACAACTCAAACCACGCGGTCGGTTCGTGCTGGCCCGCACAATGCAAACCCACGTGGCCGTGACCAAGATCCTCAAGGCACCTGCGCAAGCGCTTCAAGATGATGTCCGGTGTATTGCAGTCGGAACTCAAATGTCCCAGCACCACGCGCCCGAGCCCCGAATGCGCGATGTCGCTCAGCAACCCGGCCACCTGCTCGTTGGACAAATGCCCATGCTTCGAACAGATCCGCTGCTTGACCGGCCACGGGCGCTTGAGGTCCGCTTCTAACAAATTTTCGTCATAGTTCGCCTCCACAAACAAGCCGTGCAGGTCCCGCAGGCTTTGGGTCATGCTACGCGTCACATGACCGGCGTCCGAGACAAACCCCATGCGCCTCGAGGCATGGTCGATCACAAAGCCCACCGGATCGACCGCATCGTGTTGGATCGAGAAACTGTGGATCGCGCAATCACCGATGGAAAATGTCTGCCCGGTTTCGAAGGTCTTCCATGTGCCGCCATCGATTCCGGATTCACGAACCACATATGACGTCTGAGATGTCGCAAATACCGGCACGGAATGTTGTTTCAGGAACACCTTGAGTCCCCTGATGTGATCGCCATGCTCGTGAGTGAGCAGAATGCCATTCAAGGATTCGGGCGCGATCCCCACCTGCCGGAGCCGCAGACAAAGCTGCTTGGCACTCAGCCCCGCATCGATCAGCAGGCGCAACCCACCACACTCAAGCACCGCCGAGTTGCCTCCACTTCCACTGCCAAGAACTGCAAATCGCATCACGCCCGGAATGATGCGCATTCCAATCCCAATAATCAAGGACTTCGACTCAATGCATGGTCACCGCAGGGGCAGGTATGACATCGCCGAGTCCAATCGGCCTACGCACTGCGGTGCGGGCGAAAAAGGTCATCCTGCAAACCGGCTCGCAGCAGCGGTCGTCCCGGATGGATCACCACCGAGGACTTCGGCCTTGGCATGATCACCAACTGGGGTGCCCACCACTTCGACATCGTCCAATGGGCCATGGGCCAGGAACTCGGAGGTCCCATGACCATCGAGGCCCGCGCGAATTTCATGAAGGATGACGCATGGACCGTGCATGTCGATTGCCACGTCGAGATGCTCTATCCGAATCAGGTCACGGTGATCACCGACAACACCTTTGACAATGGCATCCGCTTCGAAGGTGAGGACGGCTGGGTGTTTTGCGCTCGCGGCGCGGTATCCGTCACCGCCAGTGATCCCAAAGCCGCGCCCACCCAGTTGAAACCACTGGAAGCCAGCGACCCGAAAATCCTCCTGCCCTTGGGTCCGAACGACAGCCACCGCTGGATGGAAAGCCCCGACCACTATCAGAACTGGGTGGAGTCTGTCATCGCCAACCGCGACCCAATCGCCCCTGTCGATCAGGCGGCCCGCAGCGTGCAAGCTTGCCGCACCGCGTGGATCGCCATGAAACTCAAACGCAAACTCACATGGGACGCCGCTAAAGAATGCTTCGTCAATGACGACGAGGCCAAGGCCCTCTGCGCGCGCAAACCCCGCTCACCGGAATACGATTTCAAGGTGCTGATGAAAAACGCGGGGATCTGATGTCCCATAACCTTTCAACCTAGATGAGTCCCCATCGCTCAGTGCGCGGGTTTTTCTGAGGATTCGGTGTGATCGGCGTGGGCGGGATGCGCCTCGTTAAGTTGTTTAGTGCCGTTAGGGCCCTCAAATTCATGGCGTTCGCAGGAAACGCCCGACATCGCCACGGTCACCAGAAGCAGGAAAAAGAGTTTCATCGGCCCGCTACATAACCGATTACGGCCAAAACGCAAGGCCCGGAATCGTGGCCGGGCAACCAGGGTCCCGACACTGGGGCTGCAAGCTCAATCCTTCCCTAACAGCAACCAGTTTGCCACGGCCCGGGCGGCGCGCTGGTGGGCACCGTGGTCGCCGAGTTTGGCGGAGGTTTCCGCGAGCCTGGCCTGCAGGGTGGCACGTTTTTCTGGGGATTCCAGGAACGCTTTCAGGGCATTCGAGACCGCCACGGGTTCGGCCGCGGCCTGCACGTATTCCTCGACCACTTCCCGGCCTGCGAGGATGTTGACGAGGCCGATGTGCTCGATCTTCACCAGCAGGCGCGCCATCACGTAGGTCAACGATGCGACCCGATAGACGAGGCAATACGGCAGCCCGTAATACGCGGCTTCGAGCGTGGCCGTGCCACTGGCAATCACCGCACAGCACGCCCGCTGCATCAGGGCGTGGCTTTCGCCGGTGTTGACCGTGATCAGATCCTCCGCGTCCGCCCCTGCGAGCATCCCACGGATCTGGGTGGCGAGTTTGGGCGAGGCCGCGGGCACCTCGAAGGTCAATCCGGTGCGCCATGCCCTGAGGCGTTTGGCACTCTCTATCATCATGGGAAACAAACGCGCCACCTCGCGCTCACGGCTGCCCGGGAACAACCCGACAAGTTGTTCATCTCTAACAACATCCGGGATGCGTTCCGTCTCGAGTTCGTCCACCAGCGGATGCCCGACAAAGGTGGTTTTCAGTCCGGCGTTCCGGAAGATCGGCTCTTCAAATGGGAACAAACACAGCATTTCATCCAACAATCTAACCATTTTGGGGATGCGGCCCTTGTTCCATGCCCACACCTGCGGGCTGATGTAATAGACGATGCGGGTTTCCGGGCACTCGCGTTTCACCGCCTCGGCAAAGCGCAGGTTGAAACCCGGGTAATCGATGAGGACCAGCACGTCGGGGCGGAACTCCTTGAGTTCCTCCAGCATCCGGGCGAAGCGTTCCTTGAACCAGCCGTAGCGTTTGAGCACCTCCCAGACGCCCATCACTGCAGCGTCCTCCACCCAATCGCACAAGCCCGGCCCGGCGACGTCGGCCATTTCCGGGCCGCCCACCCCGCGGATCTCCACGGCGGGCACCAGGGTCTTGATCACACGCAACAAGCCCGCCCCGTGAGCGTCCCCACTCAACTCGCCCGCCACCACATACAGCCGTTTGGACATACCGCCGCAGGTTATCGCCCACGGTCGCGTGTGACGATGAAAAACCCGTGCATTCCGGGAAAATCAATAAATTCGCCGATCATCGGGACTTCCGCATTGATTTTGTGGCAATCACGGCTTTGATCGTCTTTCCGCAGTTTCGCTGCCTTCCTGCCATGCCCGCCGATCTCAAAGAATCCTCCGCGCCACTTGCCGAAATTTCCCAAGGCCCCAGCGCCTTCGAGCAGTTTCTCGACCGCAATCAAAAGAATCTCGTCATTCTTTCAATTCTCATCACCCTTGGCACCGCCGCCTACGTGATCTACTCCGGGATCGAAAAAAGCACACAGGAAACCGCCGGTGCCGCCTTCAACAAGGCGGAGGATACCGCCTCACTGAAGGCGGTCATTGCCGAACACGGCAGCACCAAGGCCGCCAGCAGCGCCAGGATCCTGCTGGCAGACCACCAGTGGACCGAGGGCCAGCAGGACGAGGCCATCAAGACCCTCAACCAATTCATCACCGCCAATCCCGATCATCCGGGCCTCCCGACCGCCAAGGCCAGCCTTGCCTCCAAGCTCATGGCCCAAGGCAAAACCGCCGAGGCCACCCAGATCTTCCAAGACCTTGTGGCCGATCCCAAAGCACGCTTCATCGCGCCCTTCGCTTTGATTTCCCTCGGCGACATCTACCGGTCCGCAGGTGACCTCGAAAAGGCCGAAACCTCCTACAACCAGATCAATAACGAATTCACCGAAAGCAACTTTGCGGAAGTCGCCACTCGCCGCGCCGCCACCCTGAAAACCAAAGCTCCCGTCGAAATTGCCCCCCCGCCGCCACCCCCGAAAACCGACACGCCCGGCACCATGCCGACCTCCCCGCTCAGCCCGTCCATCCCCGGCGTGAACCTGCCCGACAATCTGCCGCCACCCGACGCCGCCAAAGCTGCGGTTGAAGCCCCGGCTCCCGTTCCTCCGCAGGAAACCCCATCTAACAACGATGCCGCCACTCCTCCCGCCACTCCTCCCGCCACTCCTCCCGCCACTCCTCCCGCCACTCCTCCCGCCAAACCCTGACCTTCCATCCCTCCGGTTTTCACCGCCCTATCAACCCCAACCATTCCTAACACCGTGTTCAAAAAAGTCATCGGCCAAGATCAACACAGCGAACCCGTGCGTTCCGCTCCGCAGCTCCCGGATACCCGCCAGCAGGAATCCCCAGCCCACTCACCCCAAGCCGCTCACGGCCTTCATCCCGTGCGCTCGTCGCCCGTGGCCACCCGCAACGTGCTCTCCTCGGATGTCGAAATCAAAGGCACCGTCAAGTTCACCAACGACCTCGTCGTGGACGGCAGGATCGAAGGCGAGATTACCTCGGATGGAAATCTAACAGTTGGCGAGAACGCCCGCATCAAGGCGGAAATCAAGACCGCCACGGTCATCGTCTATGGCAAGGTCCACGGCAATCTAACAGTTTCCGACCGCATTGAACTCAAGGCGAGCGCGGAAGTCGTCGGCGACATCAAGACCAAGACGCTCTCGATCGAGGCGGGTGCCATCTTCGTGGGCAGATCCACCGTGGGAACCCCGGCGCAATTGCCCGTGGTGGTGCAACAACCCGCTGCCCAAGCGGCGCAACCCTCCGCCCAAGCGGCTCAACCCGTGGCAGCCAAACCTGCAGTCACAACGCCTGCCGCCCCATCCTCGTTGCCCAAACAAGGGACGCTTCTTACAGGCACCAATCCCTGAAGTTGAGATCCCAAGCTTCCACACTGCATACTCCCGCCATGGCCGATGAGCCCCAGCGCCATCGCATCGAGGTGGCATGTCCGGAATGCGGGCATCTGCAAAAAGAACCCGCGCTCGTGGTTTCCACCCAGTGCCGTAGCTGCCGAGCGAATTTCCAGGTGGTGGATGGCAAAGGGGTGGTTAGAACCCGCCCCAAGACGCGCTTGGCCAAACCGCGCAAGGACGGCGATCCATACCCCGAACCGGCGGCACCCAAACCCAGGCCACTGCTCCACAAGGACCCCACCACTCCGCCAAGGCGCTCGTTGCTGCAACGCCTGCTCAACCCGGCCAAGCCGATGCGCAAGGTCAACTGCTTCGACTGCGGCCATGCCTACACCACCGTCGGCGAGGCCCAATCCAGCCAGTGCCCGAAGTGCGGCGGATATGTCAGCCTGCAGGATTTTGAAATCACCGACCAATGGAACCGTCGCATCCAGACGCGCGGCAACGTGATCATCCGGAAAACCGGCGCCGTGAGCGGAGTCACCGTGCGGTGCCACGACCTAACAGTTTTTGGCGAGCTCGCCAGCCCGGTCGAATGTTCGGGTGATCTCATCATCCGCAGTCATGGCAAAATCGTCGGCACCGTGCATTGCCACCACCTGCGAGTGGAAAAAGGCGCGCGCGTCGAGTTTCTCAACCCGGTCTCGGCCACTGCCGCCACCATTGACGGCCACGTCCGCGGCCAGATCTCGTGTTCGGGCACCGTCACTCTGGAAAAACGCGCCCAACTCCACGGCTTCATCCGAACCGCAGCCCTCATCGTCAAACCCGGCGCCAAACACACCGGAACCGTGGAGGTGATAGAGGATAAGCACTAAATTCCAAGCAATATTCCGCCGCCCCTGTATCCAGCCAGTCACTCACATTGAATGCATTAGATCAAGCAGCTTCTTCCTCTTCCGTTTAGAACGCGGTGCGAGCACTAGCGAGCTTGGAAGAATCCGGCGCAGCCCTGAATGGCATAGCCGGAGGCAATTTAATGCTCAAAATTTAAGATTTTTTTTCCTTATGCCCCTCGACCTCAAGGATGAAATCCTCGCCCTCAAAAAGGCGAGGAACGCCGTGATCCTGGCCCATAACTATCAGACTGGCGACATCCAGGACGTCGCCGATCATGTGGGCGATTCCCTGGGCCTGGCCTATCAGGCCAAGGCCACGGATGCCGACGTGATCGCCTTCTGCGGCGTGCATTTCATGGCTGAGACCGCCAAAATCGTCAACCCAGGCAAGATCGTCGTGCTCCCGGACAAGGACGCCGGTTGCTCGCTGGAACAATCCTGCCCGGCCGGGGAACTGGAGGCTTTTCTAACTGACAACTCGGCCCGCAATTATTATGTCGTGGCCTACATCAACTGCTCCGGCGCGGTCAAAGCCCTCAGTGATGTGATTTGCACCTCCGGCAACGCCGTGAAAATCGTCAACCAAGCACCGCAGGACCGCCAGATCCTCTTCGTGCCCGATGAAAACCTCGG
>CAYWLC010000119.1:0-9523 GCA_964458895.1 uncultured Luteolibacter sp. | reverse complement strand
GGCCGCAAGGATTTCCTGTTTGCCGACGACGACTCGGATTTCGCCGGCGAATGGCGCGCCTTTGAATCCGCGGAGGCGATGAACTTCGACCCGCAGCGCTGCGGCCAACTCGGCATCCTCGCCCGTGGCGCGCGCGAAGCCGCACAGGGATTCGAGCGCCTCCGCTCGCTGGCGGATCAATTCGGCTGGGATTGGCGGCCCGTGGATTTCAAAACGCGCCACGAAGCCGTGGCCAAGGCGATGCTCGCCAGCTTCAGCGACCAACTCGCCATGCGCTTCAACCAGGGCACGCTCGCCTGCCGCCTGGTCGGCAACCGCCGCGGCAAACTCGACGAGGAATCCTGCGTCAAAAACGCCCCGGCCTTCGTCGCCGCGGAAATCACCGAAGTCGAGGCCCGCGAAATCATCGTCCACCTCCGCCGCGCCACCGCCATCGACCCCGCATGGCTCGCGGAACTTTTCCCCGAGGATCTAACAAACACCGGCGGCGTCGCCTGGGACGACACCCGCCGCCGCGTGGTCTCGCGCAAGGAAACGCGCTTCCGCGACCTGGTGCTCGAAACCCGGGAAAGCGACCACCACATCAACCTTGACCAGGCCGCGGAAATCCTCGCGGCCCGCGTTCTATCAGGCGAGCTGGCGTTGAAGAACTGGGACCATGCCGTGGACCAGTGGACCGCACGGCTTGTTATGTTAGGAAATGCGATGCCCGAACTCGACATGCCCGGTTGGTCGGACAGCGACCGCTCGGACGCCATCGCCCAGATCTGCCACGGCGCGGTGAGTTACAAGGAAATCAAGGATGCCAACGTCTGGCGCGTGCTGCGCGACTGGCTCAGCCCGGCCCAACGCGCGGCACTCGACACCTATTGCCCGGAACGCATCGACCTGCCCAACGGCCAGTCCGCCAAAATCACCTACGGCGATGGCAAAGACCCCTTCATCGCCCTGCGCGTCTCCCACCTCTTCGGCGTCTGGCAAACCCCGACCATCGCCAACGGACGCGTGCCGCTGCTGGTCCATATTCTAACACCCGGTCAGAAACCCTGGCAGATGACCAAGGACCTCAAGGGCTTCTGGGCCACCGGCTACGCCCAGATGAAAAAGGAAGTCGCCGGCCGCTACCCGCGCCACCCATGGCCGGACAAACCCGGACCCGCGTGACCATGGGGAAGAATCAGTAGGGAGCAGACGAAGCTTTCATGTTAGTCAAGTTGCGCTTGTATTTGAAGCCGGGCGTATGATGATCCGAATGCATGGAGAGTTCCGAAAAGCCCAGGGCCGATATCGCCCACTATCGCAGGGCGGGCCTTCTGCTCCTGCTTCTCCTGCTGCTGGCCATTCTTGCGCTTCCCTTGTTCCTGATCGCCGCGTGCCAATCAAAACTGATCTATTTTCCGCACCCCTATCCGCAAGGTGCCAGTGAGGAATGGCGGAAAACGACTGCGGGGAAATTTGTCGATTTCACCACATCCCAGGGAAAACAACGCGCGTTTCTCCAGGGCGATCTGAAATCTCCGCGAAATCTCTGGATTGTCTGCGGTGGCAATGGCTCGGTGGCTCTCGATTGGTCGAAATTGTTAGATATCCACGGGCCTGCGAAGCAGGCTTGGTTGTTAGTGGATTTCCCGGGCTACGGAGATTGCCAGGGCAAGCCCAGCCCCGCGCACATCCGCGAATCATTCCAAGCCGCCCTCACGGTTGCGTTCCAGGAACTCGGTTGGCCCGTCCATCCGGACCCGCAACGACTGCGGTTCTTCGGGCACAGCCTGGGATCCGCAGCCTGTTTGATCGCGGCCTCCGACTTCAATATCCAGCGCGGCGTGTTGATAGCGCCGTTCACCAGCACCATGGACATGGCGCGGGAAGTTACGGGATTGCCCTTGGGTTTTCTGGTGACCCACCGTTTCGACAACACCGCCCGCCTCGCGGAACTGGCTGCCCGGGGCCCCGGCGAGGTGATCATCCTCCACGGATCCGCTGACGAGGTGATTCCCGTCGCCATGAGCCGAAGCCTCGCCGCCCGGCAGCCGACGCTGATAAGACTGTTAGATATTCCAGGAGGCAGGCATAACGCCATCCAGGAGAATCACGCCAATGCCATTGCCTCAGCGCTGAGTGAGGAGGGACGATAGGCCAGCCGGTTGAATGCCTATTAACGGTTCCACCCCACAAATTTGTGGTTGCCTGATTCCGGGGTGGGGTTGCAGATTGCGCCATGGAGGACGTGCAATCCGGCAATCCGAGCGGGAAGACCGTGGTGCTACATTCATGGCTGCCCTGGCTGTGCATCGTTGTGGCCAGCGCGCTGGCGCATGGGTGGTGTCTGGGGTCGCGGTTTTACATGGATGACATGCCGCAGATCCGGGACAACGAGGTGATGCAGTCGGGAGTGTTCTGGAGCACCCCCATGCTCTCGTGGACCCAATTGTTTTATTGCATCCAATACAAGCTCTTCGGATTCTCAGCTGTGGGTTTTCATGCGGTGAACTGGTTGCTGCACACCGCGGTGGCCTGCGTGTTGTTCGGATTCGCCCGGGATTTCCTGCGCGGTCGCGCGCCCGAGGGGGTCGCGTTGTTTGCGGCCTTGTTATTCGCGACGCATCCGCTGGCCAGCGAGATCCCGAATTACGCGCGCACCCAGGATCTGGCATGGGTCACCCTGTTTTCACTGTTAGGTTGCTGGTGCCTGCTGCGTTTCCTGCGCGACGGCGCCTGGTTGAAACTGATCTTCACCGGGCTGGCGGTCCTTGGGGCGACTCTATCAAAAGGCCCGGGCTTGTTTCACGCGCTCATGATGACGGGCGCGGTGGGCCTTGCTTTCATGACTCCGGAGCATTGGTCAGTGCTGCGCCGCCGCAAGGCGTGGGTGGCTGGCGTCCTGTTGTTAGGAATCGCGGCACTTTGGGCCAGTCACATGCTGTTGTTTTGGTGGAATGCGATGCAAGATTGGAAGGAACCGCGCTTCATCGGCCATGCTTACACGCTGGCGCGTGTGTTCTGGGAATTCTCCTGGCGGGCCGTGGTTCCGGTCTCGTTGTGTTCGGACCACCACATCGCGGAAACCCTGGTGCCGCCCGCAGCCGCATGGTGGAACGTGCCGGACAAGATCGCAATGCTCGCCGCGGCGGCCATGCTGGTTCTAACATCAATCAGCCTGTGGCTCGCGGCGCGCGAACGCACACGCCTCTTCGGCGTGTGCCTGTTCCTGTTCGTGGCGACGATCCTTTTCCGCGTTTTCTATCTGATTCCGGAATTCATGCCGGAATACCGGATCTATCCCGGCATGCCGTGGTTTTGTCTGGGCGCGGCCATCGTCCTGGCCAAGGGTTGGCATCTTCTGTTAGGGAGGCGGTCCCCGCGCGCCATGGCGTTTCTGTTGGTGGCGGTCTTCTGCATCCTGTCCGCGCGGCGCTCGTTCCTGTGGCATGATACCGGCCGCCTCATGGCCGACGTGCTCCGCCAGTACCCGGCGCAGGCGCGGGCCCTGTGGGAACTCCAGGATCGCGACATCGACGCCGGGCGCTGGCAGGCGGTGATCAACCGCCAGAACAAACAATGGCCACCAATCATCGCCGAATTCATGAAGGAAAACAAACGCCTCGCTCCAGGGCGGGAGCTGCCAAGCGGGCATTTTTCCCTGGCGGATACCGCATGCAAGGGCCAATACGCGGTAGCGGTCGCCCATGTCTGCGGACCCGCCGCAGGTCTGTCAACCATTCGGAATTTGGAGCTTTTCATGCGCCAAAACCGCTGGGACCAAATGGCCCACCAGTCGGTTTTCAACAACTCCAAGATCCTCGTGCTCGAACAGGCCGGATTCTATCAGGCCGCTCTCGATCTGGCCCGCCAAGCGGATACTCCCAACACCCTCCCGCCACGCGACATCCGCCGCCTGGAGAAGGAACTCGCGGACCACCCCGCGGGACATCGCTGATGGATCACGCGCGGTGAGAAGTGTCGCACTTAACAGTTAGGAAACAAGGACTGGTTCAGTCCCTCACGCCAGGTTGGTGAACACCACCTGCACGTCGTCATCGTCCTCAAGTTTGTCCACGATGGTCTCGACTTCGATCATCTGTTCCTCCGTGAGTTCCAGCGGTTGGTTAGGCAGGCGCTGCAGGCCGGACTTGGTGGCGGTGATGCCGAGCGCCTCGACCGCTTGCGTGAGCTGCGCGAACGCCGTGTAATCGCCGATCACCGAAACCACTCCATCATCCACATGCATTTCCTCGAGTCCGGCGTCGATAAGGTCGAGCTCGATGTCCTCGAGGTTTTTGCCAGACGGCACGGGGAACTCGATGACCGACTTGCGTGAGAACATGAAATCCAGCGCGCCCGTGTTCACGAGCTGGCCGCCGTTCTTGTTGAAGATGGTTTTGATGTTGGTGACAGACCTGTTAGAATTATCGGTCGCGCACTCGATGAAGAACAACGAACCGTGCGGTCCCTTGCCCTCGTAGGTGACTTCGGAAATCTCCGAGGCATCCTTGCCGGCGGCCCGTTTGATCGCGGCCTCGATGTTTTCGCGTGATAAATTCTGTGCTTTGGCGTTGTTGATGGCCACACGCAGCGGCGCATTGCTCTCGGGATCCGGCCCGCCGTTTTTCGCGGCCAGCGTGATCGACTTGGCGAGCTTTGGGAACACTTTGGACATGGTGGCCCAGCGCGATTCCTTGGCCCGGCGGCGGCATTCGAAGGCTCTTCCCATGGTGAAATCTGTTTGGTTGTTCCGGTGGTGGCCGGGGGGCGATTCAAGCAGACCTGGGCGGAAGCTCAATAGCGGAGGTGTGAAATTCATGCACCCCGGGAGATTTTCGACATTTGGGTTCCCATGGCGCGGGCAAACAACGCACAATGCCGGTGAAACATGGACATCCTGTCAAAGAACTTGCTCATTCTGGCCTCGGCCGGTTCCGGCAAAACCTTCCAACTCGGCAACCGTGTCATCGGCCTCGTGGCTCGCGGCGTCGCCCCGGAACGCATCGTCGCGCTGACCTTCACCCGCAAGGCGGCGGGCGAATTCGCGGACTCGGTTCTAACAAACCTGGCGGAGGCCGCCGGAAACGAAACCGCCGCCACCAGCTTGCGCAAGGCCATCGCCAACCCGGACGCCGACTTCAAGGAATCCCTGGAGCGCGTGGTGAAAGCACTGCCCCGCCTCACTCTGGGCACGATGGACGGGTTTTTCGCCAAAATCGTCCGTGCCTTCCAGTATGAGCTTGGTCTAACAGGCGGCAGGTTTGATCTGCTGGAAGGTCCGCGGGCGGTGGCGCTGGCCGATGACATGCTCGCCGCCATCCTGGGCGAGACCATGGCCCACGGGCAGGACGGCGGGTTTTTCCACGCCTTCCGGCGCGCCACCATCGGCCGGGAGGATCAGGCCGTGCTCTCCGCCCTGCGCGGGTTCGTCAGCAACTGGCAGGGGATCTATCAGGAATTCGGCGGGCTGCGATGGGGGCCTGAGTTCCTAGCAGACGTGCATCCTGACGAATGGGCGAAGCGGAAATCCGGACTGGCTGCGGAGGCGGTGGCTGGTCTATCAGAAACTCGGTTCACCGACAAGCGCCAGGAGGAGGCCTTGCACGCGGCCGTGGAAACACTCGCAAACCACGTCATCGGCGGCGGCAGCCTGTCCGGCACGGTCCCGAGCCTGCTGAAAAGCATCCTGCTCGCGGTCTCCACGCAAAGCGGGCCTCTCGTGGTGAAATCCTACAAGGACTTCACCATCGCCGGACCCGCCTGCGCCGCCCTGCGCGCCATGGTGGAACTCGCCGCCCGCTGCGAAATGTCCGCGGCACTCTTACGGACACGCGCCGTGCGCGAGGTGGTGGCGGCTTATGACGACCTCTGCGCGAAACAACTCCGGAAGAAAGGTCTGTTAGGTTTCAACGACGTGAAAACCCTCATGGGCGCGTGGGCCGCGTGCGAGGACGCGCGCCTCCGGCGCGAGGCAGTGGATTTCCGTCTGGACGCCCGCACCGACCACTGGTTGTTAGATGAGTTCCAGGACACCAGCCGCGCGGATTGGAACGGCCTGCTGCCACTCATCGACGAGGCGGTATCCGGCGACGCTTCCACCATGTTCATCGTAGGTGACCGCAAGCAGGCGATCTACGGCTGGCGCGGCGGGGATGTCAGACTGTTTGACGAGGTCAGGTCGCGCTACCAAGCGGGGCTGCAAATCGCGCCCATGACCGAATCATGGCGTTCCTGTCCCGAGGTGCTGGCGCTCGTCAACCAGGTGTGCGGGGATGTGGCGACGCTGCGCGAACTATTCGGCGAGGTGGCCGCACGCTGGGAGTGGCTCGATCATGTGCCTGCGCAACGCCTTGCGCGGCAGGACATGTGTGGCCAAGCGCGTGTGGAGATCGTCGGAGACTGGGAGGAACGCCTGCGCCGCCTGCCGGAAATTCTCCACGAACTCGGCGTCGGAAAACGCGCCATGACCTGCGGCATCCTGCTGCGCGGAAACGACAAGGCCCGCGAAGTGGCCGACTCGCTGCGCGCCCAGGGCTTCGACGTCATCGAAGAAGGCCGCCGCGAACCCGCAAAGGACAACCCCGTGGGTATCGTCATGCTCCACCTCCTCAAATGGCTTGCCGACCCTGCGGACAACTTCGCCCGCGAAGTAGTCGAGATGTCACCGCTTGCCGGCGTGCTGCAAGCCATGCACGGAACGTCGCGCCATCGAACATGGGAGAGCCTAACAGAATCTCTGTCGCAATGCGGATTTGCCGAAACCCTTGGGGTGATCGTTGGCGCGGTCTGGGAGCAATGGTCGGACTTCGGACGGCGGCGCGCGGGTGACCTGTTAGAAACATTGGCGGCCCTTGATGCCCGCGGCGGGGTATCACCCAAGGAAGCTGCGGATTGGGTGGGACGCCTGGAGGTTTCACAAAATCCGGGTGTGGCGGCCGTCCAGGTGATGACAATTCACAAGGCGAAGGGGCTGGGCTTTGATCTGGTGGTGTTGCCGGACATTCCGGACGACTCGATACCCCGCTCTAACTACTTTGGGGTCGCGCAGGGGGACGACTGGCTCACGCAGCCGCCGCCGCAATGGGCGCGGGCGATGATTCCCGAGATGCGCGAGGCCGAGGCGCGCTGGGCGGCGCACCAGCAATACGAGGCGTTCTGCACGCTCTATGTCGCGCTCACCCGTGCCAAGCGCGGCCTGTATGTGCTGTTGGAAGCTTCCTCCAAGACCAGCGCTCCGGACAAACCCTCGCTCACCAACTGGGTGTTGAAATCCATCGGCGCGGATGCCGCGGAGGGCGTGATCTATCAAAACGGGACATGCGGATGGTCTGACAACATCGCCATCCCGGAAGCTGCGGAAAAACCGCTTATCTATCAAAAAACCGGAGCCGCCATCCCGCGCCGCGCGCGCATGCAGCCCACCCGCCGGAACCATGCCGGACGCCCGTCAGCCCAAGCCCACATGGGCATGAAATTCGGCGCCGAGGTCCACGCCCTGCTGGAACAGGTGGCATGGGCAGACGAATCACCGCCCGCCCTGCCCGCCACCGATGCCGCAAGAACCGTCGCCCGACTGCTGGGCAACCCCAACTTGAACGGGATTTTTCAAAGGCAAGGCCGTGCGGTGGAGCTTTTCCGCGAGCAACCCGTGGATGCGGTCATGGACGGAAACCACCTCAGCGGCGTCATCGACCGCCTGCACGTCCACCGCGACGCCGCAGGCAAGGCCGTCCGCGTGGAGGTCATCGACTTCAAAACCGACGCGGTGAACGACCCGAACGAACTCGTCGAACGTCACTCGGGACAGATGAACGCCTACCGCGCGGCCATGGAAAAGATCCATCCTGAAGCGGAAATCACCTGCGCGTTTCTATCAGTCAGGCACGAGCGGGTGATCCACATCTGACCCTCAGGCGCGGGTTCACAGATTGACGGCTTTGGGCGGCACGGTCTTGTTATCGTAGGCTTTGGTGAACCCGACCGAACGCAACTCATCCTTGCCCATCGAGCGCGCCGATCCGTCGAGGAAATAACCATTCGCCCTGCCGGAATTGCGCAGCCCGACAAAGCCGTTTTCTATTTCGCTGATGCGGAATGTCTCATTGCCCTGGGCATCGGAGGAATCCAGCAGGATCGGATAGGCTTCCGGGCGCGAGACCGCAGTCGTCAGGAGGGTGTCCACCATGATTTTGGTCCCCGGAGACGCGCCAATCGTGATTTCTTCATCCTTCCATTCAGCGATATAAGCGGATGGGTCGCCGGGATTCAGGAGATCGGTGATGTTGACTCCGAAACAATTGAGATGATAGATCTCTGGCTTCAGCTTGACGGGGTCCCAGTGCATGCAGATGCACAGTTCGGTGTGTGACTGTGCTCCGACATACCTGAGGCCCAGTTGCTTGCGGATGATGTTGTAGGGCATGAGGGGCGGCTGGTCCTCGACATCGTCGTAAGCCTTCTTGCTGTATTGCATTTTGCCGTTGTTATCCTGGGCGTTGGACAGAAGCACTATGCCACTTTGGCGGAGGTTTTCCAGCGCACGCGCGGCGCGCGCCTTGTTCAAGCCCGACTGCGCGGCAAGGGTGGCGAGAACGGCGAGAACGGCGATGATGGCGATGACCACCAGCAATTCGACCAAGGTGAAACCACGGCGGCGGTTGGGATGCGTGCGGGAAACGTTCATAGTCAGGGATGCGCGGACTGGTGCCGGACGGACACAGGCTAGGCGGGCAATCCTGCCGGTGCAATCCCGTTCTGCACCCAAAGTGTTTCGGAAATCATTTTTGCCCGGCATTCGCTGGCGGTATGGCCCCCGGTTCCGGTGGCGGGCGGGTGGCAGCCACCGTGAGTTGATAGATCTCGTCGGTCAGGTGGTTGTTGATTTTGACCAACTTGCACAGCTCGTCCTGGATTTCGAGCAAGGCCTCGGCGTCCCTGAACGTCTGCAAGGCCTGCTTGTCCGAGGCCGCGGCGGCCACCTTCTGCCCCACCATGATGACCGAAAGCAGAACCAACTGCAGGAAGGTCTGGGCAACCCATTGGATGATCTGGGCGGTGCCTCCCGCAATGGCCGACGGCAGACTGATGAGCGCAAGGGCCGCAAACGCATAGGCGCACCACATGGTGCTGACCGCCGTGGTGATCAAGAGCGCCAGTTGGCCGTTGAAGCCGACATGCTCGTTGATTGTTAGATGAACTCCGGCTTTCTTGCGTTGGCCAATTCGCGGATGAGGGGTGTGGGCGTGGTGGTCGGCTGACATCGTGCAGATGATACAGGGTTTGGCCGGAACCGCAAGAACTCCCCAGAATGGCGGCAAAGTGACAGGTGCCGGCTTGACTTTCCGGCACACCCAGGGTCACCCGCATTTCCCGCACTCTGTGCGGACCGCAGAACTCGGTCCCGGTCCAAGAACTCACAGGCCGCGATGTAGCGCCGCGAGTTTTTTGGCGGTGGCGATGGTGTTGCGGTGGAGTTTGGCGGTGAACTCGGGCTGGCGGTTGTAGCCGCCGCCATAGAGCACGGCCACCGGGATGCGGTTGC
>CAYWLC010000118.1:0-9527 GCA_964458895.1 uncultured Luteolibacter sp. | reverse complement strand
CTTGATGACCTTGCGGTTTTCCGGGTCCACCTGCGTGAGCGAGCGGGAGATCGCGTGGCGGATGGCGATGGCCTGGGCATGGGTGCCCCCGCCTCTGACGACGATTTGCACGTCGAACTTGTTGATCAACGATGCCGCCTGAAACGGGGCAAGAATGGCATTCTGTAGTTCGATGGTCGGAAGATAATCTTCGAACGGGCGTTCGTTGATGGTGATCTTGCCGGTTCCTTCAGTCATCCAAGCACGGGCGACGGCGGTTTTGCGGCGTCCGGTGGCGCTCTTTTTGGTGGTGGCGGTCATGGGGTGGGAAATCGGGTTGAGGGAAGGATCAGCGGACGACATATTCGACCGGTTGCTGGGCTTCGTGCGGGTGCTCGGCACCGGCATAGACCTTGAGTTTGCCATATTGGGCTTTGCCTAGACGGGTCTTGGGAAGCATGCCATACACGGCGCGCTCCACCAACAAAATCGGACGGCGCTCGCGCACAATGCGCGGAGTTTCCACTTTCTGCCCACCCACGTATCCTGAAAATCGTGTGTAGATCTTGGAACTCTCCTTGGTCCCCGTGAGGACAACCTGATCGGCATTGATCACGACCACAAAATCGCCGGTATCAACATGGGAGGTGAATGTCGGTTTGTGCTTGCCACGCAGGAGGCGCGCGGACTCAAGGGCGACTTGGCCCAGGACCTTGCCCTTGGCGTCGATCACATACCACTTGCGCTCGACTTCGTGAGGCTTGGCGGAAAACGTCTTCATGTGCTTTTGGTAAGAATGGCTCCGCGTCACCCGTTGTGCGCGAAGGGGGACGCAAGCTAGGGACCGGCATTCTGGGTGTCAACCGGGAAATCTCGCGAATTTTCCCCGGGCTAAACATTTTTCCGCGCGGCCCGCCCCTCCGTAGCTGACGCATCCCGCAGCAGCCCGTTCAAGAGCGGCGTCCCCACCCCATATCAATCTACCGGCTCAAGGATCTTGCGCACCCGCGCCAGTGACCCGAGATTGAAAACCCGCGTGTAGCCCATGCCCTTCAATTTCATCTTGGCCACGCCGCTGCGCGTCCCACTCAGGCAGTGCAGCAAAATCAGCTGGCTGGGGTCCGGCACCCGCGCTGGCATGGCGCTGCCAACCTCATCTAACGGAATGTTGATCGCCATGGGCAAATGGCCGGAATTGAATTCCCCGGGACTGCGGACGTCGATCACCAGCGCCCCACACTTCAAATACTCCCGCGCGTCACCCGCGGACACCTGTCCCGCATTCTTGATTACAAGGATCACCACAACGATCACCGCTAGGATCAGAAAAGTCGTCCAATTCATGACAGCAGCATAGCCGACTCCAAGCGATCCGCCACGATTCTTTGCGGTTTTTGAGAAGAGGAGTCCCTGACTCGCTATCCCCGTGCTTCGATCACACCTAACAACTCCTTTTCCTCCTGCTCGCCCAATTCGGTGAGCGGCGGCGTGGCGGCCATGATCGCATCATATTTCTCGCGGGCCAGATCCACATCAATCCTGCGTCCGGTGGACAGCCAGCTTTCCAAGGCGATGCGGTTCCAGGTGACCGGTTCCCACAACTCCTCACGGAAGCGCTCGACCGTGTGGTCGTTGAAGATGAACAACCCGCCGGGGCCGGCCTCGGCGATCGCGTCGAAGCCGATGGCGTCATCGCTGCAATCATAGGGCCGCAGGAACGATTGCAAGGCCCCGGCGAGTTCGTCATCCAGAATCATCTGGATCGGCGAGTGACCATCGCAGATGGACAAACCACCGGCGTCGATCATGGTGTCCGCGCCGGTTAGCAGCGAGGAGAGTGTGTTCATCACCTTCTGCACGCCGGATTCGTTAGATGGCACATGCGCATCCACCGTGCCCGAGTGCAGGAAACATGCGTTCTGGTAATAACGGGCCATCATGGCGAACAAGCGGTTCTGGGTCGCCATTTCAGGGCGTCCGTAGGGACGGATGGTGGTGCGCATGTCCACCGGAGCCAGCATCGCCAGCATGTCCATGGAGTGGGTGCCATAACACGCCTTGCGCAGCAGCCCCATGGCGATCTCCTCGGCCAGATGCACCACCACCACGCCCGCGGGCGTCACCGGTCCGGTCAACCCGGCCGTGGTCATGTGGTCGATGCGCACATCGAAGCCGCGCGACCACCACCAGACGAACTGCGCGGCCTCTTCCGCACTCATCCGTAGCGGCGACATCATGAAGATGCCGCCCCGGAACACCTCCTTGACGGACCTGCCCTTGAGCGCGGCGTAGGTCTGATAGAGATCTAGCAATTTATGCGATGTCTCAATCGGATAGAGAATGGCGGATGGTTCGGCACCGAACTTCCAGCAGAAAAATCGTTCATACAAGGGCTCCAACAGGCTGCTAGGCCCCCACGGGCAGCCCGTGATGAAACGGGCGTTGACGTTCGGCAGGACGCTGGCCAGGCGCATGTAGCGCTCGATGTTCTCCGGTGTGAGCGGACCATGTGTGTTCGTGTGCGGATCGAGGTAACGTCCGGTGTAGGTCGATGCCCGCACCATCAGGCGCTGCTCGCGGTTCTCCCAATCGACCTTCGGACAAGCCGCAAGGAAGGACTCCACCACCGCTTCAGGGAAGCGCGCGATCTGATGGGTTGCGTCGATCTCCGCGCCGATACCCGCCAGGGCTTCCAGCAGTGTCGGGTGTTCAAATTTGGCGCCAACCTCGCTCAACACACGCAGCACGTTGCGATGAATGTTTTGCAGATCCTGGGTGGTGGGATTTTTCATGGGCGAGATCCGGGAAATCCCGGCGGTCAAGGGTTGGTCTACGATGAGGGAAGGGGGCTAATCCCCTGCAAGTAGAATCCAGAAATCCAAGCACATTGCCAAGAATTTATTGCCAAAGTCTTTGTTGCACTTTCAGCGCATTCCATCAGACTCCGCTCATGGAACTCGACATCATCGACGTGCAATTCGATCTCCGGAGCATCAAGCCCCGTGAGTTGGAGGAAGCGTTTGAAGACCCCTTTGCCGTGCGCTTCCTGCCCGACAACGAACGCTCCGACGGCACCTCCCGCTTCTACGCGCTCGGCCGCACCGTGGCCAATCGTTACTTGTTTTTTGCTTTTTGGACCGACGGCAAAACCACGCGCGTCGTGGCCGCGCGGGAAATGTCCGAGACCGAACGCAAGTTTTACGACCGCAAATACGCCGAATTCCGCTAAGCCCCCAAATTTCCCATCCCATGACACCGATTTCCCGCTGGTCCGAAATTCCCGAGTTTGCCGATGAAACGGCCGAAGCCCGGTTTTGGGAGGCCCATGAGTTCGATGGCCGCCTCATGGCCACCTCCGTGCATGAGGCGGATTCCCGTGAATCCACCACCATCACCCTGCGCTTTGACCCGCGCATGCTCTCACGCATCAAGCGCATCGCCCGCTCGCGCTTCCTCAACTATCAGTCGATGTTGAAACAATGGCTGGCCGAGCGCCTGGAAGACGAAATGCGCAAGCTCTAACAGGGCCGTCCCGCGCCCCATGACCACCCACACCGCAGCTCTCACCCCCGGGCAAGTGGCGCAACTCCGCAAGGTGCTGGAGCGCCAGGGTTATGATTTCGAAAACAAACCCCACGCCCTGTTCGCGGCGCACAAGGGCAAACTGAACGTCACGGTCTATCAGAAAGGCCCCAAGGTGCTGGTGCAGGGCAAGGACACGGAGGATTTCATCCGCTTCACCTTGGAACCGGAAGTCCTCGGCGAGGCCCGCCTCGGTTATGAGGAAATCCTCGACCCTGATCACTTCGCCCCCCACTTCGGTATCGACGAAAGCGGCAAAGGCGATTTTTTCGGACCGTTGGTGATTGCCGGAGTATTCACGGATGCCACCATCACCCGCCACCTGATCGATGCCGGCATCATGGACTCCAAACGCGTCACCAGTGCCGCGCGCATCCGCCATCTCGCCGCCATCATCCGCGCAACACCGGGATGCACCGCGGAAGTCGTCTCCATCGGCCCGGAGCGATACAATGAAATGCACAGCTCCTTCGGCAACCTCAACCGCCTGTTAGCCTGGGGCCACGCCCGCGTGATTGAAAAACTCGCCGCCGCACGTCCGGACTGCTCGCGCGCGCTAAGTGACCAGTTCGCCCGCCCGGAGGTCCTCCAACGCGCGCTCCGCTCCAAAGGCCTCACCCTGCAACTCGATCAACGCACCAAAGGCGAATCCGACACCGCCGTCGCCGCCGCTTCCATCCTCGCTCGGGAACGCTTCATCGATTGGATGGACAAAACATCCGCCGCCTGCGGCCTGAAGCTCCCGCTGGGCGCCTCCGATGCCGTGATTCAGGCCGCTCGCGACCTGCTGGCCCGCCATGGCGCGGACGCCTTGGGAAAATCCGCCAAGCTCCATTTCCGCACGACCTCCGCAGTTCTTGGCCACCCTGCGGAAAACGCCGGGGATTTGCCCGACGACCCAACTTGATTCTTTGGAAAATCCTCGATTTTTTGCGGGACAACTCGGCATCCGACGTTGTTCAATCCGCCCGCATCCCGATTGTCCCAACCGCTCATCCCTTTATGGCCACCATTACCAAACGCGAACTCGCGATTAAAATCACCGATCTGCTGGGAGCCAAGAGCCTTGAACTCACCCAACAAGTCATCCTGGAAGTGGTGCAGACCCTCATCGATGAAATCACGGAAGCCCTCGCACAAGGTGACACGGTGGTGATGCGCAATTTCGGAACCTTCGAGGTCCGCGAAATGAAAGCCAAAATCGGACGCAATCCCAAACAACCCGGCAAGGATGTCCCCATTCCCGCCCGCGCCGCCGTGAAGTTCAAACCCGGCAAGGAACTCAAGGAAAAAGTGGCCACCACACTCCAGGTCGTGCGCGAGCGCAAACGCTGACTATCCGGCGGACACGTCCCGCCACCCAGAATCTAACATGAAGCTGCCGCCTTTGCTCAAACCATCGGCCATCGCCGCGTTGGGAACTCTCGTTGTTCTGTTAGCATCCTGCTCGTCCAGACCCGCCAACTACCGCGGCTACATGACACGCGCCTACCACGAGCGCGGCCATGACTATCAGCCCATGAGCGTGAAGGCCGCGCTCGACTATCAGGAAACCGGCACCTGCTCGTGGTACAATGAATCCACATTCTTCGGCCTCAAACGCGGAAGCACCTCGCTGGGGGAAAAAGTCATGCCATGGCACCTGACCGGCGCCCACAAGACCCTTCCCCTCCCCTGCCTGGTGAAAGTCACCAACCTGAAAAACGGCAGATCGGTCAAAATCCGCCTCAACGACCGCGGTCCCTTCATCGCCCAGCGCTGCCTCGACGTCACTCCCCGCGCCGCCAAAAAACTCGGCTTCTATGACCATGGCCTGACCACCGTCCACCTCGAAGTCCTCTCCGTGGGCGATGGCTCCTACATACGCAAAAAAAAGGGCGGCTGGTTTTCGTTCTGAAACCAGTGAGTCCCCGTTGTTCTATACCTAAATGACCCGCCGCACCGGCACTCCAATCCATGCGCCTTCTCTTCCGCTCCAGTCACGCGCGTATTACGCTCATCGCCTTCGCCACGTTCTTCGCTATCTCTCTGCTCTCCCGCATCATCCTTGGCCTCACCTCCATCCGCGACCTGAATTGGGATGCCTCGATTGCCGGGGCTTTCGCGTGCGGCGCTTGCTATGACGCTGCCGCGGCGATCTTCGCATCCCTGCCATGGGTGTTCCTCAGCGCACTCACCCCGGTTTCCTGGCTGAAATCCCGCGTCGGCCACATCCTCCAACTCGGTCTGATGACCCTCTATGTGGGCATGCTCATCTTCATCACCACGGCGGAGTGGTTCTTTTGGGACGAGTTCGGCGTGCGCTTCAACATGATCGCAGTCGACTATCTGTTATGGACCCAGGAAGTTCTAACTAACATTGTCCAGTCTTATCCCATGGTGCCTATCTTCTCGGGCATCATCGCACTCGCTGTTATGGTCGTTTGGTTCATGAATCGGTCCGGACTCCTACCATGGGCTCAAAACGCCCCGTCCTCGCCACTGGCCCGCACCTTCTGGCCGCTCGCATGCCTCGCCGTTGCCGCCCTCGCGGTGCGCTTCGTCGATCAAACGTCCCTGCCGGCATTCACCAATCCATACCACGGCGAACTCGCCAAAAACGGCTGCTGGTCATTCTTCGCGGCACTCAGAAACATGGAACTCGAATACACAGTGTGGTACAGCAGTTTGCCGCAGGATCAGGCACTCCGCGAGGCGAAACATCTACTGGTCACCCCTAACGAATCCGCCACCTCGCCCGCTCCCGACGAACTCAAGCGCAGCATCAGGACCAGCGGCCCGGAACACCAGCGCAACGTGATCATCATCTGCATGGAAAGCATGAGCGGTGAATACTTGACCGCCTCCAGCAAAAAATCCGCCATCACCCCGAATCTGAACCGCCTCGCCAAAGAGTCCCTGTTTTTCAACAACCTCTACGCCACAGGAACCAGAACCGTGCGCGGCATGGAAGCCATCACCCTCGGGCTCCCACCCACCCCGGGCCATGCCATCATCTACCGGCCGGAAGGAACCCACCTCGTGACGACCTTCACCCCCTTTCTCGACCGCGGCTATGACTGCGCATTCTTCTATGGCGGCGAGGGCCGCTTCGATTTCATGAACCGCTATTTCTCCACCTCGGGATGCCGCATCATGGATGCCACCGCCTGGGATCCACGGGACGTCTCCTTCAAAACCGCCTGGGGTGCCTGCGATGAGGACCTCTATCACAAAGTCATCGCCAGCGCCGATGCCAACCATGCCTCAGCCAAACCGTTCCATTTTTTCTGCATGACCACCAGCAACCACCGGCCCTACGATTTCCCCGCCAACCGCATCGACATGCCGTCCCATCGCAAAAAAGCCGCGGTGAAATACGCCGATTGGGCCCTTGGAAACTTCCTCGACGAAGCCGTCAAACACCCGTGGTTTAAGAATACCTTGTTCGTCATTATCGCCGACCATTGCGCCAGCAGCGCAGGCAAAACCGAACTTGAGGTCACCCATTACCAAATTCCGGCCATGATCTACAACCCGGAGCTCGTGCCCGCTCATACGGTCACCACCTTGTGCAGTCAAATCGATGCCATGCCCACCGTTTTCGGCCTGCTCAACTGGTCCCATGACACCCTCGGCTATGGCCACGACCTGCTCGCCCCGTGCGCCTCCAACATCCCCGGTCGCGCATTTATCAGCAACTATCAGAAAATCGCCCTGCTGCGCGATAAGGGCATCGCCATCCTCATGCCAAGCAGGAAAAACTCCGCCTACACATGCGACCGGGCCAGCGGCGCATACACACCCATGGATCCCTCCACTTCCGCCTCCATGCTGCACGACACAGGCGTTTTCTATCAGAGCGCATGCTGGCTTTTTGACAACGGAAAACTCAAACAACCCGCAGCCGCGCCCACAGCGGCCGGCCATTGATGCCAGATCAGAGATTTGCGACATTGCATCACCTCATCTTGAAGCTGAGAGGAACCAAGCCCCAAATTCATTGGCTTTCGTGCCTTTTCGTGGTTTCAATTTCCTATGTATCCCTGCCCGACGCGATCGGATTCAATTTCATCCCGATCTGCGTCAATTTCTTCTGATGTGAGCGGAGGATTCCACTTGGCTCTTGCGCCGCCGCCGCCTACACCAAGGCCATGCGGCTTTTTGACACGCTGACCCGGACTGTGCACGAGTTGCGCCCCATCGATGGCACAACCTTTCGATTTTACTGCTGCGGCCCGACGGTTTACGGGCCGGCGCACATTGGCAATTTCCGCACCTTTGTCCTGCAGGATGTGCTGCGCCGCACGCTGGAAACCGGTGGCACCCGCACCCTGCACGTCCGCAACATCACCGATGTGGATGACAAAACCATCCGCGACTCCCGGAAAAACGGTCAATCTCTAGCAGATTTTACGTTAGGGTGGACACAACAATTCCATACCGACTGCGAAAAGCTCGGACTGCTGCCCCCGCACATCGAACCCCGGGCGGTCGAGCACATCCCACAGCAGATCGCCATGATCGAGGCCCTGGTGAACAAGGGCCATGCCTATGCATCCGGCGACGGCTCGGTGTATTTCAAAATCGCCTCATTTCCCGCCTACGGAAAACTCTCACACCTCGACCAACGCGAGTTGGACCTCGGGAAAACCCAGAACTCCCGCGCCAACGCCGACGAATACGAAAAGGACAGCGTGTCGGACTTCGTGCTGTGGAAATCCCGCCGCCCGGAGGATGGTGAGAACTTCTGGCCGTCCCCATGGGGCGACGGACGCCCCGGCTGGCACCTCGAATGCTCCGCCATGATCCATCAATACCTCGGCGATTCGTTCGACCTCCATGCCGGCGGTGTGGACCTGGTGTTCCCGCATCATGAAAATGAAATCGCCCAGAGCGCCTGCGCCTGTGGCGGGCATTTTGCCGCACATTGGTTCCACACCACCCACCTCCTGGTCGATGGCGCGAAAATGTCGAAGTCGCAGGGCAACCTGTACACACTCGAGGATCTCGCATCGCGCGGCTTCACGCCGATGGAGGTCCGTTATGTTTTGTTAGGCGGGCACTACCGCAAACAACTCAACTTCACCCTCGATTCTCTAACAGCAGCGCGCGAGGCGCTGGCCAAACTCACCAAGGGCGCACGCGCGCTCGCCGCAAGGATGGGCGGCGACACCCTGCTCGAAGCCGCCGGCTTCGGCCCCTTCGAGCCCGCATGGTCCAGCCTTAACGACGACCTCAACACCCCCGCCGCGCTCGGCGGACTCTTCACCGGCCTGCGTGAAACCACCACTCTAACAGGCAAAAACGCCGCCGCCGCGCTCGCCGGATTCAACCGCGTGCTGCGCGCGCTCGGACTCGTCCTGCCGGAGGAATCCTCCCATGCCCTGGAGATCCCCGACCCCATCCGCGCCCTGGCAGAATCCCGCTGGCAGGCCCGCCTCGCCAAAGACTGGGCGGAGTCCGACACCCTGCGCAAACAACTAGCCGATCAGGGCTGGCTCGTCAAAGACGGCAAGGATAGTTACACACTGGAGCCCAATGTCAGTTAGAACTGCAGCGGTGGTCTGCCCCCTTTAACGAGAGAATAGGAGATCGTGGATGAGTGGAATCGAAACGCTGAGGCGCGGAGGTCGCAGAGGGAGCGCGGAGTGAATGAGGTGGAATCGACATACAAGACGCCGTGCTCGCCAAGGGAAGAATTTTGAATGAGGAAGGCAGGAAAGCAGGAAAAGATTTGAATCATCTGCTAGGGTCAGGTGCGCTGGGAGTTCCGCGTTCACGCGGTCTTTTTCATGTTAGGATCGAAACGCGGAGGCGCAGAGGTCGCAGAGGGAGCGCGGAGTGAATGAGGCCTTGGCGGCTGGCCACTTGCTCGAGTCGAGAGTCCCGGAAGAGGATCGATCTCGCAGTCGAATGGCAGAGCGAACGGGTGGAGCGGAAATTGACTCAATATTCTCTTGAGCTGTTCTTTCGAACATGCTAAG
>CAYWLC010000117.1:8001-9553 GCA_964458895.1 uncultured Luteolibacter sp. | reverse complement strand
GCTCAAGCTGTCAAAAGCGTGCTTGCCCGGTTCAACCTGGAAGGGTTTTTTGAGATTATTCTGTCAAGGAACGATGTCTCTTATATCAAACCATCTCCTGAAAGCCTGATCGTGGCCCTTGAAAAATTGGGTGTTTCACCGGACAGAGCGCTTTTTATCGGTGATTCCGTCAATGATATCCTGGCCGCCAATGCCATACCCATGCCGTCCTGCTTTCTTTTAGGCGGAGAAAGCCGTGTGACCGGTGAAGACGGAAATATGGCAGTATTCCGGATATCTTCTCTGTTCGACCTTGCTCATATCCTCGTTCAATAATTTTTACCATGAAGGGCATGAAGATTTTGTCTTACATCTCAGAAATGCTCTGCCAGTCGACAACCTGAACATTATTCCGGGTATAGGACTGAGTCCCCCCATAAATCAAGGAAGATTCAACCGGTATGTCAGAGAGCCCTGAAAAATATTCCAGGCCTTTGAAATAATCGGAGTTAACCGTCTGTCCGGATTTGATTTCAATCTGCAAAAGCGAATTTCCATTATCACAGATTACGTCTACCTCATTTCCCTTACTGTCACGGAAATAATACAGATTGTCGGCTTTCCCTCTGTTATATCTTGCCTTTAACAGTTCAGAAAATACATAGGTTTCAAAAATAGCCCCTTTTAACGGGTGGGAGAACATCTGGTCAGCTTTAGTGATTCCAAGAAGAAAGGATGCAAGCCCGGTATCCAGGAAATAGAGTTTGGGTGCCTTGATCAGGCGTTTGTTAAAATTCTTGTAATATGGCCTGAGAAGCTTGATGATAAAACTTGCCTCAAGCACAGATATCCAGGATTTCACGGTATTATGATTGACCCCGCAATCATTGCCAAGAGATGACAGATTTAAAATCTGACCGGTTCTTCCGGCGCAGAGTTTCAGAAAAATTTCAAATGGCGACAGATCCTTAATATTGATCAGCCTTCGAAGATCCCTTTCCACATAGGTGTTGACATAAAACTGCATGGCCTCGACAGGATCAAGGTTTTTATCAAATATCCGGGGATAAAAGCCTTTGAATAAAACCTCGTCCATGACAGTTTCGTGTCTGTTATTCTGATATGCCTCATCGTAAGAAAGCGGCAAAAGATTTACAATGGCGCTCCTTCCGGCAAGGGACTGAGTCATTGTCTCCATCAGGTCAAACTGTTGACTCCCGGTCAAAATAAACAAGCCGTCTTTCTTTTTTTCATCCACAAGGGTCTGGATATAGGACATCAAATCCGGTTCCCGCTGGATTTCATCAATAATGGCGCCATCCGGAAAACGATTTAAAAATCCTCTGGGATCTTCTTTGGCAAACCTTCGCTCATCCACATCTTCAAGAGATATATATGCTTTTTCAGGAAATATCATTTTACAGAGTGTGGTTTTCCCGGACTGCCTCGGGCCTGTTATCGTCACAACCGGGTATTGACTTGCATAAGCCAATACTTTATCGGAAATATTTCGTCTGATCGACGTCATGGGATTCTCCACATTGATTTGGAATCATGTTATGTCTAATAAAGC
>CAYWLC010000117.1:0-7991 GCA_964458895.1 uncultured Luteolibacter sp. | reverse complement strand
GGATCAGGGCCGTGCCCGCCGCCTGCATCCATCCGATGGGCTGCCCCAGAAAGACGGCGGAAAGCCCCACCGTGGTGACCGGTTCAAAGGTGGACAGCATGGAGGCGTTCACGGCCCCGGCCAGTTTCATGCCCAGAAAATAGGTATAAATGGCAAGGGCCGTGGAAAGGACGGCAATGGCAAGGATGTGGAGCCAGGCGATTCCGGGGCCGGGGATGAAAAACCCGGCTTTGAGATTATAGATAAAATAGAAAAACCCGGAGGATGCGATCACCACAAGGCTTGCGGTAAAGGCGTCGTTTCTGCCCATGACGCTGCCGACGACGACATTGTAAAAAGCATAAATCACCGCCGCGCTGATTCCCAAAAGGACCCCGGTCCTGTTTCCTCCCGTATCCAGGCCGATGACCAGGATGGCCCCGGAAATGGCCAGGATCAAGGCCAGGACTTTATTTCTCGTAAAAGACTCCTTCAGGAAAAAAAAGGACAGGCCAGCCACCATGACCGGGTATAAATACAGGAGGATGGCCAAAAGCCCTGGTGAAATATGGTTCAGTGCCGTGAAATAGCAGAAGGATACGCCCGCATACCCGATAAACCCCATGGCCGTAAGGATGATCAGGTCTCGGCCCCTTGGAAATCTTCTTTTCTGCAAAAGGGCAATGGGCGTCATCACCAGGGCGGCGATGAAAAATCTGAAAAACAGGAGGGAATGGGTGCTGATGCCGGAGGCAGAGGCAAATTTGCCGAAAATGGCCATGGCACCGAAGCAGGCGGCTGAAATTAATATTAATCCTATCCCCAGTAAATGGCCCATCCCCCCCCCTGAAACCCCATGCGGGTTCATACCCTCAGCAAGGTGTCCTGTTCATGGAAAAAAAGCAAGCCCTATGTGGCTGTATTTAAAAATAATTAGGACACGAATCCTTGTTGCATTTTTTTTTCAAACACGCTAATTTCCTGATCCATAATTAACATGGATTGAAATGCTTAAACAGACAAAGGACTTGCTCATCATATGAATTTTAGTCGGCTGTTGACTCATGACATGAAATCCTTCTTATTAAATACCGTTCTTACATGTTTTTGTATCATCGGTTTTTTTTCTTTATCCGGGTGTTCAATGATTATGAAATCGGCTACTTCCGACATGATGGGCCATCTTTCAAAATCGATTTTAAACAATGACGACCTTTCTCTTGTGGAAAGCGGTGCTCCAGCCTATCTTTTGATGATCGACAGTATGATCGCTAAAGACCCTGAAAATTCAGAGATGCTTGCCACGGCAGCTCAATTATACACTGCCTATTCAGATGTTTTTGTAAGAGACGAAGAAAGATCAAAAAAAATGGCGGATAAGGCCATGAATTATGCCGGTAAGGCAATTTGTATTGAAAAAAAAGAGGCTTGCGGTCTTAAATCCAGATCCTTTGATGAACTGAAAATTATTCTTTCCAACATGAAGAAAAATGATGTTCCGGTTCTTTTTGCACTTGGCAATGCCTGGGCTTCCTGGATCATGGCCAATACGGACGATTTAAATGCCATTGCCGATATTTCCCATATCGAGCTCATCATGCAACGGGTGATTGAGCTGGATGAACCCTATAGAGACGGGGCTGCCCACCTGTATCTCGCGACCCTTTCAACTTTTCTGCCGCCTTCTGTCGGCGGCAAACCGGAGCAGGGGAAAGCGCATTTTGAAAAAGCTGTTCTTTTATCCCAGGGAAAAAATCTGATGGTCAAAGTCCTCTATGCCAAACTGTATGCAAGAATCATCTTTGACCGGACACTTCATGATCAACTGCTCAATGAGGTCATTGCGGCCGACCCTCATATACCGGGATATACGCTTGTCAACACCTGGGCACAAAAACAGGCCCATGAATTGATCATCAGTGCGGATGACTACTTTTAGATATTATTGAAATGGAGAATCCTATGGTTTCAAAAAAAATTGCCAGTCTGATTGGGCTGCTGGTTTTCATATTTTTTACCGATATTGCATCTGCCGTCACCCTGAAAATCGCCACTATATCCCCTGAAGGGTCCATGTGGATGGAAAAAATGCGTAAAGGAGCGGATCAGGTTGAAAAAGAAACCGAAAAACGCATTACCATCAAATTTTACCCTGGTGGTGTCATGGGAAATGACAGTGCGGTGTTAAGAAAAGTCCGCATCGGTCAGCTACAGGGAGGAGCCTTTGTAGCCGGCAGCCTTTCCCAGTTCTTCCCGGCAAACCAGATTTATGCTCAGCCGTTTAAATTCCAAAACCTTGAAGAGGTAGACTATATCCGGCAATTTCTGGATTCCTATATTATTGAAGGACTCGACAAAGGCGGATTTGTTGTTTTTGGGGTCATCGGCGGAGGGTTTGCCTATATCATGTCCAAGGAGCCCGTTGAGACTGTAGAGGATTTAAGAAAACGGAAAGTATGGATTCCCGACAATGATCACATCAGCCAGGATTCCATAAAAGTATTCGGCATTACCCCGATTCCCCTGCCTATTTCCGATGTCAGAACCAGCCTCCAGACAGGATTGATTGATACAATCGGCACATCCCCTGTGGGCGCAGTTGTGCTGCAATGGCACAATCAGATCAAATATGTCATGAATATTCCCTTGATTTATCTTCATGCTGCACTGGCCATTGATAAGACTCAATTTATGAAAATCGACGAGGCTGACCGCCGGATCATCTCCCGTGTCATGATTTCGGCCTTAAAAGAAATTGATATTCAGAATCGTAAAGATGATATTGACGCCATTGAAACCCTTAAAAGCAGAGGGATTACCTTTACCACTCCTCCGAAACAAGCCAGGGAAGAGTGGTACAGGATTGCGGACCTTGCCTCCAAAGAGATGGTTGAGTCCGGAGTTCTCCCCCAGGATGTCGTAGACAAATTGAATGCACACCTGAACGATTTCCATTCAAAAAAAAGCAAACCCTGATGGCCGGTAAAACAACAGATCGCATCCGACAAGGAATCCGGATTCTTCAAAAAGTTGAGGACAGCATCCTTATCAGTCTTCTTCTCTTAATGGTGGTTGTTGCCGTTTTTCAAATCTTTGCAAGAAATCTCTTTGATTCCGGAATAAGATTTGGTGATGAACTTATCCGGGTTCTGGTGCTTTGGATCAGCCTCATGGGAGCCATGGTTGCAAGCCGGAACAACAGCCATGTCAACATTGACCTGATTTCAAGATATCTTCCGAGACAAATTCAAATACTTTCAACTGTTTTGGTCGGTATTTTCACCTCCTTTATCTGTGCTGCTATGGCCTGGTTCAGCTTTAATTTTGTCACGATGGAAAAATTGGATGGTGTGATTGCCTTTGCCGGCATCCCGGTATGGGTATGCCAAAGTATCATTCCGGTATCATTTACCGTCATCAGCTTCAGATACCTTTTATTATCATTTACGACCCTTTTCGATTTTTCTAAGCAGAACTCAAAATGACACTGTTATTGACCGGCATTATCATTCTATTTGCCTTTCTTGGGGCACCACTTTTTTCCATTATTATTGCCGGTGCCATGCTGGGATTCCATGTCGGTGATATTGATTTGTCCGTCATGGCCATTGAGCTTTACCGCATTGCCGACACCCCCATCCTGATTGCCCTGCCCCTATTCACCTTTGCAGGCTACATCTTGAGCCGGAGCAAGACCTCGGAACGTCTTGTGCGGCTGACCCAAGCTCTGCTGGGATGGATACCGGGCGGTCTTGCCATCGTCGCCTTTGTCGTCTGTGCCGTTTTTACGGCATTGACCGGCGCCTCCGGCGTCACCATTGTCGCCATGGGCGCCCTTTTGTATCCTGCTCTGAAACAGGCCGGTTATAAAGACAATTTCAGCCTTGGGCTTGTGACGACTTCCGGGAGCCTCGGTCTTCTTTTGCCGCCATCCCTTCCCCTCATCCTTTATGGGGTCATTGCCCAGCAGATGGATGCAGGGCAGGCGGTTTCCATTGAAAAATTATTTATTGCAGGGATTCTGCCCGCGCTTTTAATGATCGTTCTTCTCTCCTTGTGGAGCATCTGGGCAAATAGGAAAACTCCGGTTCCCCTGACGCCTTTTACCCTGAAAAACGTTTTTGCGACTGTCCGGGAATCCATCTGGGAAATTCCCCTGCCGGTTTTTGTATTTGCCGGTGTTTATTCCGGGTATTTTGCCGTGTCTGAAGCGGCTGCCGTAACCGCCATGTATGTACTGATCATCGAGGTCCTGGTTTACAGGGAAGTGAAACTTTCCGATCTCCCCACCATCATCAGGGATTCCATGGTGATGGTGGGGGGTATCCTTCTGATTCTCGGGGTATGCCTTGCATTTACAAATTACCTCATTGACGCTGAAGTCCCCATGAAAATTTTTAATATCTGCAAGATTTTTATCGGAAGTAAATTTGTTTTCCTGATTCTACTGAATATTTTTCTTCTGATTCTCGGGACCATGCTGGATATTTTTTCAGCCATTATCATCATGGTACCACTGATACTGCCCATCGCTCAAGAGTACGGGGTTGATCCCATTCATCTGGGAATTATTTTTCTGGCCAATATGCAGATCGGATATTTAACGCCGCCTGTAGGGATGAACCTTTTCATTGCCGGATACCGGTTTAACAAGCCCATTATTGAAATATACCGGGCCACAATCCCGTTTATGATGGTACTGCTCCTGGCTGTCCTCATCATTACCTATTGGCCATGGCTCTGCCTTGTCATGATTTCCTGATCCATTTTTCAATCTGTTTCAATCCGTCAGGTATTTATCATATATTTCCATTACCTGTTTTCTGATCTCCGGAAAAAAAGAGGCGGGTATCTCAAGACTTTTTTCCTGGAGGTTCAGGCTGTGTATTGATTTTCGTATGGAAAGGTATGCATCCTGGAGCCTTTGGCTTTCACAATCTGTAATGATCTCCTCTGCATTAAGGCCTTCAAGGAGCCTCATATTGTCCGTCCAGAGGGTCAAATCCGGGAAGGCATGGGCATTTTTTAAAACCAGGTACTGAACCAGAAATTCAATATCCACCATCCCCCCCCGGGACTGCTTTAAATCAAATTGGTCTTTTGAGGCTTTCAAATGCTCTTCCCTGATTCTTTCCCGCATTAAGCCGACCTCTTTTTGTAAGGTTATCCCATCTCTTTTTTTAACCAGAATCGCTTTTCTGATTTCCTCAAACCGTGAGCCAAGAATTTTATCCCCGGCGACCCATCTTGCCCGGATCAAGGCTTGGTGTTCCCAGGTCCAGGCCTGATGCTTCAGATAGTCTTCAAAGGCATCGATATGGGAAACAATCATTCCGGACGCGCCTCCCGGCCGAAGCCTCATATCCGCGCCATAAAGAGTGCCGGCAGGGGTATGTACGGTCAGGGCATTAATGATTCTCTGGCCCAGATTTGAATAAAACCGGCTGGTGTCGATACTCTTGGGTTGACCTTTTGTAACTCCGGCATCCCCTTTATGGAGAAACACAATATCCAGATCCGACTTATATCCCATTTCCAGTCCACCCACCTTACCATAGGCAATAATGGCAAACCCGCAGTCATCCAGGCGTTGCCCTGATACAGTGTCAGGAATCCCGTATTTTTGCGACACAATATTCCAGGCGATCTGAAGCACCCGGTTAAGAACTGTTTCTGCAATATAAGTGAGATGATCGCTGACTTTCATCAATGGATAATTCCCGCTGACATCTGCCGCAGAAACCCTCAGCATATTGACCTGCCGGAAGATGCACACTTCCTCCAGAAGAAATTCAATTTCTCCGGAAGGGATAGCGGCCATGCGACGTTCCATTTCATTTTCCAGGGCTTTTTTGCCCGGCGGGCTATACAGGGTGGACGGATGCATGAGTTCATCCAGCAAAGCCGGATGTTTTGAAAGAAAGGTAATGATCCAGGGGCTCTTCTTTGCTAGAGTGATCAGGTTTTCAAGGGCGCTTTTATTTTCGATCAGAAGCGATAGATAACAGGTCCTTCTTTCAATGGTGATGATCAGATCAATGAGCTTCATCAAAATGGCTTCAGGATCCTCCTGAAGCCCTATTTTCCGGACCATCACAGGAATGAGCCGGGCCAGTTTTTTTCTCCCGTTGGTGGTCAACTGCCGGGTATTGGGATGTTCTTCAAGGGATCTGAGTATACTAAGAACCCTGTCTGAATCCTTAAACCCCTGGATGACCACTGAGTCTGCGGCAAACTGCGGGTCATTGATATTGATCCATAATTCCTTGAGCGCCTGTGTGGATGTGTCGGGTTTGCCCTCTTCTTCCGTCAAAAGAAGCTGGTTAAAATGATGGTGAACCTGTTGCATATGATGGTTGAGATCCCTTGCAAACCCCTCCCATTCACCATATCCCATTGAAAATGCAAGGATTTTTTGCTGATCTTCTTTTTCCGGGATATCGTGGGTTTGAAGATCTGCATAGGCCTGAAGCCTGTTCTCAACCATTCTTAAAAAACAATAGGCATTTTTGAGATCTTTTTTTGTAGTCTCATTGATGCATTGATGGGTTTCAAGCAATTCCAGAACCTTAAGAATACTTCGCTCCTGAAATTTGGGTTCGACGCCTCCCCGGATCAATTGAAACAATTGCCCGAAAAATTCAATCTCCCGAATTCCGCCTGCCCCCAGCTTGATATTGTGTTTTAATTTTTTATGGGTGACCTGCAGCATGATCCTGTTTTTCATATCCCGGAAGGAATCAAAAGACCCATAATCAAAATATCGCCTGTAGATAAAGGAATTCAGAGTTTTCAAAAGCCTGAACCCGGCCTCGATATCGCCTGCCACCGGCCTTGCCTTTATCATGGCATACCTTTCCCATTCTCTTCCCTGGGCCTGGTAATACTCTTCAAAGGAGACACTGCTCATGACCAGCGGACCGCTGTCACCAAACGGCCTCAGCCTCGTATCAATCCTGTAAAGGCTGTTTTCATGGGACCCTGATGAAAAAAATTTTAAAAACAGGCGGCAGGCTTTAGTGAAGAATTCTTCATTGGAAATCATGCTATCCCCATTGGTATAGCCTTCCCTGGGATAAACAAAAATGAGATCAAGGTCTGAGGAAAAATTTAATTCACCGGCACCCAGCTTGCCCATGCCGAGAACAATGATTCTCTGGAAATTTCCCTCACTGTCCATCGGCAGGCCATGTTGCTTACAAAGGGAATCATAGATACTGTCCATGGCCCTTGCAACAACAGCATCGGCAAGACAGGAAAGGTCGCTCAGCGTTTCTTCAAGAGGGGCTTTTCCGGTCAGATCCCGCCATGCAATTCTGATGGTCTCATACACCTTGGTCTGTAACAGGATTTTCCTGACCTCTGCCATATCCATGCCCTTTGAAATAATGTTTTCAAGCTTTGCGGCAAATGTGTTTGAAGAATAAACTTTTTCAAGATCCCGGGATTCGATGAGATCCTTTAAAAGAAAAGGATTTCGGGTGAGGCGGGATGCAATATACTCACTGAAAAAGACGGCTTTGATCAAATCGGATTTCAAAACCGGAGAAAGATCAATCTGAAGGCCCTGCTTTTTAATACTTTCATTTATGGCCTCAATCCGGTTTTGTATAAGGGTTACGAGGGTTTTGTCTATGTTCGGGAATATGATGTGTATGTCTGCGTGATCCATTTTTCAGCCTGAAATTAAAATTTTTAAAATTACACCATAATATCGGATCAAAATTTTATCAAGGAATAGACGAGAATGGATTCAAGCATATTGTTGATGATTTTCTGTTTTTTCACAGCAATGGTTTTGCTGAAGAAAAAAACCGATTGTCATTTCTATCACACAAGAATTTTGATTTAAGGACATTGATTTAAAAAAAAGTTGACATGAAATAGAAAACATGTTTTTCTATCTTCGTTATCTGTCGGGAAAATGGCGTGTAGCGCAATTTTCCGGAGGGATATCTGAGATAATCGTATCTTAACGTTAGAATGATCCCTTCAATAGTCATGAAGGGTGC
>CAYWLC010000116.1:0-9761 GCA_964458895.1 uncultured Luteolibacter sp. | reverse complement strand
GGGCGGCGGGATTCGAACCCACGGCCTCTTCGTCCCGAACGAAGCGCGCTACCAGACTGCGCTACGCCCCGACATCTTGGTTATTAGGGAGTTATGACGGGATTTTAACCCCTTCTTTTTCTCATTGTCCGGTGTTTTTATCCGGGGTATATTGTGCGTGTGAGAGCAACCCAGAACAATCCAGCGTCTTTTGAGAAAGTCGGCGAGTGCCTTTACAAGCTCGCGTCGACGGGCGGGTTTTATGCCCGCGTTTGGGTGCGAGGCAAGGAAATTCGCCGGAGTCTCAAGACCACCGATTGGCAACTTGCCAAGCGTCGGTTGCGGGATCTGCGGAAGGATTTGGAGAAATTGGACAGCGAGGTCGCGCACGTCACATTGAAAGCCTACCTCGAAACTTTTCTTGCCTCGTCGCAGAACAAAAGCAAATCGACCCGCCAGAAGTTTGAGGCCATTGCCAAGCGGATGCACGACGAGTGGCCGGGCGGAACCGGGCAAAAACTCCGCGACGTGAAACCGAGCGACGTTTTGCGTTGGCTGAAACTCCAGCGGGGGCGATACGCGTCATCGAGCTACAATGATTTCGTCCAGTTCATCCGCCGATTCTTTGAAGCCGCCGTCAAGGATCGGATCATCATTGAGTCCCCTGCGGCGGATGTGGTGCAAGCCAAACGGGAAACGCCAATCCGCGACACGCCGACATGGGAACAGTTCCGCGCCATCGTGACCGATATGCGGGCGCAAAAGCGCAATGCGGACGCCCAGGCCTCGGCTGATTGCTGCGAGTTCATGGGACTGGCGGGCATCGGAAATGCGGAAATGGCCGCCCTATCGTGGGATGATATCGACCTGGCTCGCGGGAGAATCCGGGTCTATCGGAAGAAAACCGACACCGGATTCATGATTCCAATCTATCCGCAGGTGCGCCCGCTGTTGGAGCGCCTGCACGGTGACGGGCAAAAGAAGGCCGGGGAAAAGGTCTTCACTGTGACGGATATTCGCAAGGCTCTGGCCGGAGCTTGTGAACGTCTTGGCTATCCGCATTTCACCCAACGGGCTTTGCGTCGCTGCTTCATCACCCGCGCCGTTGAGTTAGGGATTGACTTCAAAACCATTGCTGGCATGCAAGGGCATCGCGACGGCGGGGTGCTGATAGCCAAGACGTATTCCCACCTGCGCAACGAACACCTCGACCGCATGGCGGAGAAACTAACAGAATGAATGAAATACCCGAACAAAACTGGTGCATGTTAGTCGTCGATCGCCTTGATTGTTTCTACTCCAAATTATTCGGAGAAATTGAGGACGGATTTGAAGAAAAGTTATTGGAAGAAGGATGGCAGCTTCGAGCCACCATCGAAGCAATCAAACCCATGTATTCTACGCTCCATTGGCCGAAAGAAGGGAAAATCCATGCGAGAGCAAAATTAGTCGGGGGCCTTCTCGGTCATTCAATGGCTCATTACCATGCTTTGTGTGACCAAAAAGTATGGGATTATATCTGTGATATTTTCGAAAAACTTTGTTCGCTAATAAATTTAGATCTGAAGGATGAGGAAAAAATCAAAAAGGATGAAAATCCATTTCTTGATGCCAAATCGAAGTTTGATTCTGCCGTCGTGAGTGCTATGCGACATGCTCTAAGGCAGTCCGTAGGAGAACAAGCGATGTTCTTTGAGGGATATACGAAAGCTCTCCGGCGAGGTGCCATCACAAAGGACGTAAAGGGCGTGGCGGAAACAACCAGGACACCGGCATATCGATTGATCGCGGTATGTGGGCCTCTATTCCGTGATCAATGGAGTTCCGTTCATGATGTGCATAAGTTTCTCATAATAATGTTAGGAAAGCAACGTGCTGGCGAAATCAAGAGAACTGAAAACGTTTGCAAATCCATCAAAATGCGATTCAGAAGTGCTGGTAGGCCATCGAAAACTGAGTTGAAATAGCCTTGCAAGTGCGGAGCTTTGGCAAGTGACAGGCGAAAGCGTGGTTCGGCAAGGGAGAGGATCTGACGCGAAAAGGGGGAGGAACGAGCCCTTCGCGACAGACCGGAGCCGTTGCGCATTTGGAGGCCTTCCGCGGTGTCGTATTTTCGACACGGGGGAAGGGCGGCGCGGAGCGTTTGCGGGTTGAGATTCACACCTTCGAGATTTTTTTGCGTGGTATGTGACGTTTGTTTTTCCCTAGATTGCTAGCCTTGACTGAATACCCCATAACCCGTCGAAGGCAATGGGGTATTTCCCCAGGTTATTCGGGATAGTGTCGGAATCGTTATGAAAAATAACGATAACAAAAACAACGGCCTCAAGCTCGCGCTCTCCAGAACGGAAGCGGCGCAAGCGTTGGGGGTAAGTCCAATCACGGTTGACCGTCTCGCCCTTCGGGGCCTGCTGCGGCCTTCCAGAGCCATCCGCCGTCCGCTCTATGCGGTCGAGGAAATCCGGCGCTTCCTCGCGGAAACGACCGGAACACTGGAAAGGAGGGTCGCATGAGTGGATCAAACGCAAACAATGTAACACAGATATTGATCGATGGCTGTTACCTGATCGGAGAATTCCGGGCCGGTTATGCCGGAACCCGTGCATGGGTGGATAAGGTGGACGGAATGAGCAAATCGACGTTGGAGGCATACATCCTCGTCGAGATGGTTGGAATGAAGGGTGCGCAGTCCGCGAGACTCTACATCAATCCACCGTCCGCCGTAACCGATCCGGCTCAAGTCAGCATACCGTGGAAAAAGGGAGGGCGATACGTTTTCCCAATCCGGGGGCTGAAGATCGAAAAGGGAGCGGTTTCGGGCAGTCTGGATGATCGTCGGGAGGTGATTCCTCTGTAACTAACAAGTAACAAGGGGCGGATGCGGATGCGCGCGCAGCGCGCACCGCTCCGCCCCTAACCTTGTCCATACTATGAACAACTCAACAACGATTCAGAATGACCAAATCTGAAGCCGCATTCCTCCTATCCTGTGACCGTCTCGCTGCACAGGGTCGGCTCTATTTCTGGACCTTCACCTTTGCGGAAGTCCTCGACCTGGTTGACACCCGCAAGCGGTGGAATCACCTCCTGACCTTGATCCGGCGCCAGTGGCCGGAAGCCTGCGGCCTGCGTGTCTTCGAGCTGCACAAGGAACACGGCCTGCACGTGCATCTGCTGACCAACAAGCGAATTGACGTCAACGCGTGCCGCAAGCTCGCCATGCGCTCGGGCTGGGGCCGCATCCATGTCATGAGGATGCCCAAGGAGCGGACGCCCTACCTTGCCAAGTATCTTTCCAAGGAACGCCCGAAAGCCTTCAGACGGTGGCGTCTGTGGGCCGGATTCGGCAAGTGCTGGGATTGGACGAAGGTCGCACACATTCAAGTCGAATCGCTGGTTGCCACCGTGGCCCGCGCCCTGCGGGATGCTTTTGGGTGGAAGGGAAACCGCGACTATCACGAACGACGCCGGATGATCGAAGCCGTGATGGAAAACACGATCCTCCAAGGGTGGACGCCGGGGCTGGGTCCGGGCGGGTGTTCCTATCGGTGTTCTGATCCCCGGAAATTGATGGGCACGCGCTAGCGGTGAAGGGCCGACACCACACGGAGCCGAACCACAAGCCATCCCCAACAGAGAGGCAAGCGTAGCCCGCCCAAGGCGGAGCGTTAAGCCTCGGGCTGTGCTGCCGTTACTGATAGAGCATCATCAAAATCAAGCATAATTAAGACGGGGATTCCTCTTGAATTGTATAATGACTGCTTGCTCGTCTTAAGAGTGATCATATTGCGAATGTATTATCATTGCAATTTCATTCACATAACTTATAATTGCATCAACATATATAATTATGTCACCAAAAGACATGTCCGAAGCATCATCATTGTGATGAATAATCCGATTACGCTTAGTTATTATTGTCTGAATTTGATCTTTATTATTTTCCCATCCATCCTGATTTTTTAGCTTTATTCCAATATAACCAAATATCTCTTTTGTCCTAAATGGACTGCCAGAAAGATGCTCCTCTAAATCCTTTTGTTTCTTAGTAATTGCTAGATTTTTATATTCCCCATCGATGTTAGGCGTTTTTTGCGTCATCTCCCAACGAATCAGATTTTCTGGGATTTTGGCAGACATGACTCGTTTTTTTACCTCATCTAGCCATATAGTCGACACCTCCTTCAAATAACATTCTAAGTAAGAGCATGCCATTGTTAAAAACGACTTGTTTAAAAAGTTCGCATTTGCTTGCAATAAGTAGTCTGGAGGATCACCAATAATTCTTCCATTAACCGCGCCTAGCAGTATCTTTAAATCTTCAAGACGCTTAATGCATTCTTGTTTAGGTATGCTAAACATGTTTTGCTAGAAGTTTATCGATCTTTTTTTTCCAAAGCGTGCGGCGCTTAATAATTGATGAGCGATTTTGAAGTCCTCCCGACAATGTGCTCTGAAATTCAGATTCATTACATAGTTCTGCAAAAGCTAGTTTAATTTTTGCTTTAAGTGCTTTTAGTTTACTTGCTGGAATATTAGTAAAGCTATGCATCAACAAATCATAATAAACAATACTTTGCCTCGGGTTTGCTTTGTTCGTATCCATAAACACTTTCTCCCCAAAAACTTCTGTGCATTTTTTTAATGTTGAAGTAAATTTCGTCTTCATTTTCCCCGCTTCCACTTCGCCGCAATGTTGGTTTTCTCGCATATATCCATCTAAGTGTTTTGATAGACGATCACCATATTTATATAAATCTTCTTGGAGTGCAAAAAAACGCAGAACCATTTCCTCCTCTTCTCGTGATTCCTTCTGGATATTTTTGAATGTCTTTATTATCGCTACGCTAGATAATTCTTTGAGCAATTTATCAAGCATTCCTGGATATACGGCATGTCTAATTTCTTGATCAGAAAGCTTGACCGCTCCTTGATTAAGTCTAGAAAAAATTTCTTGGATTAGCTCCTTAGGATTTTCTTTGCGAAGAACAATACATCTAATTGTTGTTCCCTCAAGCTCAGATTTCAAAACACCTAACTCCGAAAAAGTTTTCCCTTCCAATTCGGAAAAAGCTGTCATTCCTTCAAGCTTGAACCCGTCTTTAAAAAAACGCGAGATAGTTGTAAGCCTTTGGACGCCATCAATGACAATATGAGAACCATCCTCAACTTCAGCGAAGTAACAAGCCGGAAGCGGAATTCTCATTAGACATGATTCTATAAACTTTGAGGCGCGCTCCCATCCATCTTTGTCCCATTTATATTTGCGCTGGAATTCAGGATCGAGCTTCAATTTTGCTGGATTTGAATCAATCCTCTGAACCAGTGTTTCAAACGGATAATCAATTGGAATCAGATTTAGGGTTTTTGGACTCATTGTCTTTTCTTCTTTGGAATTTTGAGTTTATTGGGGACGGCTTGGTCAATATTAACGAAATATTTTGATATATCGGGTGATCCTCGAATTACGCTCTCTGATTGATTGGGGCAGCACTCATTTTGAATTTTTGGAGAAGCCATTCAAGCACCGCCTTCTGATCGGTAATAGTAGCGCGTCTAATTTGTGCGAGAAGCGCGATTCGGTCAGGTTTCGGAAGCGAGGTGTTTTGTAGCCCTTCGTTGCAATTCGTGCAAATTGCCCGAAGATTTGAAATTGTGTCCTCGCCTCCTTTTGATTTGTCAATGATATGTCCCATCGTCAGGCGAACTGTCCGGGTTGTGTTGATTGGATCGGGATCGCCTGCGGCTAAACCGCACATTTGACAGGTGAAGCCGTTTCGTTCAAGGACACGCGCCCTAACTTCTTTTGAAATACCGCGTTTGAATGCGGGAAGCCTTTTGGCGGTCAGCATCAGATATTCGTTAGGTTTCAGGTCATTGCGGTCCTTATGGGAAAGGATTTGCCATCCGTCTTCATCGCGCAACTCGCGCAATCTGCGTCCGGCTTGGGTAGCTCCGCCCGATGCCTCATGAACCTCTTTCGAGGTTATTACCTTCCCGATGTTTGCGAGGAAGAAATCAAGAATTAACGCTTTGGAGCCTTTTTTTCGTGCCATTGATTTTGTAGGGACTTACGGGTTCTAGCAGACGATATTGACGCGAATCGTCTGTATTAGTGCCGCGTGAGAATGCGCGGGAAATCGACAAACCAACCGCATGGGCCACTGGTGGCGGAAATGCATTTCCCACCTGGCGATAAGCAATCGTTTTCTTGCCCTCAAATTTCCATGAGTCAGGAAACCCTTGGATGCGAGCCACCATTTGAACGGTTAGCCTGGGGAACTTCTCGATTGGATGATCAGAATCCGGCGGAGCGTTTGCAATGCCCATACCATCGACTCCAAGCTCTTTCCATTTTTGCTTTGCTCTGGTCGGACCCAGGTCGGGTCCGCCGTGCTTTTTTGATCCGCCCACAACCGTGGGTGCAATATCGTTTGCGTGTTTTGCCCATTCCTTGGCTCCGCCCCATCCGGCTGAAGCCATGAGCTTTTTAAGCGTGTCGCCTACTGTTGGCGCTTTGGCGTGGTGTGGCTCGGGCCAAGAAAAGAAGCGGACATCCGCGCTGCGCAATGCCACTAGAACAAATCTTGGACGCAACTGCGGAACGCCGAAGTCTGAAGCTTGCAGAATTCTGAAGTCCGGGTCGTATCCGAGCTTTGCCAACTGCGCCAAGATTTCGTTTCGGTAGGTGGAGAATTTTGCAGAGGCAAGTCCTGCGACGTTTTCGAGCATTACGGCCCTAGGCTTTGCGGCACGAATAATTGCGAGGGCGGCCGGGAACATGTCACGTTCATCGTCTGAGCCCAATTGCTTGCCCGCAATGCTGAAAGGCGGGCATGGGACGCCACCGGCAATCAGATCAATACCGGTATAGTTTCTCCCGTTCAAATCGCGGATGTCTTGGTTTAGGACATTCCATGACGGTCGGTTTGCACGCAGAGTTGCACAGAATTGCGGCTCATATTCGACTGCCGCAGCGTGGGAAAAACCTGCCATTTCCAACCCCAAAGCCTGACCGCCTCCGCCAGCGCAAAGTTCCAAAGCGCAAAAGGAATTAGCCATATCGATTGCTAGCCTTTCAGCCTTTCGAACTCAAGGAACATCTAAGAAATCTTGAGAATTTGTGCCACTTTGGTGGCGCGTTTCGTTGTTGACGAAATTTTCATTATCCGGTTTCGTTATCCGGTGTGGGTGTGAAAATGGGAGAATTCGGGATGATTCAGGAAAACGAACCACTTCTGCAAACCCATGGAATCCAACCACTTGAGGATTCAGGATGAGTTAGGAAAATCCGGGAAAACTAACTTCTGTTAGTCCCGAACGAAGCGCGCTACCAGACTGCGCTACGCCCCGACATCTTTGGCGGCTCCCGAGGGAAATCGGGCGCAAGGACGAATCCTTGATTTTGGGCCGCCGTGCAAGTGGATTTTCCGGACAAGGCCCCAGAAGACCAGAAATCCGGGAAATTCGGGGGGCTGCGGGGCACGGGCGTTTGCGGGATGAGGATCCGTGCCCACTGCCAGGACACCCTGCGAGAACAAACGCTGAACATGCATCCTAATAAAAGCCGAGCCATGGCCTTGGCCAAGCATGTCAACTTCGCCGATATACGGGTCGATCCCGCGAGAACCAAACGGCAGGTGTGAAAACGGATGCGGATCCCAGCCGTGCACGTCATAGTCTTGGGCAAATGCGAATGGCCGCCCCTCGTCTTCCACGATCCACATCGCAATCCGCGAGTCCGCCAGTTTTTCAATTTCCCGCTCGATTCCAGGCGCTCCCCACCATTCAATTACGTGCGGCGCACTGCGCCAGCGCGTTAGAAGGGGAAGGTCATTTTCAGTGACGAGGCGAAACTGATATCTATCGAACCGTTCCATGAGCAGCAGGTTTATGGAACGAGTGCCGGCAGCCACTCATCACTTCTGCCCTGGGGTGAGGGCGGGCTTCGGGGTGGTTTTCGTGCGGTGGAAGATGCTACGCCAATGGTAATTCCAGACATGGAGCCAGGGATGATGGCCGTGTTCGTCGGAGGCCATGTAGGCGGAGCAGGCGATGATGGCAAACCATGCGGCAGGAACGATGATGATCGACAAGCCGAGGGTGGCGAAGGTGAGCAAGGCGGTGATGAAAGCCGCCAGCACGTTGCCTGGGATGAGGATGCCGAAGCCGGCGAGGTAATGGTGTTTGTATAGGTGCCCGAGGCCGGGGATCACGCTTAAAGCCGCGGCGATCCGGTTTCGGTCCAGCTCTTTCCCCAAGGGTGTGAGTGGGTTCATGGCGGGAAATGTGGGTTAGGATGCAGTGATACAATCCCATCATCGCTTCACGATGGCAAGCTCGGAATTCGTGTGGAATGGGTTATATCGAAACGCGGAGGCGCGGAGGTCGCAGAGGGAAACGCTGAGATTTCAGGGGTGGTATTGGGAAATGATGGTTTCCAATCAATACGCTCGGAATTCGGTGACGGCACGTTTGGGAAGTGGGATATATCGAAGCGCGGAGCGCGTGGAGGTCGCGGCCAGTTTCAAGTTTTCAAGTTTCAAGAGGGAATATTGGAGGCGCGAAGCCGCAGCTCCGCGTTTCGATCCAGATGACAGATAAGACCGCGTGAACGCGGGACTCCGAGCGCCTGAATCTAGCAGAATATTCAATTCTTTTCCTGCTTTCCTGATTCAAAACTCTTCTCTTGGCGAGCTTGGCGGATTGGCGTTTCGATTTCACTCCTGTCCCAGTAAACGAACGAGACGTCCGTTCCCCTTATTTGGCAAGCCGCACCTCATTCACTCCGCGCTCCCTCTGCGACCTCCGCGTCTCCGCGTTTCGCTCAAGCCCATCTCCATCATCGCCTGCCTTCCAGTTTGTGGCGGTTGCAGAGGGACGAGAATTCACGATTCACAATTGCCGGATTCCCTCTCACCATGGCGGCATGTCCTACCGCACCTCGCCCGCTGATCTTGAAGGCGTGCCGCCCGGCGTGCCGCACATCATCGGCAACGAGGCGGCGGAGCGCTTTTCGTTCTATGGCATGAAAGCCGTGCTGGCCGTGTTCATGGTGCAATACCTGCACCTTATGGACGGGCTGGGCGGGGCGGTGATGAACGAGGCGGAGGCCACGGCCAATGTGCACTTGTTCAACGGGATGGTATATCTAACACCATTTCTGGGGGCGCTGCTGGCGGATGTGTTCTGGGGCAAGTACCGGACGATCATCGCGCTTTCGATCGTCTATTGTTGCGGGCATGCGGCGCTGGCGGGCATGGGGGTGTTCGGCAACTCGCCAGGGTGGCTGATGGCCGGCCTCGGCCTGATCGCCCTGGGCTCGGGCGGCATCAAACCGTGCGTGTCCGCCCATGTCGGCGACCAGTTCGGCGCGCGCAACGCCCACCTGCTCTCGCGCATCTTCAACTGGTTCTACTTCTCCATCAACACCGGTGCCTTTGTCTCGATGCTGCTCACGCCGTGGTTGTTAGAGTGGCACGGCCCGCATTGGGCCTTCGGCGTTCCCGGCGTGCTGATGGCGCTGGCCACCCTGGTGTTCTGGCTGGGCCGGCAGCGTTTCATCCACGTGCCGCCCGGCGGCATGGGCTTCGTGCATGAGATGTTCCGGGGAGACGGACTCAAGACCATGCTCAAGCTGCTGCCGCTCTATCTGTTTGTGGCGATGTTCTGGGCTTTGTTCGACCAGACCGGATCGACGTGGATCTTCCAATCCCAGGACATGGACCGGCATTTCCTCGGCTTCGAGTGGATGCCCTCGCAGATCCAGTCGCTCAACTCGG